>NZ_QSRC01000001.1:0-339977 GCF_003436895.1 Collinsella sp. TF09-1AT | reverse complement strand
TATGTCGGTTGAGACGCATTCCGACCCCGACTCATTCGCCGTCAGTCAAAGGGTAGCTAAAATAGCCCCGTCCCAAATTAGCTACCCCGGCAAAGGCACCCTTAGATAACCGTCACGCGGCCTTGGTTGCCAACGATGGCCTTGGCCTCGGCCAGCAGCGGAATCGAGCGTGCGTTAACCTTGGCCGGCACCTCGGCACGCAACACGCGCCCGTCCACCTGCTCGATAAAGATCTCCACGCGGTCGCCGCCCGGGTTGGTGGTGAGCACCGTGGCCAGGCGCGCCATATTGCCCTGGCTAAAGCGGCTGTTGGGCACCATGACCTCAAACACCCTGGGCTTGTTGTTCTCCTCGTTAAGCTCCAGCGGCACGATCTCCTGCGCGATGATCTGGTCGCCGCGATCCGAGCGCTCGAGCTTGCCCTTAATGCGCACAAACGCATCGGACAGCTGCGCGCCGGTCTCGGGATCAACCTCGCCGTACAGATACCCCTCGGCCTCCTTGTAGGTCTTGGGGAACACCACGACCGTGGCCTCGCCTTCCATGTCCTCGAGCTGCACAATGCCCATGGGGTCGCCGTTTTTGGTCACGCGCTTGGACACGCTCGAGACCATACCGGCCCACCACAGCGCCTTGCCCTCGGGAATCTCCTGGTTGATGGTACCGCCCGTGGGGTTTTGCACCTCGTAGCCGGTGTCGATCTGCGAGAACGAGAAGTCGCGTGCTTTGCTAAGTGCATACTCAAACGGGCGCAGCGGGTGGTCCGAGACATAGATGCCCAGAACCTCCTTCTCCTGGCTCAGCTTAAGATGGCGGTCCCACTCCTGGCCATCCGGATCGGGCACGCTCACCTCGAAGCCCGAGCCCTCAACGTCGCCAAACATGTCGAAAAACGACGTCTGGCCGCTCGCGCGATCCTTCTGGCGCTTCACCGCGGCATCGATGATGTTCTCGGGGTTGTTCTTGTCCACAAAGTGCATCATCTGGCGACGCGGATACCCCGTGGAGTCGAAGGCGCCTGCCTTGATGAGTGATTCGATCACGCGACGGTTTGCCTGGCTCGAGTCCACGCGCTCGACAAAGTCGTGCAGCGTCTTAAACGGGCCGCCTGCCTCGCGCTCGGCGATAATCGCCTGCGCCACGCCGGTGCCCACGCCGCGGATGCCGGCCAGACCAAAGCGCACGCCCTCCTTGGTAGCCGTGAACTCGGTACCGGACTCGTTGACATCTGGCGACAGCACGGGGATGCCGTCGTGACGGCACGCCGAGACGTAGTGAACGATCTTGTCGGTCTTGCCCGTATAGGACGTCAGAACGGCCGCCATGTACTCGTGCGGATAATGCGCCTTGAGCCACGCCGTCTGCATAACCAGAATGGCGTAGCCGGCGGAGTGCGACTTGTTAAAGGCGTAGGACGCGAACTCGAGAACATCGTCCCAAATCTTCTGGGCGACCTCGCGCGTGTAGTTGTTCTTGATGGCGCCGTTCATCCAGTGGTCGTAGGTGGTCTCGTCCGAGCCATCCTCCCAGTGGAGCACCGTCGACGTGAGCAGCTTGATCTTTTTCTTGGCCACGGGCTTACGGATACGCGAGTCCGATTCGCCCTTGGAGAAGCCGCACATCTCGACGGAGATGAGCATAACCTGCTCCTGGTAGACCATGGTGCCGTAGGTTTCGCCCAGGATGTCGTCCAGACGGTCGTCATAGGAGACGGCCGGCTCCTTGCCGTTCATACGGTTGATGTAGGACGAAACCATGCCGGCGCCCAGCGGGCCCGGGCGGTACAGGGCGATCAATGCCACGACGTGCTTGTACTCGGTGGGCTTCATGTTCTTGATCGTGGCCGTCATGCCGGCGGACTCGACCTGGAAGACGCCGGCGGTGTGGCCGGAGCCCATGAGCTTAAAGATCTCGGGATCGTCAAAGGGAATCTCTTCCTCTTTGATGTCGATGCCGAAGTTCTTTTTGATGTTTGCCTTGGCCTTGGAGATAACCGTCAGCGTACGCAGGCCCAAGAAGTCCATCTTGAGCAGACCCATGTCGGCGACGGTATGGCCCTCGTACTGGGTAATCTCGACGCCGCCCTTGGTATCGAGCTTGGTAGGCACGTGCTCGTTGACGGGGTCGCGGCAGATCAGAACGGCGCACGCATGCACGCCCTCGCCACGGGTGAGGCCCTCGATCGAGAGCGCCGTGTCGATGATGCGTCGGGCGTCGTCGTCCTTTTTATATGCCTCGGCAAAATCGGGGTTAAACAGATCCTCTTTGCCGGGTTGCTTTTCGAGCACCTGCTTGAGCTTGACCTTGGGGTCGCTCGAGACCATCTTGGACAGGCGCTGGCCCATATAGACCGGGTAGTCCAGAACGCGTGCGGCGTCGTTGATGGCCTGCTTGGCCTTAATGGTCGAGTAGGTGATGACGTGGGTGACCTTCTCGGGGCCGTAGAGCTGGCGAACGTGCTCCACGACCTCGAGGCGCCGCTCATCGTCGAAGTCCATATCGATATCGGGCATCTCGGTACGCTGCGGGGAGAGGAACCTCTCGAACATCAGACCGTTCTCGAGCGGGTCGAACGCGGTGATGTTCATGGCGTAGGCGACGATAGCGCCGGCGGCCGAGCCACGGCCGGGACCGACGCCGATACCGTTGTCCTTGGCCCATTGCACGTACTCAGCAACGATCAAGAAGTAGGCGGCAAAGCCCTTGTCGCAAATGACCTTGTATTCGTACTCAAAGCGCTCTTTGATGTTGACGCCGCCGATCTCGCGCGTGGCCCAGTCATCGCCGTAGTGCTGGCGCAGGCCCTTCTCGCACTCGCGGCGGAACTGGCTCTCATGCGTCTCGCCGGGATCGAGCAGCGGGAAGCGCGGCAGGATGATAGAGTCCCAGTCCAGCTCCACGTAGCACTTGTCAGCGATCTCGAGCGTGTTGTCGCAGGCCTCGGGGCAATACGGGAACATCGCCCGCATCTCCTCCTCGGTCTTCATATAGAACTCCGAGCCGGTCATGCGCATGCGGTTGGGGTCGTCGACCTTGGCGTTCATACCGATGCACATGATGACGTCCTGCACGGGCGCGTCCTCGCGGCGCAGGTAGTGGAAGTCGTTGGTGGCGATGACCTTGACACCCACCTGCTTGGCAATATCGATGAGCGTGCGGTCCATCTGCTCGTCAGTCAGGCCGTTGTCGGTGGTAATGCCGTGTTCCTGAATCTCGATATAGAAGTCGCCGGGGTCGAAGGTATCGCGGAAGGTCTCGGCCCACTCGATGGCGCCTTCCATGTCGCCGCGGTCGATGTACTTGGGGATGATGCCCGCGATGCAGGCGCTGGTGCAGATCATGCCCTTGGCATGGCGGCGCAGATTGTCGAGCGTCACGCGCGGCTTGTAGTAAAAGCCCTGCACGGCGGCCTCGGAGACCGTCTGCATCAGGTTGACGTAGCCCTCTTGGTCCTTGGCCAAAAGGATCATGTGGTAGAGCTCGGGCTTATGGTCGCGGGCGAGCGTCTCGTCCGGCGTAAAGTAGACCTCGCAGCCAAAGATGGGCTTGATAACCAGAGGCGGCTTGAGCTCGTCGATATTGCCCTTCTCGTCCCACATGGCCATGTCCTTCACATACTGGGCATGCTCGCGCGGGTTTTCCTCGGGATCGGGCTCCACCAGCTCGTCGCGGCGGTCCTTTTCCAAGAAGGCCTTGTCGTGGCTCCAGGTTTTGTACTCGGGCGTGTTGTGGTTGACGGCGTCGCAGGCCAGCGCCAGGTCGGGCACGCCATACATGTAGCCGTGGTCGGTAATGGCCACGGCGGGCATGCCAAGCTCAACGGCACGGTTGACCATATCCTGGATACGGGTTGCGCCGTCGAGCATGGAGAAAACAGTGTGGTTGTGCAGATGGACGAATGCCATGTGATGAGCTCCGATGCGGGTTCGTGTTCTGACTGAACGATTTTACCGCACGGCACGGACAGCACCCGAACCTAGCCAAACCCACACGGGTAGCTAATTTGGGACGGGGCTATTTTAGCTACCCCCATATGTCGGTTGAGACGCATTCCGACCCCGACTCATTCGCCGTCAGTCAAAGGGTAGCTAAAATAGCCCCGTCCCAAATTAGCTACCCCTGAGCTGCGGTGGAATCGGGAGGGATTCCACCGCACGCTGTTGAGGGCTAAAGATTGTAGGTGACTACTTGAGGTTCGGCGGGTTCGACGAAGATGGTTGGATCCGGCTGTTCCACGCGGACGAACTTGACGGTCACGGCCTCAAAGCCCGCCTTGTGCAACACATCGGCGTAGACGCGCGCCTGCAGGGCGTGCTTCTCCTGCAGCTGTTCCGGCGTCTCATCCGGTGTGCCGCCCGTCTTGTAGTCGATGACCAGCGCGCGTGACGAATCCGCCGGGTTCGTTGCCAACGCATCGATGGCGCCCTCGGCATACGTGCCGTAGCGGGCAATGTCCTCGTCCTCGCAGCCCAGCGAGAAGAACGGTACCTCGGCACGGACGCACGGCCAGGCAAGCAGCTCGGCACGGACCGCCGACCTGAGCCAGCGATTCAGGGCAATGTCAAAACGCTCGCGCTGCTCCGGCGTCAGGCACCACAGGCGCGCCAGCGCATCGGCGCGCGCGGCGGGCAGTTCATTGGCGCCCATCTCGATGAGCCACTGGCAGGCAGCATGGAACGCCGAGCCCAAGGCCATGGGATTGCCGAGGGGCTCGGCAGCAACCACGTCCGCATCGGTCATCTCCGAGCCATCCGAGTCTTCATCATCGCCGGCCTCGTCCATGGGCACACGCGTCTCGGCGGCACGATCTTCCGCCTCGGCATGCAGGGCCGCGGCGATCGATGAGTAGCTATACGAGTCACGCGCCGGGAACGGGCAGGTGCCCATGCGCACGCCCACCGCCTGGGGATACACGAGCTCAAACGAATCGGGCTCGGGGTCGGCAGGACCGGGAACGGCGGCGCGGGCATCTGCACCGGCACCCTCCGGCTCCGCATCGCCACGAACAAGCCTGCCCTCGGCATCCAGCGAAGCGTTAGCCTCAAAAGCCTGCTCGCCAAAGGTAAAGTCCGAAAGCGAAATGAGCTCGTAGTCGCCCGGCTGGGAGTTGTCGAACACCAGGCGGTCGGCATCGAGCTGCGGCAAGGCCTGCGCGTCGGTCGGCAAAATACGGCGCAGTACGTCGTAGGTCAGATCGGTCTCGACATCGAAGGTCGGCGCCGCCACCTTGCCACGGCTCACGCCGGCATCCATTGCCAGAATGACCAGCTCGCGTGCACGCGTCATGGCGACATAGAGCAAGCGGGCCCGCTCCTCGAGCGAAAGCTGCAGGTCGTCGTTGCGCAGGCGAGCAAATGCCTCGGCGGGAGAACCCGTCGCACAGACGTCCTCCATGAGCTCCGGCGGCAACCATAGCGACGTGCCCTTACCCTTAAACGCATGCTCAAACTTCTTTTTGACGTCATCGCCCTTCACAAAGGTTCCGTCCGCAAGCTTAACGCCGTCGAAGCGTGCCGGCAGCGCCACGACCTGCGCTCCGCCCTCGACGCGACCCATCTGTGCCGCGCCCGAGGACTTACGCACGCCAAAGCACTCGGCGACCGCCACGACCGGATATTCCAGACCCTTGGAGGCGTGCACCGTCATGATGCGCACCGCGCCGTCGCCCTCCTCGTTGAGGGCGCCTGGGGCCTCCTTGCCCGCCAGGAAGCGATTGAAGGCAAGCGCAATGGAGCGCGGAGAATTGCCGAACTCGGCCTCCGCCTCGGTCACGGCATCGAGCGCCTTGAGCACGTTGGCGGCGATGGCCTTGCCCTCGGGGCCGCGCTGCGCTAGACGCACAAACCAGCCGGAGGCGTTGACCACGTCGCGCGCGATGGAGGCGAACGAATCGCGACCCACACGACGAAGCGCATACCGCAGTACCTCGCGGGCGCGCGTCACCAGTGGCAAGCCCTGCAAGCCGGGCACATCGGAATCGCTCATGATGCCCGCATCGATGTTGCGGCGCGAGGTCTCCCCCGTCTGGTCGTCCAGCTTGGTCGCCAGCGCCAGGAACTCCTGGGCGCCCAGCGCAAACATCGGCGATGCCAGCAGCGGCATAAGGCCCTGCGCCGTATCGGCCGGGTTGGCGAGCGCACAAACCAGGGCGCGCACCGTCTGCACCTCGGCAGCTTGGGCAAAGACCGAGCCGCCCGCGATAACGCAGTCGAGCCCCTGGTCGCGGAAGGCCTGGGCGTAGACGTCGGCGTTGGTCATGCGGCCCAGTAGCAGCACCATGCCGCCCTGGGGCTGGCCCGCTTTAACGAGCGCTTGGAACCGCTCCGCAATCGCACGAGCTTTCGCCTGCGTTCGCTCCTGGGTGCTGCCGCCGGCAACGAGCAGCGCCTGGCGGCGCGAAGCCTTTGCCTTGAGCTTGTCCTCGCGATCGTCACTCGGCTCAAGATCCAAGAACCCCTGCATCAAACCACCGGTATCGCCGTCAAAGACGCGTGCCACATAGCGCAGCACCTCGTCATGACTGCGGAAGTTGCGCACGAGCTTGACGAGCTCGCCGGCAGGGGCATCGGATGCGACGGAGGTCTCAGGCGCAGCAGACAGGCCCACCTTGCGCTCCTGGCGGCGAAACACCTCGACCTCGGCGCCGCGGAAGCGATAGATCGACTGCTGCGCATCGCCCACCGTGCACAGCGCGCGCTCGCCCGCACCCGTCAAATAGCGAATCAGATCGACCTGCATCTGGTCGGTATCTTGGAACTCGTCGATCATGACCATCTTAAAGCGGCCCTCGTAGGCGGCTCGAATGGCGGGATAATCGCGCAGCGCCTCGTATGCCATGCGGAGCAGGTCGTTGTTATCGAGCGCGGACTGGTCAGCCTTGAGCGCGCGGTACTCCGCCTCCACAGCACGAGCAAGCCCCACCAGCGCATCGAGCGCCGGACCACCGCAGGCGAGCACGATATTGATAAACGCATCGGCAGCCTCCGCCTTGAGCAGCTCCACCTGCTCCTTAGGGAATGCCTTGCTCGCCCGAGGCATGGTGCACGACATCATGAGTCGCGCCGCATCCGCCATGGTCTTGCCGCTCGCCTCGAACGCATCGATGGCATCGAGCGCCACCTGCGCTTTCTCGGTCGCGGCCTTGCTTGCGCCCAGCGCCGCACGATAGGCATCGGCAAGGGCCGAAGTGTCGGCATGACCGTGTGCCACGCGCACGTCGTCCATGCCGCCCGGCAGCTGGCTCGAGAGCTCCAGCAGCTCGCGCACCAGGCCCTTGATGGTGGTGCCGGCGCCAAAAGGGCCGCCCTCGCCCGCCATGGGATACCAGGCGTAGAGGGCCTTGAGCGATGCCGCGAGCTCGGGGGCGGCATCGGGCGCCGTCGCGCGGGCCAGCACATGCTCAACAGCCTGATCCATAAGCTCGTCGGTATCGGTGAGTACCGTGAACTCGGGATCGATGCCCAGCTCCAACGCGTGTGCGCGCAGGATACGCGAGCACATGCCGTGAATGGTCGAGATCCATGCATCGTCGACGGTCAGGGCCTCCTCGTCCATGCCCTCGTCGATGAGCGCGCGGCGCACGCGGTCACGGATCTCGGCCGCGGCATCTTTGGTAAAGGTAATGGCGAGCACCTGGTCCAGATGCTCAACGAACGGACCGGATTCGGGCGAGAGCGCGTAGACGATGCGGCGCGTGAGGGTAAAGGTCTTGCCCGAACCGGCGCCCGCCGAGACAAACAGCGGACGGTCGAGCGTTTTGACAATCTGCAGCTGTTGCGGCATCAAAGTCGAAAGATCCATGGTCTACACGTCCCTCCTTACAAACGTTCCTTCGTGGTTATACGAGCAGCGCGCATGCGCGGCCTGAGCCGACGTCGGGTCGACGGCGGCAACGTTGCCTGCCTCGAGCTCCCGCAGGCGCTCGGCGATGCCGGCCTCCACGCGATCGAGCAGGGCGTCGAAGTCCATGCTGCCACCCTCGCCGGGGAAACCTTTCTTGAGGCCTGGGATGCGACCGTCGCCGCGCTCTTCCTCGAGCAGCTCGGCGCTCGCGGCGCCGCGCAACGCCGGCTTGCCGCCCTTGGTCGAAAAGTAGAGCGCCGCGCGGGTGTCCAAATCCAGCGCCCGGCGCATGGCCTGCGCATAGATAAGCGTCTGGGTATGGGGCGGTAGCCACCGTGGGTCGTCGATGGCGGCCTCGCCCGATTCCTCGTCGCGCACCGTAGGGTCGGCGAGCTTAAACTCCTCAACGCCCGTGCGATGCTTGTAGTCGATCACCACGGCACGATTCTCGGCGTCCACGTCCACGCGGTCGATGCGCCCGCCAAGCGGCCAGCCGGCATACTCGACTTTGAGCTCGTTAAAGGCGAACTCCAGGTAACGCGGGGCAAAGGGGGCGAGCGCCTCGGACTCGTAGGCAAGCACTCCCTCCAGCTGCGGCAGAATCTCGGCCACCTGGCGCTCCTCCACCGGAGAGAGCGGCACGAGCGGGCCCTCGTTGCCACGCTTGGAGGCATGCTCGGCCAAGGTCTCGTCAAAGACCTCGTGTAGCAGCTCCTGTGCACGCGGCAGATTCATGGGCGTCACGCGCTCCATGCCCTCTTGGGGCAGACGGGCGTGCAGGCGCTCCAGAACATCGTGGACAAAGTTGCCCTTCTCCATGTTGCCAAAGCCCGCGTCGATGGACTGGGGCTTCACGCGATACGACACGAACCAACACAGCGGGCACGTCGAGTACGCCTCAATCTGCGAGGCGGACGTCAGGCGCGGCACGAGCGGCGCGTCCTCGCCCTCGCCATCGCGGCGGCACAGGACCAGGTACGGCACAGCCGCATCACTCAAATGCTGAGGAGCCTCGCACGCAACACGCTTGCACTCGATACCCTCGCCGGCCGCCGGATCAAAATCGGCGACGATACCGCCCTCGCCCACGCACGCAACCTTGGCGGCACCAGCGGCCTCGGCATACGCCCGCAGCTCGGTCCATACGGCTGCCGGGTAGCACTCGCGTGCCTGGCGATCGTGCGTCACGCGGGCGAGCGCGACCGGACCGCTCGCCGCCTGCATTGCACGGCAAAAGCGCACGCGCAGCAGGGCGGCGGGCTCCAAAGACACGCCGTCGCGGCGCAGCTCGGCCGTCAACGTAGCAAGCGGGCCCTCTTCGTGCGAAAGCGGGTAGCTGTCCAGGTCGACATCGGCAAACAGCACGGCATCGTAGCAGCCAGGACGCAGAACCGACGCATCGGCAAGCGAAGCAAACCGAACCTGAGCACGTGGCGCACGGTCAACCTCGTAAGTCTCGTAATCGTAGGCGGTGCTACGCTTGTCCACCTTGGTGCGAACGCCATCGAGCACGGGCACGGTCGCGGCCTGCGACACGTCGAGCGCGCGAGCATCGTTCATAAGGATGTCGATGACATGGCGCAGCAGGGCCACCTCCGCCTGGCGACGGGCTTGGCCATCCAAGCTGCCCAGCGAGCGATCGGGCAACGCCTCGGCAACGGCAAGCATGGCCTTGAGCGCCGTCACGGGCTTGTCACGCCACAGCGCCTGGAACACGTCCGAGACCACACACGGCACATTCTTAAACCAGTTTTCGTCGCTCGCCGCCTTACGCGCGCCCCTCACCTGGCCCTGAATGCTCTGCAGCAGGCTCTTAACGCCCGCGGTAGTCTTGCTGCGCGAGAGACGCATATTCTTATCGAACGTGAGCGCGCTGGCGGCATCGGCACCCGAAAGCGGACTGTAAATCCAGTCGGTAAGCTCCGGCGCGGGCCACCACTCGGTCTTAGAGGCGATGCCCTCGTCGGCGGCCTTCATGCGCTCGATCAGGCCGGCAAGCGCCGTAAGCTGCCTGCCCGCGATGGACTGGGAAAACGCCGTGAACTCAGTTGTCTCAGCAGCGATACGACGAGCCGCCAGACGAGAGGCGAGCTCACCGAACAGCTGGGGTGCCCGGGCAGAAACGACGAGCACGCGTGCGGGGTCGGCGTTCGTCGCGGCGCCGTCGGCCTCGGAACCCTGGCACGCTTTTACCAGATCATCAATTGCGTCCGCATAGACATGAGCACGGGCATGGGGGCCGGCGACCTCAATAAAGGCAGGCTGAGCGGCGGTCCCGCAAGCGGCATCAGACGCGCCGGCATCCTCGTCCAGCGGCGCGATCTCAAACAGCACACCGCGGGCATCAAATGCCGCGGCAAGCTCCTCGCGCGTCGCCGCCTGCTCGCGGACAAGCAGCACGACGACCTCTCCCCCGTTGTTTGCCACGGCGGACAGCAGCTCGAGCAAGCTATACGTAAATGACGTGACGCCGCGCACGCAAACGGCACGGGCGCACCCCGGCAGGTTATCGGCCAGGGCACCGGCCATAATGTCAGCCGCCTCGCAGGGCTCGATCATATTTCGACGGTCCAAACCACCCGCGTAGGCACGCAAAAGCTCGAAAACGCGGGCCTCGGCGTCGCTTTTGGGCTCGGGCTGAGCGGCGGCATCGCGGCAGCGTTCGTCGCCCGCCCCCGCCACGCCCGGCAACACATCGCGGGCCATACGCGCAAGCATGCGCACCGTGCCCTGGCTGCGCGAGAGCGGCTGCAGAGCAGCGTCATCGCGGCGGTCGATCATGTCCGAGAACAGCATCTGGCGCTGAAGGTTATCCACAAAGCTACGGCCATCGCCCATAAGCTCCCACAGCGAACGGAGCCACGACGAAGGGGTCTTGTAATCGATACCCAGTGAAACCCCAGCTTCCGCCGCATCATGACGGCACAGATCGAGCTCGGCAAACGTAGGCACCAGCAAAACGGCACGCCCGTGGCGGGCAACCAGGTCGGCGAGCAGCGCCGCCTCGGCATCGCTCAAATCCGCGCCGGCGTTGGTGGTATAGATTCGAACAGGCATGGTCCTCCACTCAAACCGTTCGCAATAATCAATGTATCCATCCTACCCGCCCAAGCGGACACATTGCCACCGCAGCTCCATCTTTTGGTACGAAGCAACCTGACCCCAACGCACCAGCCGATTGCGGGCATATAAAAACCGCCCCCGAAGGGACGGTTCTGCGCAATTCGTTTTTGTCGCTAGCCTACTCGCCATCCTCCAGCTTGATGAGGATCTTGCGGTAGCCGCCGTACTCGCCGTTGAGTGCCTTGGACACGCGGCTCACTGTGGTGGACGAAGCGCCGGTGCGGGCCTGGACCTCGACATAGGGCTCGCCCTCGTCCAGATAGCGCGCCACCTGCAAACGCTGAGAAAGATCGCAAATCTCACGCGGCGTGCAGATATCGGTCAAAAACGCTTGGATATCTTTCTCGTCGTCCAAAAGGCTAAATGCGTGGACTAGCTGCTTGACATCAGGCTTGTCAAACATGTTCTCGATATTCATCGATTACCGCCAAACCCGCCAAAAGGCATCGAAGTTGATACTAACATCGGGCATCGTTCGCCCGTTCTATGCAATAGGGCAACGCCTGTGGCTTTTGCCCGTAGCAGTTTAGCACACCACCAAACTAAAGCGACAAGACTCTCTGTCAGCGGCACGTTTTTTAGGTCGAACGCCGTTTTGAAACCGAATGCGCACGCAAGCTCCACGAATATTTGAGACAATGGGCGCCCAAACACCGCGGCGCACCCGCGCAACCATCCAGGTCGCCGCCGCAAGCCGCTTCACGCGACGCCAGCAACCCCGGCGCAAGAAAGGATTCACGCCATGCGCTTTATGCTTAACTGGCTCTTCACCTCGATCGCTATCGCGATCGCCACGTTCCTCGTCCCCGGCATCCAACCCTTCGGCTTTGCCGAGGCCTGGGTCTGTTTCGCCTTCGTAGGACTGTTCCTCAATATCGTCGATTCGCTCGTCAAACCGTTCCTGACGGTCATCTCGCTGCCGCTCACCATCATTACGCTGGGCATTTTCCAGCTTGTCGTCAACAGCCTTATGCTCGAGCTCGCCAGCTACCTATCGGTGAATCTGCTGGGCGCGGGCATCTCCATCGCCAGCTTTGGATCGGCGTTTATGGGCAGCATCTTGGTATCCATCATGCGCAGCATTCTCGACAGCATCGCCAAGAACTAGAGCGAACCGATACGGATCGCCACAACACGCCAAAATGAAGGCCGCCCATCGAAACGATGGACGGCCTTCTTCTTTATCGAGCCTCAGAGGGTAAAGAAATCTACCATTTCTACCCCGTCCCCAAATGGAAGGTGTGGGTTAGATGACGTAGTCGTAGCCTTCGTTGGGAGCGACAAGTTGATCGAGTGTCACACCGTCGAGGTAGTCGTTGATGAGCTTGTCCAGGTTCTTCCACACGTCGAGCGTGGGGCACTCATCAGATCGCGAGCAGCCTTTGCAGTCACCATCCAGGCAGGCGACCGGCGCCAGACTACCCTCGGTCAGGCGCAGAATCTCGCCCACCGTGTACTGCTCGGGAGGGCGCGTGAGCACGTAGCCGCCGCCCTTGCCGCGCATGCCCGAGAGCATATTGGCGCGTACGAGTGTGGCAAGAATGTTCTCCAGATATTTCTCCGAAATCCCCTGTCGCGCCGCAATCTCTTTGAGCGGGATGCGGCCGGCCGCCTGGTGCTCTGCCAGGTCGACCATAACGCGCAGGGCATACCTGCCCTTTGTGGAAACCAACATATATATTGCTGCCTTTCGGTCATTTAATCCGTAGAAATTCTAGCCGAAAAATTGGCTTTGAAAATACCCATCCCGTCAAGATGGTTAATCGACTCGCAATAATTCATAAATTCCTATTGCATTACTAGGCTTTGCTGTCTACTATGCTTCCCAACAGCTAAACGAACAACCTATTGGGTTTGTAGGTTTTGCTGTTACATACACCGTAAAACCACACGGTATCCAGTCATTTGAACACTTTGGAGGTTCACCATGAGCAAGGTTTACACGTCCATCGATCAGCTTATCGGCCACACCCCGCTTTTGGAGCTTACCCACTTTGAGGCCGACGAGGACCTCAAGGCCCGCGTGCTCGTCAAGCTCGAGTACTTCAACCCCGCCGGCTCCGTCAAAGACCGTGTCGCCAAAAACATGATTGACGAGGCCGAGAAGGCCGGCAAGCTCGTGCGCGGCGGCGACTACACCATCATCGAGCCCACGAGCGGCAACACCGGCGTCGGCATCGCCTCCGTGGCGGCGGCTCGCGGCTACAAGGTGATTATCACCATGCCCGAGACCATGTCCGTCGAGCGCCGCAAGCTTATGCAGGCATATGGCGCAAAGCTTGTGCTCACCGACGGCTCCAAGGGCATGAAGGGCGCCATCGCCAAAGCCGAGGAGCTGCAGAAGGAGACCCCCAACAGCATTATCGCCGGCCAGTTTGTGAACCCCGCCAACCCTGCCATCCACAAGGCCACGACCGGCCCCGAGATCTGGGACGACACCGACGGCAAGATCGACATCTTCGTCGCCGGCGTTGGCACCGGCGGCACCGTGACCGGCGTAGGCGAGTTCCTCAAGGAGCAGAACCCCGAGATTAAGATCGTCGCCGTCGAGCCCGCCACTTCCCCGGTGCTCTCTAAGGGCCAGGCAGGCCCGCACAAGATCCAGGGCATCGGCGCCGGCTTTGTGCCCGACGTCCTCGACACCCAGGTCTACGACGAAATCATCCCCGTCGAGAACGACGACGCCTTTGCCACCGGCCGCGCCGTGGGCCACAAGGAGGGCGTGCTCGTGGGCATTTCGTCCGGCGCCGCCGTGTGGGCCGCGCTGCAGCTGGCCAAGCGCCCCGAGAACGAAGGCAAGACCATCGTGGCGCTGCTTGCCGACACCGGTGAGCGCTACCTGTCCACGGCGCTCTTCCAGGGCTAGAGCTTCTCGTTCTTAGAACGAGTCCAAGGCACGCCGGTCTCCCCTCTCTTCTGGCGGCCTGAGCTCATCCCAACAGGGTGTCCCACGAGACGTCCGAACTTGCTACAATGTCTGCGGCGCGGAACCAGCCTCCCGCGCCGCTTTTCTTTTTTGGCCACATGCCACCAAGGAGAACCTCCCCATGCACAATAAGCGCGTGCTCGTCGCCATGAGCGGCGGCGTCGATTCCAGCGTGACTGCGTATCTGCTCAAAAGTCAGGGTTACGAATGCGTCGGTGCCACCATGCGCCTCACCTGCCCCGCACCCGATCCTGTCACGGGCGTGAGTAAAGTCGACCGCGACATCGCTGACGCGAAGGCCGTCGCCGAGCGCCTGGGGATACCCCACCATGTGCTCGACCTGCAGCAGACCTTCGACCGCAACGTGATCGAGCGCTTCGTGACCGCCTACCAGGAGGGGCTGACGCCCAACCCGTGCATCATCTGCAACCGCCACATTAAGTTTGGCGCGTTGCTGGATGCGGCGCTGGATATGGGCTGCGACTACATCGCCACAGGCCACTATGCCAAAACGAGCCAGGCGCCCGACGGCACCTGGCAGCTGCATCGCGGCGAGGACCCCAAAAAGGATCAGAGCTACTTTTTATATTCGCTCACGCAAGAACGCCTGGCACGCACCATCTTTCCGCTGGCAGGGCTGGACAAGGAGCGCGACGTACGCCGCATTGCCGCCGAGCAGGGCTTCATCAACGCCAAGAAGGCCGAGAGCGAGGACATCTGCTTTATCCCGGACGGCGACTACGCGGGCTATATCGAGCGCCGCTGCGGACATGCCGCTGCACCGGGCGACATTGTGTGGCGCGACGGCAGCGTGGTCGGACGCCATAACGGCGCGCTGCGCTACACCATCGGCCAGCGCAAAGGCCTGGGTGTCGCGATGGCGCATCCGGTGTATGTAACGGGCGTCGACGCCGCCAGCAACACCGTGCATCTGGGCGAAGCCGAGGACCTAACCGCCTCGGCGCTAACTGCCGATGAGTGGATCTGGAGCGCCCCTGCCGACCGCATGGAGGCAGAGCTCAATGCCGGCGGCATTCGTGTAGGTGCCAAGTACCGCTACCGTCAGAAAGACCAGGCAGCGACACTTACGCGCGACGAAGGCGAGCAAATGCTGCTAACTTTTGACGAGCCACAGCGAGCCATCGCCCCCGGCCAGGCCGTTGTAGTCTATCGCGGCGACATCGTCCTGGGCGGTGGTACCGTAACCGGCGCACTTAAGTAGCCGCTGGTTTATCGCCGCACGTGTCGAAGTGCCTCAACAGCGGCACCAACCTCGATTACGCGACGCTCGAGGCCGCGGCGGATGGCCTCGAGTCGACCCTCCGCCGTGGCCCATTTGCTCTGCGAAAGAATCTCGATTGCCTCATCAACAAATCCGTTGAGCCGCGATGAATCGAACCAATCGAGCGAGTCCGCAAGCGCCAGCTGGACGAAAGGGTCGGGCCCAAACGGCTTAGCGGAAAACCCAAACTCCCCAGATGAGAGCACGGCAGTTGGCACGTTATACCACAGACAGTTGCCGCTATCGAACAGCGGTGCAGGTTTTATCTCCAGGGTGTCGACATTGCGGATGATGCCGAAGTTTCGCCAATGGCGATCGCTGTTGGCCAAAAGGGCATCGCAAATGATCATCTGCGACATAGACCTTCTCACGGCAGCCTCGTCTGCTCCATGCTTACCAAGGAAGCGGCAGTACCGGTCGTACGTCGAGTTTCCTCGCTGACCGCCAAGAGCGTTCTTAACGTAAACAGCCGGAACATATTCCTCGCGGCCGTCAAGAAAGTCGTCGCACAAACACACAGGGCCATCGAACATCCGCTCAACCGCATAGGGAACAAACTCACCCTCTGACAGCAAGCGACGATGTAGAGCCGTTGCAACCGCCTCGTTAAAGGGACGTTGATCGTCCATGCCGCACCCCTTGACCAGGACGCGAACACCGTTGCGAATCATCCACGATTTAGGAAGCTCGCCCTCGGATGTGTTGTCGGGATTTTTAAGACCGATGCCTTCCAGCCAACCCGAACGCCCCTCGGGCGCCGATCGCTCAAATTCGTTCTCAAAGTAATTGATGTTTCGCCATTCGAGCCCGTCGCAATCGGTCGACCGCAGCCAATAGCAATCCGAAAGCGAGAGGCCCAGGCACTGAACCGGCACCTCAGTGCCGTTGACGATCCCTAACTCTCGGTAGCGCAAGATAAGCCCGGGGCGAACATCGGGTACCGACCGATGCCCCCACCACGCGTTGAGCTCCCGCTTATTCACCGTTGGAGAAGAGCTCGAGCATGTGCCAAACGGCATTCGTTGCGCATCGAGGACCTCGGCGATTTCGAAGGGAAACTCGCGCGTCGGATCAAATGAGACATGCGCGACCTCATGGTCGGCCGACATCAGCGTAAACTTGCGTCCCACATCGGCTGCAGGACGGCGCCCTCGTTTGCGGACCTTTTGATAGGCGATCGCAGAATTGTACTCGATCATCTTCCGGCCGCCCACAATATCGCACGCGAGCGTTCCCGATGCGGCAAGTTGAGATATGCGGGCTTTCGTAACGCCCAACAGGCGGGCAGCATCACCCATAGACAAGTACTCAGACGTATCCATACACCGCATCACCTCGTTAAGTAATTTACACGTTTAGTTAATAGATTACAGACATCATAATACTAAACGACCCAAAGCGAAAAAAGGCCCGAGAAATCGGGCCTTAGCGATTGGTCAGCCGAGTCGCAAGCTGCTCCCTTAGCGCTGAACGTAGGCGCGAACGAGCTCGTAGGTATTGCGCACGCCGTCGATGTGGCTGCGCTCGTAGTTGTGGCTCGCGTACACGCCGGGACCGATCAGGCCGTGGCGGATGTCGTAACCAGCCGAAAGCGTAGCCTCGACGTCGGAGCCGTAGTGCGGGTACACGTCGATGGCGTAATCGAGCTCCAGCTCGCGCGCGATATTGGACAGCGTGGTAACCAGATCGTAGTTGTAGGGGCCACCCGAATCCTTGGCGCAAATCGAAACCATGCGCTCGGTGCAGCCCAGGTCGTCGCCCACGCAGCCCATGTCCACGCTGATCATCTCGCGCGTGTCAGCCGGCACAAAGGCACCGCCGTGGCCGACCTCCTCGTACACCGTAAAGAGCAGCGAAACCTTGCGCGAAAGGGTCACCTCGCCGTCAGCAACGGCGCGGGCCAGACCCAGCAGAATCGACGCGGATAGCTTGTCATCTAGGAAGCGGCTCTTGATGTAGCCACTCTCCGTCACCGTCGTGCGAGGATCCATAGCGATGATGTCACCGGTCTGAATACCCAGCTCGAGCACGTCGTCTTTGCTGTCGACATTCTCGTCGAGCAAGATCTCCATGTTCTTCTCGACGGTCTTGACCGGTTCATCGGCCACATGCGCCGAAGGCTCGGTGTTAAGAACCACACCCGTGTAGACGTTGCCATCACGCGTATAAACGGTGCAGTTCTCGCCATCGGCCGTAGACCACTGATGCCCGCCGAGCGTCGTGGGACGCAGGCGACCATTGTCCTTAATGGAGCGCACCATGGCGCCCAGGGTGTCGACATGGCTGGCCAACACCAGCGGCTCACCCTCGCCGCCAAGCTCGACCAGCACGTTGCCCTTATTGGAACGCTCAGGGCCAAAGCCCATATCGCGCAACGTTTCCATTAGATAATCAGTCGCCGCACGGGTATAGCCCGTAGGCGAAGCAATCGAGGTAAGCGCCTTCAACTGGTCAGTAATAAAACCAAGCGTAGAATCCATTTGGGACACCATCCACAACTCCAAAGTCAACATCCCGTAATCAGTAAAAGCCCCAACAACGATACCATCACGCACAAATATTTACCCAGCGAGATGACCCATCGAGCTCTTCCGAACAGCGCCCGCCACGACAACGAGCCGGCGGGCCCCGCCCGTTAGCCCCAGAATCTTTCCGCAGGACAGAAGGAGGCCCCGCCGCACGTAGTGCGCAGCGGGGCCTCCGACATGTCCGAGGACGATTCTGGGGCTAACGGGCGGGGCCCGCCGAACCAGGTTAAGCAGCCGGGCAGATCTTCTTGAAGAGCTCGATAACGTCGTCGAGCGTCGCCTCGCGCGGGTTACCCGGGAAGCAGGCGTCGGCCATAGCGTCCTTGGCCAGGACCTCGATCTCGTCGGCCTTCATGGCCTCGCAGACGTGTGGGATGTTCACGTCGGCAGAGAGCTGCTTGACGGCGGCGATGGCAGCGTCAGCGGCCTCGTCGGTGCTCATGCCCGTGGTGTCAACGCCCATGGCAACGGCAACCTTGGCCAGGCGCTCGGCGCAAACCGGCTTGTTGAACTCCATGGCGATCGGCAGCAGCATGGCGCAAGCAACGCCGTGCGGGGTGTCGTAGTGAGCGGACAGGGTGTGAGCCATGGCGTGGTCGATGCCCAGGCCAACATTGGAGAAGCCCATGCCGGCGACATACTGGCCAAGGGCCATGCCCTCGCGGCCGGAGCCGGGCTGACCGGACTTGGCCTCAGCGACAGAGTCGCGCAGGTTCTCGCTAATCAGCTTGATAGCCTCAAAGTGGAACATGTCGGAGAGCTCCCAAGCGCCCTTGGTGGTGTAGCCCTCGATGGCGTGGGTCAGAGCGTCCATGCCGGTAGAGGCGGTCAGGCCGGCGGGCATGGAAGCCATCATGTCGGGGTCGACGACGGCGACCTCGGGGGCATCGTTGGTGTCGACGCACACGAACTTGCGGACCTTCTCGGGGTCGGTGATGACGTAGTTGATGGTCACCTCAGCAGCGGTACCGGCGGTCGTCGGCACGGCGATGGTGAACACGGCATGGTTCTTGGTGGGAGCAACGCCCTCGAGGCTGCGGACATCAGCGAACTCGGGGTTGTTGATGATGATGCCGATAGCCTTGGCGGTGTCCATGGAGGAGCCACCACCAATGGTCACGATAGCGTCAGCCTCGGCGGCCTTAAAGGCCTCGACGCCGTCCTTGACGTTCTGGATAGTGGGGTTGGGCTTGATCTCGGAGTAAAGGCTCCAAGTGATGCCGGCGGCGTCGAGCTCGTCGGTCACCTTGGCGGTAACGCCAAACTTGACCAGGTCGGGGTCGGAGCAGACGAAGATCTTCTTGTAGCCGCGACGCTGGAGCTCACCGGGGATCTCCTTGATGGCGCCGGAACCATGATAAGAAATGGTGTTGAGAACGAAACGATTAGCCATTGATAGCCTCCCATCGTGTACGGGGCACCCATTACGCCCCGCGCTGCAAGTTCCATCCTAACGCTTTTGAAACAAAAAATGCATGAGAACATCAAAAGTGTTAAAGCGTTTCAACAGGAAATGAAAAAACTGCGGCAAAGGGACAACCCCTCTGCCGCATTCGGTTACTTTCGACAGCCCTCTTTCCAAGCCTCGGCCGCAACCTTCCAGCGAAAGCGCAAGTCGCGTTCGCGATCGATAAACATGATGGCAAACGCGATAAACAGCAGCACGCTCGCCACCGCAATGGCATGCAGACCCATGCGCTCAATGCACCAATTGCCCAGCACGGCGCCAAACACAAAGGTAAAGATCACACCAAAGTACAGCAGGCCGTTTTCCAAAAAGCCGCGCTTGTGGGTAATGATGTAATCGTCCACGTTTTGCAAGGCATTACGGAGGTTGCCGATACACATGGTCGTGGCGATGCCGTGTCCATGAATCTTGCGGAAGCTCTCGACCTGCATGCCGCAGGCAAACGAGGTAAGGCAGTTGGCGAGCAGGTTGAAATCGCCACCGGGAATAAAACTCACGCCCAGCAAGATGACGGCTTCAAAGAACACCGTCACCTGGCGCCAGTGAATCACGCTGCCAAAACGCTCGTGTACCAGGTCAGCAAGCATAATGCCCACAGCAAACGAAACCACAGGGAAGAAGTAACGCCCCGCAAGTGCCCAGTTGCCCTCTGAGATGCTCACGCCCACCAGCAGGATGTTACCCGTCTGCGCGTTGGCGAAAACATGGTCGCGCCCAATGTACGAATACACATCCATAAAGCCACCGGCAAGCGCCAAGATGATGCCCAGCTCGATGGACTCCGATATCTGTTTGGCACGCTGCATCGTCGTGCATCCTCCTTGTTGACGACCCTCTCGTGCGTTGGCGGAGACATTGCCGCCGTTCATACTGTAACCCATTGACAACATGGCGTGCGAGCGAGACGGGCCCCCAACGCGCAGATACACAGTCTGGAAACATACGGCGGGAGAGGCGCCGACACCCGCATCGACGCGCCGATCCGCCAGCTCATGTACTCCACCAGTCTTTTTAGCCCCGTCCCAAAAAGACTGGTTACAATTACGTGCAGCATACAAACACCGGGAGGGATCGTGGCAAAAAAGCCTCAGCACGCTCAGAATAACCAGCGCAGTCAGCAGGGCAAACAGGGCCAGCAGCAAAAGCGCGGCGGTAAGGCGCAGGTCACGGCCGCCCCCGCCACCCGGGCCGCGCACACCCAGGCAGCGCCCTCACGCCCCTGGCGTCCGGGCCGCGATAAGTTCCTACCCGTCAGTCGCGCCGACATGGATGCACGCGGCTGGGACCAGTGCGACTTTGTCTACATCTGCGGCGACGCCTACGTGGACCACCCCAGCTTTGGTATGGCCATCATCAGCCGCGTACTCGACGCGCATGGCTACAAGGTGGGCATCATCTGCCAGCCCGACTGGACCGATCCCGCCAGCATCACCGTGCTCGGCGAGCCGCGCCTGGGCTTTCTCGTCAGTGCCGGCAACATGGACTCCATGGTCAACCACTATTCGGTGACCAAGCACCGCCGCCACACCGACGCCTATACCCCCGGTGGCGAGGAGGGTCACCGCCCCAACCGTGCCGTTACGGTCTACGGCAACCTCATCCGCCAGACGTTCAAGGACGCCCCCATCATCATCGGCGGCATCGAGGCGAGTCTGCGCCGTCTGGCCCACTACGACTACTGGCAGGACAAGCTCAAGCGCTCGGTACTGCTCGACTCGGGCGCCGACATCCTCATCTACGGCATGGGCGAGCACGCGATCGTCGAGATCGCCGACGCGCTCGACGCGGGACTGCCCGTCGACCAGATTACCTATATCAATGGCACCGTCTACCGCACCAGCTCGCTCGACGAGGTCTACGACTACGACCTGCTGCCCAGCTGGGACGACCTTACCGCCGACAAGCTCAACTACGCGCGCAGCTTTAACGTGCAGCAGCAGAACATGGACCCCATCACCGGACATCGCCTGGTAGAGCCCTACCCCAACAGCGTCTATGTGGTGCAGAACCCGCCGTCCGCGACGCTCACCACCGACGAGATGGACGAGGTGGCCGAACTCCCCTACGCACGCGATTGGCACCCCGACTACGACGCCGCGGGCGGCGTGCCGGCCTTTGCCGAGATCAAGTTTTCCATCAGCTCTAACCGCGGCTGCTTTGGCGAGTGCTCGTTTTGCGCGCTCACCTTCCACCAGGGCCGCGTGCTGCAGATGCGCAGCCACGATTCGATCATGCGCGAGGCCGAGCTGCTCACGCGCGACCCCGAGTTTAAGGGCTACATCAACGACGTGGGCGGACCGACGGCCAACTTTAGCCGCCCTGCCTGCGACAAACAGCTCAAGCACGGCGTGTGCAAGAACAAGCGCTGCCTGTGGCCGAGCGTATGCAAGAACATGGTGGTCGATGAGAGCGGCTACACGCAGCTGCTGCGCGACCTGCGCCAGCTGCCAGGCGTCAAGAAGGTCTTTGTGAGGAGCGGCATTCGCTTCGATTACACCATGGCCGATGCCTCAGACGAGTTTTTGCGCGAGCTTTTGGAACACCATGTCTCGGGCCAGCTGCGCGTGGCACCCGAGCACGTGAGCGACGCGGTTCTCTCCGTGATGGGCAAGCCGAGCCGCGCCGTCTACGACGCATTCTGCCGCAAATTTGAGCGCTTGAACCGTGAATATGGACTCAAGCAGTACGTGGTGCCTTACCTCATCTCGAGCCACCCCGGCTCAACCATGAAGGAAGCGGTGGAGCTTGCCGAGGCCGTGCGAGACATGGGCTACATGCCCGAGCAGGTGCAGGACTTCTACCCCACCCCGTCCACGATGAGCACTTGCATGTACTACACCGGCGTTGACCCGCGCACCATGGAGCCAATCTATGTGGCGCGTGACCCGCACGAGAAGGCTATGCAGCGCGCGCTCATCCAATACCGCAAGCCCGAGAACTACAAGCTCGTGCGCGAGGCATTGGAGAAGGCAGGCCGCCGCGACCTGATCGGCTACACCAAGCATTGCCTAATCCGTCCCGTGCCGCCGCGCCCGGGCGAGACGTCTGCTGGCGGCGGGCATGGCACCGGCAAGAAGGGCGGCAGGGCCCACGGTGGTGCCGGCAAGGGCCCCAAGGGCAGCAAGGGGCACGGCGGCATGTCGCGTGCGCAGAACACCGCCGGCCGCAACCGCGCGGCCCAGGGACGACAGGGCGCCAACGGAGGCGGGCGTCGCAACTAGGGCAGCGGCGCGCTCGCTGCGTACATCCCACACGCGTGGCGCAGTGAGCGCATTGCCTCAACGAGGATGACGCCAGCGATAGCGACCGTAATTGCCACATCGAACGGCGTGTTCACAAACCAGAGCAACGTCATGAGATACGACCCGGCGTTAAAGGCAAAATGCAGCAGGATCGTGTAGCGGAGCTTTCCGGTCGTCACGAGCACCCAGCCAAAAATGAGGCCGGCAGCGCCCGCATAGCAGCCCTGCACCCAGTTCAGGTGCATAAAACCGAAGATCGCCGCCTGCAGCACGACCGCCGCGACGATACCCCACGTGCTCGGGGCCGCCCAGGGCACCATGGCGCCGTCCTGCGCGCTCGCACGACGCCGGCGCTTCCAAAGTGGGCGGCACTGCGGATTAAACGCTCGGAGCGAAAACTCAAAAATGATACCGCGCACCAGCAGCTCCTCGCAAAACGGAGCGCCGAGCACCGTGGTCAGGACGGCCAGATAGCTCGTGTCACCCATGCCCGTCTCCTCGACAAGTTCGCTGTAGTCGGCCGCGGCCTCCGGCAACAGCGACAGCACGGCGTCGGTCACGTAGCCAACGACCACCTGCAGGGCAAGGCCAATCACGATAACGCAGACGATGCGCTTCCACGCCCCACGCGCTCCCCCGCCGAGCGGATGCGCGCTTTGCCGGCGTGCCATAAACGAACGCGGCCACAGATAACGCCACCACAGCAGCGCCATCAAAAACGACGCCATCTGCGCGGCAGCCTGAAGCAATTGAATATCGAGGTCGTCAATCGAAAAGCCCATGAACACCGATGCGACGCCCAGAGCGGAGAACAAAACCACACTCAGGGCGATATCGGCAGCGACAACGCCAAAACAGGCAAGCGCCCAAATCATCGCATCGAGCATGCCAACCTCCTCAAAACCCGGCACTTAGGGACGTTCCTTAACTGCCGGCAGAAAAGGAACGTCCCCAAGTGCCGGCAGTTTGGGACAGTCATTGTTGATGAGAATCGGGCGCAGTGCCAAAGGCCCCGTTGGGCGAAATGTCGAACGGAAAGGTGCCGCAGCGATTAAACGCGGCGATAAACATGCGGATGGCGTTGGACGGCGTGGTACCTACGAGCTGCGTTGCCGCCGCGAAGGCCGCCTTTTCCTCGGGCAAGACCTTCGCGACAACCGGGGTCATGTGTTCTGCCATGGCGCTTCCTTTTTGAAACGACGGTGGTGCGGATAGATGCGGGCCACGCGGCTGGGCGACGGGCTGTGAAGGCAACCCGATTGGCCCGCATCTAGAGTTTGTTTCTACGGCGTTGGTATTACTTGGTATTCCGCAGTATTACCCCGCAGATAGAATACCATACCCGACCCCATGGGGACGGAGAAAAAAACGGATCATTTTGTTGCTGAATAAGTATTTAGAGCGTGATGATATCCGAGATATTGAGGGCCCGAGCGTCGACGGCATCGTGCGTGGCAAGCAACAGGATGCGACCGTCGAGCAAGTCGAGCACGACCTCGGCGCATGCGTCGCGCGCAGCGGTATCTAGACCGGTAAAGGGCTCGTCAAGAATCACCGCGTCACCTGGGCACAGCAGGGCTCGGGCAATCTCGACGCGACGGCGCTGCCCACCCCCATATCAACCCTTTGCGCAAAACGGCAATGCCCCGTCCGCGCAAACACGCGAACAGGGCATTGATCAAGTTTTACGGTCAGCGGCTCTTTTGTGCCAGAGACCTTCTGTCTTTAGCGAAGCTCGGGCCAGTAACCCTTGTTGGCCTCGATCATGTCGTCGAGAACCTCCTTGGCGACCTTCATCGAAGGCACGGTCTTGTTGAGCGTAAAGGCCTTGAGCGCCTTCTCGTACGAACCCTCGATCGTAGCCTCGACGATGAGCTTCTCGGAGTTCAGCTGCTGCATCATAAGACCCTGCTGGAACAGCGGGATGTTGTCGCGGCTGATGACCTCGGGGCCGTTCTTGCCAATGTAGGCAGGCAGCTCGACCATGGCGTCGTAGGGCATGTTGGGGATAGCGCCCTTGTTCTCGCAAATGACCAGGAAGCGCTGCTTGGTGTCGTTCTTCAGAGCGATAGCCAGATCGGCAATCCAGTCGCCGTGGCTGCCCGCATAGAACGTGCTCTCGTCGATCTCGCCCGTCTTCTCGTAATGGTCGATGCCATCAAAGAGGTTCTTCTCGCGCGTCTCCTCGACCTCGTTTGCACGGGTGCGCTCGGGGTTGGAATGCTCGACGAACTCCTTCTGCTGCAGGTAGTAGTTCAGATACGTGTTGGGCAGGTACTCCGGGAAGCACTCCATGATCTCGTACTCGCCCTTCCAGACGTAGTACCAGCTGCCCTTGGTGTGGCGGTTCT
This sequence comes from Collinsella sp. TF09-1AT, assembly GCF_003436895.1. Lineage (NCBI taxonomy): Bacteria > Bacillati > Actinomycetota > Coriobacteriia > Coriobacteriales > Coriobacteriaceae > Collinsella > Collinsella sp. TF09-1AT. The sequence continues at coordinate 315,215 of NZ_QSRC01000001.1, read as the reverse complement.
GCTCGGGATGCTCGTCGGTGGCCTCCTCGGGCTTCTTGGACATCAGCGAGCTCATGCCCTTGAGGTAAGAATCGGGCAGCAGAATCTCGTGCTCCTTGATGTACTCGCGCAGCTGCGGGAGCACCTCCTCGCCCTTGTGGCGGATCGAGGTGAACCAACCAAAGTGGTTGAGGCCAAAGTAGTCGTACTCGACGTCCTTCTTGTCGATATCGAGCGCGGCGCAAACCACGTCGATAATCGCAATCGGCATGTCGCAGATGTTGATGATGCGAGCGTTGGGGCGCAGGACGCGGCAGCCCTCGGAGACGATGGCGGCAGGGTTGGAGTAGTTGAGAATCCAGTAGTCCTTCTTGGCGTACTTCTCAACGTCGTCAATCAGCTCGACCATGGGGAAGATGGTACGCATGCCGTAGGCAAGGCCGCCGCAGCCGCAGGTCTCCTGGCCCACGCAGCCGTGACGCAGCGGAATCTTCTCGTCCTGCTCGCGCATGGCATAGCCGCCCACGCGCATCTGGGCAAACACGAAGCTCGCGTCGGTAAAAGCCGTCTTTTTGTCGGTGGTCACCGTAAGCTTGATGTCCAGGCCGAGGTCCTCGTGCAAAATCCAGTCCACGAGCACGCCGATCTTGCGCTGGCGCTCCTCGTTGATGTCGTACAGACGAATCTCGTCAACGTCGAGCTCGTCCTTGCGCAGAGCGATGGACTTGACGATGCCGGGGGTAAAGGTGGATCCGCCACCACACAGAGTAATGATCATTGTTTACTGCTCCTTCTCAATTGCGTTTTCGACCTTGTCACGCATCTCGGCGACCTTCATGCCAAAGATGATCTGGATATTGTTGCCATTGCGGTTGATGCCGCTGTTGGGCACGTGGTTGATGAGGTTCTCATCGATGAGGTCCGGGTTCTTAACGTTCACGCGGAGACGCGTAAAGCAGTTCTCGAGCTCCTCGATGTTGTCCTTGCCGCCAAGACCTGCGACCAGATCGGCAATGCCCGCATCGACGCCCTCTGCGGGAGCCGCGGCAACAGCGCCCTGCTTCACCGCGACAGACGCGGCGGCCTCGCCCTCGGCGACGGACTCGGCGAGCTCGGACTCCTCCTCGCGACCAGGCGTGTGGAGGTTGAGCTTCTTAATAAGGAAGGTGAAGAGGAAGAAGTACAGAGCGGCGTTGAGAACTCCAAGCACCAGCATCATCGGCCAGTTGGTCTTATCGACACCAAGGACCAGGTTGGAAACAACGATGTTGATGATGCCGCCTGCAGTCGAAGCGGGCACGGAGAGAACCTTAAGAAGAACCAGGAAGACGCCGGAAAGAATCGAGTGGACGACAAAGAGCACAGGGGCAGCAAAGACAAAGAGGAAGTCCATGGGCTCGGTCACGCAGGAAAGCACGGCGGTGATGATCAGCGGGATGATGACAGCCTTGGTCTTGTCCTTGTTCTGCTTGTAGGCGGTGAAGATAAAGGCGAGACCGATGCCGATGTAGGGCCACAGGTTGTTGAAGGCGTAGCTGTTGAAATACGTGCTATCGGAGAAGGGCTGGCCCGTCATTGCCATCTCGGCGACACGGATGGGATAGGCGCCGGCGATAACCTGATCGCCCAGCGTAAGGGTGCCACCCACATCGGAGAACTGGAACGGGGTGTAGATGAGGTGGTGCAGACCGGTGGGAACGAGCAACTTGTTGAGCATGCCGTAGATAAACAGACCGATGTTGCCCGACTCCTTAATGATGCCGGCAACGGAGGAGATGGCACCCTGAACCGGAGGCCAAACGATGCAGAAGCCAGCGCCCATGATCCAGGAAATGATGATCATGATCAGGAACGGAAAGCGAACGCCCGAGAACATCGAAAGGGCAACGGGGAACTGCTTGTTCGAGTACTTGTTGAACACGGCACCGGTGATGCAACCAAGAATGATGCCGCCAAACACGCCGGTATCGAGGACCTGAATGCCCATAACGGTGCTCTGGCCGGTTCCGGTAAGGCCGAGCATGCCGCTCGCTTCGGCAAGAGAACCGGTGGCGTTGAGCACGATGTTATTGGCCTGAAGGAACAGGAAGAACGACATCAGGGCGATCAGCGAAGCATGGCCCTTGTTCTTCTTTGCCATGGCGCCGGCGATGCCCACGCAGAACAGAATCGAGAGGTTGTTGATGATAAACATCAGCGACTGATAGACAACGGCGCCCGCAAGCTGGAACGGGCCGGAGCCCAGCACGGGGACCACGGCACAGATGGTCTTGTTGGTCAGAATGATGCCCACGATGAGCAGGATGCCGGCAACCGAGAGATACATCATCGGCTGGACGATCGACTTCGCGAACACCTCCAACGGCGCCTTGAGGTTTACTTTCTTTTTTGCGGTCATAGCGATACTCCCCTTTCTTTTCCGCAAATTAAGACAGGTGTGCCCTGGACAAGACCATGAGCCTTGTCTTATATCAATCGATGTGCGGGCACGTTATGCCTAGAGACCAGATTCTCCAAGCAGGTTAACAATGTGATATGCGAGATAACTCTTCTCGGCATTGGTAACGACAACGTTATAGGTAGACGCTAAGCGGTCGGCAATTGACTCCGCGCACGAGAACGCCCTCGGATACACCGTTTCATCGATACGGAACAGCGCGTCGCCATTGACCTGCCCCGCCGCGGGATCGAGCGCTCGCTGCGCAAAAAACTGCAGATGGCGAACGAAACGCTCGTACGGCAACGAGGCGACGTCAAGGGTCGTGGCATAGTGCTCGGAAACAATCGCGAGCACGTCGCGAACAAGCTGGACCGAAACAATCAGACGGTCAGAGCGCTGCGGCATGGTAGCGTTGACGATATGCAAGGTGATGAAGCCCTGCTCCTCCTCGCTCATCTCGATACCCAGGTAATCCTTGATAATCTGAAGGGCACGGCCCGCAAGCGCATACTCCTTGCGATAGAACTGCTGGATCTCGAGCAGCAACGGGTTCTCGCACGGAATGCCCTTGCGCTCGCGATCAAGGGCGAGGCTTATATGATCTGCGAGAGCGATGAGAATCTTGTCATTGATATCAACATTGAGCTCTCGACGAAGCATCTGAACAATGTCCTCGGAAATCACGAGGTTAACGGTGGGGATGGACTCCAAAAGATGTGCCAAGCGGTCAATCGTACGAGAATCCTGGGAGGTACCCTCCTGCAGCGCATAGGTCTTTTCGACCGACGCCTCGTCGATGATATCACCGGCATGGCGGCCAAAGCAGAGGCCTCGGCCGATGACGATGAGCTCGGAGCCATCGTCCGAAGTGACCATTGCGACGTTATTGTTGAAAACTCGCTTGATAACCACGGTACCCACCACAAGAATTTACTCGGAAAGCCAGACGACAGGCTCTTTAACAGCAACAGGGCCGGAAGCATGCTCACGAAGAGTCGAGTTCTCCGAGCGCTCGCACACGATAACGAAGACCGTGGGGTCGAAGCCGGCGGCGCGAACCGCGTCGAAATCGACCTCGACGAGGGGCTGGCCCGCGTCGACATGGTCACCCTGAGCAACGAGCGCATGGAAGCCCTTGCCCTCAAGTTTAACAGTGTCGATTCCGATATGCAGCATCACCTGAGCTGAGCTGTCGTCGGACATGATGCCCAGCGCGTGCTCGGTCGGAAACAACGCCGCGACGGTGCCGGAAACAGGAGCGCACACCGTTCCCTCTTGGGGAACCACGGCAACGCCATCGCCCACCGCGCGGCTGCTAAAAGCAGGGTCATTGGTATTTTCTAGATGAACAAGCTCGCCGGAAACGGGAGCGAGGATTTCGAACTCGGAAGCTGCAGTCTTCTGCTCATCCGAACCGCCCATCAGGCGAGAAAAGAAACCCATGGCGGCATGTCCCTTCATAAATATAGCCCAACCAAAATCAAGCGAATGCATCCATAGAGACACACCCGTTCAAAGACTTTGGTTAGGCCCACGTCCGAGGGACTCGGTAACCTTCCGCATTTCTTTTTACGAGAGCTATTGTAGACAAGCCCAAAGCCAGAATAATCATTATGACCGGTGAACGGTATTTATTCTCCGATAAACGGTAGCTATGCGGCACTTAGGGACGTTCCTTTTCTGCCGGCACCCAGGGACACTCCTTGCTCTGACCCCTTTGCACCAAAAAGGGCCCCGAGCGTAGTTGCTCGGGGCCCTTAGCTTGTCTCACGCTAGCGTGCGATGCGTATGTTATTTGCGCTTGCCGCCGCCGTCGCCGGGACGACGGGAGCTGCCGCCGCGCTTGCCGCCACGGCTGTTGCCACAGCTGCCACGGTTATCGCGACCGCCGGCGCGGCCGCCACGGGAACCGGCCTGGTTGCCGCCGCGACCACCACGGTAGCCGCCGCGACGCTCCTCGCGGGTATCGTCGTAGTTGCGCCAGTCATCGCGACGATCGCGGCTGGCACGCGGATCGCGACGCTCGCGCGACTCACCGGAACGCCCAGCGCCGCTGCGCCCACCATTGTCGCGAGCGCCCTCGCGACGCTCGCCGCCGCGGCCACCGCGCTCTTCAAAGCGCTTGCCGCCACGGGACTCACCGCTGCGGGCGCCATGCTCACCGCGACCCTCGCCGCCACGGCGCTCATCGCGCCCGCCGCGCTCGTCATTGCGACCGGAACGACGACGATCGCCCGAGCCACGCTTGCCGCCGCGCGAGCCACGGCCCTCGTCCTCGCGCTCAACACGGCGACGACCGCCGCGGTCCTCGTCCTCGCGGCGACGGCGATGCGCCTCGCCCTGGAACTGCTTGGCACGGCGCTCGGCACGGTTGCCTCGCGGGACCTGCTCGGCAGCGCCAGCACGCTCCTCGGCAGCCACCTCGCGGGCCACGCTCTCAACAGCCTCGTCCACGCGAGCCTGAACGCCCTCGCGCACGCGGATCTTGCCGCCGCGCTTGGGACGGCTCGGACGCTCGCCGTCGCCGCGACGCTCGTCGCGACCGCGGTTGGAACGACCGGCCACATCGCCGTAGTCATCGCCGTTGCGCTTGCCGTCGCGACGTGCCTGCTCAAGCTTCTTCTTGCTCTTGGACTTGCCGCGCTTGGTCTTCTTCTTCACCTTAAAGGCCGCAGGGTCGCGCTCGGGATCGACGGCGGGCGGGTTGGGGCCCACATGCAGGTCGCCGGCCTCGTAGATGTCGGCGGTCTTGTCCATGAGCTTCTCAATCTCGTAGAACTCATCGACGTCCTGCTCGGTCACAAACGTAATAGCCCAGCCCAGCTCGCCGGCGCGGCCCGTGCGGCCAATGCGGTGGATGTAGTCGGTCGGCTCTGCCGGCACGTCAAAGTTCACGACGTAGCGCACGTCGCTGATGTCGATGCCGCGGGCGAGCACGTCGGTCGCCACCAGCACGTCAACGGTGCCGTCGCGGAAGGCAGAAAGCGCGCGCTCGCGCTGGGCCTGGCTGCGGTTGCCGTGAATCGCAGCGGCCTTGATGCCCTTGCGCTCCAGACGACGGCAGCAGCTGTCGGCGCGGTGCTTGGTGCGCATAAAGACGATGGTGCGCTCCGGGCCCTCCTTCTTGAGGAACTCGGGCAGCAGGTTGTTCTTGGCCTCGATGGACACCGGGAACACAAACTGGTCGACGGTGTCGGCGGTCGACGTGGCGGGCGCGATCTCCACGCGGGCCGGGTCGCTCACCAGGTCGGTAATCTCGCCCACGGCGTCCTCGTCGAGGGTCGCCGAGAACAGCAGCGTCTGGCGCTCGGCCGGCGTCTCGCGCACAATGCGGCGGACGGCGGGCAAAAAGCCCATGTCGAGCATGCGATCGGCCTCGTCGAGTACCAGCACCTTGACCTCGTTCAGGTGGCAGGCGCCCTGCTCGATCAGGTCGACCAAACGGCCCGGCGTGGCGACCAGGATATCGCAGCCGTACTTGAGTGCCGCGGTCTGCGGCTTGTAGCTCACGCCGCCCACGACGGTCACGGCGACATGGCCGGTGACGTCGGCGATCTTGCTCGCGACCTCGTCGATCTGCTGTGCGAGCTCGCGCGTGGGGGTGATGACGAGCATCACGGGGCCACGGCCGTTGCCCTCGGGCTTTTTAGCACCGCGACGGCGGTTGCGACCGCCGCGCTCGTGCACAGGCTTGGGAGGAGCGATGTGCTCCAGATTATTCATGGTCGGCAGCAAGAAGGCGGCCGTCTTGCCGGTGCCGGTCTGAGCGGCGGCAAGCAGGTCGCGACCCTCGAGCACTACGGGAATCGAGCCAGCCTGAACAGGCGTCGGCGCCGTGTAGCCCAGGTTCTCGATGGCACGGAGCATCTCGTCGGAAAGTCCCAGCTCGTCAAAGGCGGGCAGGTTCTCGGTCGCGGACTCGACGGCCTGGGCAGCATTGGCCTCGTCGGCAGCATCGAAGGCAGCCTGGCTCATGGCCTCGCGGGCCTCGTCCAGGATCTCGGCGTCGGTGACGTCGGATACAGAATTACGCATATGTTGTTGTTCCTTATCTGCACGCGCAATGGGCACGGCATGCGGCCGCGCGGGCGTGCTTGGTAGTGCGCTAATACATACAAAAACAGGTGCGCACAGAGAGGACGTTGCTCAGCACGCTGGCGATCGCTTTGGCAGCCCTATCACGCGCCGTCCAGACGCAGCAGCTCTAAGCGATGGAGCAGATTCGCCGCGGTTAGTATACCCGTGCTTCGCATGCCCCCACGTAAACCACAGATGACGAGGCGGACGAGGTGGGCCCGAGGTGGGCCCGGCTGATTGTCTCAATCTGTAACAGTTACGGAGCAAAACCGGCCCCAGATGTTACAGATTGAGACAGTTGAGTTGTCTGCCGAGAAACAATCTTGATCTGTAACAACTAGACCCCATATCCCCCGCCAGATGTTACGGATCGAGATAAACGTGCCGAGCACCAAACCCGACAGGCAACAAAAAGGACCGGACGCCCAGTCATTGCGACTGGGCGTCCGGCCCCGCCAAACACTAACTAGGGAAGCTGAACCAACAGATTGCAGCCTCTACTCTGCGTCCGGGTCCTTAAAGTTCTTGGGATCCAAGACCATGCAGGTGTAGGTGATGTCGTGCTCATCGTCGGGGATGGGCTCAAACCCGTTCTTACCAAAGAAGTCGATGAGCAGATGCGCGAGCTTAATCGGATCCGCATCAGCATCATCAAAGAGATATCCGCTCAGATCCAGGAATGTAGGCTGCTGCTCGCCCTCGCTCTCCCAGTATCCCAAAAGGGCATCGTGCACCAGGCGTGCGCCATAGCCGTTACCGCGGTAGTCGGGGTCAACATACACATGGCTCAAAAACGTCGACGTTTCCTCGTTGAGCGGGTGCTCCGTAACGGCATCCGGCAGGTCGGGGTCATCTGAACCGCCCGTTACGCAAAAGCCGACCAGTTCCTCATCGGCAAAGACGCCCCAGAGGTAACAGTTCTCTTCGTCCTCGTCCTCAACGCAGTCCGCGTACGCGTCATAGACCTCGTAGCCCGACTGCTCGTCCAGATCGACCATATCGTCGACGTCGTCGGGACCCAAAGCCCTTACTTCAACTTCAGCCATTGTCCTGTCCTTTCTCTCGCTTTCAGGACAACCCGAGCATACGCCGCTGTCCAGATAACCTGTTGCGCAACATCGGAAACTGCGTCAATACCGCCGTTAACGGCGACGACGCCTCAGGGCAATGCATGCAACGACAATCGCCAGCAGCACCAAGCCCTGGAAATTGATGCGGCTAATAGCGAAGCCCGAAGGAACAATAAAACTGTCGTAGAACATGTCGAGCAGGCCGATAAACACCAAAAACGCGATGAAGATCCAGAACACGCGACTCCTTAAAATGGGAGTAAACATGTCGAGTACCGAGCCACCCGAAGAAGAACCCTGATAGCCTATTAAATCAAACGGCTCATCCTTTTCCACCTCGTCGACATCGCTCGAAGCGCCTGAAGACTCGGACTCCAAATCGCGACGATCCGTCCAATACCCGGGCACATGGTCGCGCTCACCAAGGTACTCACCGTTTTTGACCACCGGCTCAAACAACATGGCACTCGAAAGATCCTCGAGCTCCTCGCGAATCAACTGGTCGGTGCGAGCGTCATGAGGCTCCTCGAGCTCGCACTCAAGCTCGTACATATGCTCCATGACCCGCTCGTAATCTTCTTCGGACATATCGTCATCGTAATAGGAGTTCCTGCTCATCGTTCATCCCTCGTTCAAGAACCGAATCCCTTTTGGACAGCTCAAGTGTAGAAATCCATACCGAGCAGACGTTGCGCAACATTGCCGGGAACGAGGCGAATCTACTGGCGGCAAAAGCGCCCATAAACGAACAACGCGGCCAGCCTCTAAAGGCCACCGCCACAAACGCAAACGGCGCCACGCGGGTCCGCAACCGCGTGGCGCCAAAAACTCGCAGAAGCCCTATTCCTTCGTAGGACTCTGCTCCTGGGGAATCTCGAACCTGCTATTAACTGTCCCGCCTGCCCGAACACCCGCCCGGAAGGATTGTCGCCAAACAAAGATTTGGGTTGACGCTCAGACAAATTGTCTTTTCGGCTGGGAAGAACACGGCATTCGGAGGCCTTGCGGCCCCGAATCATCACCTGTTATCTAAACTATTAGAAATTGAAACTAAAGGCTCACCCATAATGCAGGGCGAACGGCGACATCAGGTCGAACAACACGTATGCCCAAGGAAAACACGCCGCCATCGGAGTCTACGCATGCCGTAGCGAACCACGTACCGCTGCCGCCATCGCTCGGTGAGCTGAGCCACCAGTAACACGCATCGTTATCTTCAGTCCAGGCCCCATTTTTTACAGCCTGCTTAGTAGGGTAGCAAACGCGGCTTTCATCAGACTCAAAATATTGATTGGCCTCATCGGTGGTAAGCAGCGTAGGCGAACCATCGATATCCTCCTTCTCCTCGTCCGAAAAAGCCTGAGAAACGAAATCGCTCTCGAGCCAAGCCTTGAGATCGGATGAATCCCAGTCATTGTCCATGGAATCCACACTGTCACTTAGATCGCCCTCGTTAATCGGCTTGGCGTCCAGCCCTTTCTCACTAATTACGAGAGCTCGATCCCCATCGACAGCAAGGACGCGCCACTCAATCTGCTCTTTGCCATTGGAGGTTTTGCCGTCCTGCTCGTAGGAGCCAAACTTAACCTTATCGCCCACCTGAGCGCCCACGAAGGGGTTCTCGTACGGTGCCTCAACGGTCTTAGTTTGTTTCTTGCTTTTTGTCTCGGATTCCTTGGAAGCACTTCCGCTCCCCATCTCAGTAGCCGAGGAAGAGTTTCCACCCAGTGTGGGCCCGACAGCAAAAACGGCAACTAACGCAACGACAATAACAGCGACTGCCCCGATGATAATCGGCCTCTTCTTTGCGTCGCGAGCCTCAGCAGGCTGGGGTGACGAAGCCGAAGTCGCAGCAGAGTCCGTGGCTTTATTTGAGGGAGAAGCGGTTTCAGCAGGCGCCGAGACAAGCGAGGTTCCACACCCAGAACAGAACTTGGATCCATCGGCGTTTTCGACGCCACACTTTGGACAGAACATAAGGGCTCCTTTCTTCAGCCTTAGTCTTTTCGAGTTAAGACTACCTTGAGCTTGGCATTTTCTGTTGCGCAACATTTAACGGGTCGGGCAATTGAAAGGCTCGCAACAAGTCACCCCAAAATGCTATTCACGCAAAAAAGGCCCGAGGATAACCCTCGGGCCCCATCGGTCGTCACGCGATGCAGACGGCTATTCGTCTTTCCTGTTATAGGTAAAGTTCGTATCGTTAAACGAGCTCTGACCACCACTAAAGTCATCAGGAATGCCAATAACGCCAGCCGAGCGCTTGCGCAGGTTATTGACGCTGCTGCCATGACGGAAGTTTGCAATTGCAATAAACTGCTGGTACCTTTCCGTTGCCTGCTGCTGGTATTCGCTCTTAAACAGCTTAAGGCTACCCTCTTGTTCGGGGTTAAAGACCAGCTTAAAGTGGACCATTCCGCCTTGCCCATTCGCACCGTCCGCATCCTCGTCGTTCAGCTCAAAACCGTAGAATCCGTTGCCGTAGTCTTGAATGTCAACGTCCTCGCACACTCCACGAACCTGACCGCTCAAATCCTGGATAACATCTCCAGCCGAGCCGGTAATGTGATAGTCGCCGAACCATTCACAGCTCGCCTTCCCCGAGACATAAGAACTGATGCGGAGCCAATTATCGGAACCGTCAGCAGCCACGTACGTCCCCGAGAAATCGCCCCATTCGATATCGCTGCTCAGCTCGTCCTTTTTAAACTTCCACTTCTTGCCGTTGAACTTGTACGTCAACTCGTGCTTGGCTCCGGAGGTCACGACCCAATTCGCCGTACTATCGTCAACATAATCGACGACGCATGTGTTGTCGTTGTACAGGTCCGAATCAGCATCCTCGATCCCGTGCTCTTCATCCGTCGTTATGCCCGTGAGCGGGGTCGTCTCGGTAGAAGTGGGCTCAATCGTGACGTTCGACACATTCCTACTGCCATCTACATCGGCAGCATAATTGAGCTCGACCGTTGTAGAGAAGCTCTCGTTGGACACGTCGGCGGTCGCTGTGCCCGTCACCTTTCCATCGCTCTCGTTGAGTTCGGATACGACAAGCGAATCGACCTGGTACTCCGAAGGCTCAACGTAATCGTTTTTGGCAAAGAGCTCCGTCTGACCTTCGTACTCGACCTTAGCTTCTTCGAGTACCTGATTCTCGACAGCTTTCTCAAAATCCTTTTGCTGCTGCTGATTGAAAAGGAAAACGCCAAGGGCGACCATGAGGACAACGGCCACTGCAGCAATCGCAATCTTGGCATTCTTGCTGAGCTGTTTCTCCGGCTCCCCCTCACTCTTTTCATCCGTTGAGTCCTCCGCAGGTGCTTCCTCCGGAGTATCCTCAACCTCGACGTCCGCCGAGTCCGCAACGGTGGTATCCGGCGCAACGGCATCCGTCGCGCCAGCATCCTCGTGTTCAATCTCGGCACCGCATTTACCGCAGAATGCAGCTTCTTCCGCGATCTCGGCACCGCACTTGGGGCACTTCATGGCCGCTCCTTCCCTCGTGTATTAGGACAGTTGTATCGTCCCGAATAAGTCAAATGATTCGTTGCGCAGCATTGATACGAGTGCGACTACAGCCCTCGAAGAGTGTTCCCCTCCGAGGGCTCATAATCACCGTCGGTCAGTATTAACGACTAAAGGCAGAAACCCGGATAGATATTGAGCTCATCGTTCGTATCCCACGGGCCACCAAAATCGTTTCCTCGGTATATTAGGAAACATCCGGATTGAGAGGCATCGCAAGTTCGTGTCCACGCGTTGTTTCCAGTAAATCCATCGTAACCGGTCCAGCGGGTGTCGTTGTCACCTTGCAGAGCGGCATACTGCGTTCCCTCGGCCTCGTAGACGGCAAGCTGGTCAGGCTCCAGGGAGCCAAACTCTTCTTCGAGCCCATCTTTGCCAATCAGCTCCATCATAGACGGTAGCCACACGGTCTCGTCCGTTGAGGTGACCGAAGACGGATCCGTTGTTACGCCAGCGTTGTTGGACAGTTTCTTGACCCTGACGATATTGCTCTTGAGAGCCTGCGGCAAGCACCAGTTGACCTCCGTGCGAATAGACTTACGAAGATCAGAGTCCTTCCATCCACCCATATTGGAACCATCCTTATTCATGGCAAGCTTGGCAGGAGAGGCATCGGCGATCAGGAACGTGATGCCTGCCTTGCCCTTACCATCGGAACGGTCATCATGGTTGAAGCCAACGATATATGCATTGATATCATCATCAATGCTCTTATAGGAAGCGCTGCTCAGATTGCCGTCGTCGCCAACCAGATGGTATTTCTTAGCAATCTCGATAGCGGCGCTGTCATCCTGTGCCGCAGCAATTTCATTTGCGATGGATTTGAGATCTTTCCAGCTGTAACCATTAACGTTATCCTGAACGGCAACACCGGTTGAATCCGAATCAGCGCTATCATCCGAAGGGGATGTCAAGCAGAACATGGGCATCACAGCAGATGCCTTATCGGTCGAATAGTCATACAAGCCAGTAGGCCAAGAAGTGTTATTGTTGCTCGCAGGCGAATCAGTCTCATCATAAACAGGGGCATAATCGTCATCATAGCTATAGCCACCCAGATTGTCCAACCCAGCATCAGGCGTTAGAGGGTTGTAGTAAATGCTTCTAAAACCAGCCTTCCAGTCGAAGCCATTTATCTTCTTATAGCTTGAGTCCAGTTTTACTTTCCCTTGCTCAAGAGCCTTCTGATCAGAGAGGCCATCATCCGTCTTAACTAGTTCAATCCAATATCCTGAGTCAGATAAAGTGAACTCGCAGTCTTGCGAGTCTGAAGTCCAATTCATGCCGGCGGCCTCGTAATAATCGTACTGTGTGCCCTCGGCGTTAAGGGACTTGGTCATCCACTCCGAATCGCGATTGATGTTTTTCATCTCTGAGGCATCGCCGAGGATTTCAGTCGCAGAAGGCGCCCAAAGCTGGACGTCCTCTGAGGTTGCCTGACTTGCCTTGGCATCGTCGCGATAAACAGTATTCTTCTTGACTGTGGCCAAACAGTCCTTGAGCGTACTAGGCAGAATGTTGAAGTCGGTAACATGTGAAGCATAGAGCGGATTGCCCATATACAGACAATCGGTAAACTGCCAAGTAATGCCTGCCTTTCCAGAGCCATCGGAAAGATCATCGTGGTAGAAGCCAACAATCATGGCGCTGCTCTCACAATCATTGAGCGCAACTTTCTTGGTCTGGCTGCCGTCGAGCTTGCCCTTCTTGTCGCAAAGCTTGTACTTCTTGGCAATCTTGAGGGCGGCCTTGCGGCTGCCGGACTTGGTCATGGCGTCGGAGATCTTCGCGAGCTCAGACCAGGTGTATTTATCGACCTTCTTCTTGACCTTGACGCCCTTTACCGATCCGTCCTTGGTCTTCTTCGACTTTTTGGACGACTTTTTGGAGGCGGCGTACGCCGGGGTGGGCGCGACGATGGCGGCCACATTGCCAACCACGAGGGAGCCCAGCGCAAGTGCAAGCACTCCACACAAGGCCCCCTTCTTGAGGTGCACGTTAAGCTTGTGCATATCAAAATCCTTTCTCTTATCCACCGGACATCTCAACCCTAAGCGGTGTTGGTCAAATTCTGTTGCGCAACATTAAACGGTAGCTGGATAAGGCACCTAAACGTACGACGCAAAAGAGCCGGACCCCTTTGATGAGCTTGAGCCCGGCGATGCCAACGTGGTGTTAATGAAGCTTGGTGCCGCAATGCATGCAGAACTTATCCTCGGGATCGTTGGTCGCACCGCAGGTGGGACACGTGTTGTTTGGGAGAGAGACGGCTGGCTCAGGTTCAGGTGCGACTACCTGTACGGGTGCTGCAGCGGGCGCGAACGCGGGCGCAGGCGCGGCGGCAGGCTCAGGCTCGGGAGCGCTTACCGGCTCAGGGTCAAAGACAGGAGCAGGCGCGACGATCGGCTCGGGCTTAGGTGCGGAAGCAACGATCGGCTCTGGTTCCGGCTCCGGATCGGGCGCAGCAGCCGGTTCGGGCGCAGCAGCCGGTTCGGGTACGGCAACCGGCTCGGGATCGGGTACAACAACCGGCTCGGGTGCAACCACCGGTTCGGTCACGACAACCGGTTCCGGTTCTGGCTCTGGCGCCGACTCCAACCTGGCACCGCAGTTCATGCAGAACGTATCGCCTTCATTGATGAAGAAGCCGCACTGAGGGCACGTCGCGGCGCTTGACGCGTTCGGAGCGGCCGCCGTTGCAATACCGCTGGTTCGCTGTTTGGTAATTGCCGCCTCGATCTCTGCCATGGGCTTTCCGCACCCAGAGCAAAACAGGTCGGAGGCAGCAACGGTAGAACCGCAGAACGGGCAGGTGTAGCGCACGGCAGCGGCCTGAGCAGCCTGTGCCTCGGCCTCGATGCGATCGATCTCGGCCTGATAGCCGGCGCGTTCGGCATCGATAGCAGCGATGCCGTCGCAAATGGCCTCGCGACCGGCGCGGAACGTGGGGTCGTCTTTAGTCACATCGTACAGGCTTGCGCCAAGCTGGGCAGCAAGGGTCTGACGACGCTTCATGGCTTCGCTCAGCTGTGCCTTAAGCTTAATCGTGTTACCCGTACGGTTGGCTCCGGCAACACCGCGATTGATAGAGTTCTGAAGATCGTCAAAGAAACTCATGGGGGTCCTTTCTCCGCTTTTAATTCGTTTGCGTCAAGGATACCCACACCATCGCGCGCAATGTTGCGCAACATAACCAGAGAATCGAAGCTTATCTTAGGGCTCGTCAAGGTTCCCAACGAAAGGAAACATCATGTTCTGCCCCAAGTGCGGAGAGAAGATTCCCGACGGCGTCGCCTTCTGCCCCAAATGTGGCAACAAGCTTGCCAGCCAGCCCGCTCCGGCCAAGCCTGCCGCCGCCCGCGAGGAGGCTCCGGTCAAGAAGCCCGCTGCCCACGCCACCGCTCCCAGCCCCGCAAAGCCAGCGATTAATGCCCCTAGTGTCTCGCTCAATACCAACGCCATCGTCCCGCTGGTCATTGGCGTCATTGCCCTCATCTTGGCCTTTATGCCGTGGTTCTCGCCTTCCCCCGGTGATTTTCAAACATCCCAGTACATCTCCGATGGCGCCAACAACCTCTCCAGCTTCTTTGGCGGCGATAGCACGGCTGGCGAGGCATATCGCCTTAAGTCCAGCTATACCATGCTGGAGATGGGCGACTACGCCGATACAATGGCGGCGTACGGCAGCAGCAGTAGCAGCATCGGTGACGTCAACATGCTAACTTACACGTGGGCCATTCCGGTCATTGTCTCCGTTATCGGCCTTATCATGGCATTCCTACAGAAAAAGGTATCCATCGCACGCATCGGCTTTACTCTGCTCGCCCTCGTTGCCGCGATGATGGCATGGATGTCCACGACCTGCTCCGGCCCCATCTATCCGCTTCTGTGCTGCATCGCCTCAATCGCTACAGTCGTGATGCTTGGCTCCATCAAGAAAGAAGCCTAGTCTCGAGCATCAATCCACATGCAGCCCTGAACGTGCCCGCCGACAACGACCTGTCGGCGGGCACGTTTTTCATAGACAGCGGGGCATACGAACGCGGGTCGTCCGCCTCCCCCATCACCACCACCGCCCCCGCACAAACCGTTCCGCATTGCAATTTGCGCACTCGCGGATGTTGCGCAACGTTCTCGCCCATCGGGGCGGTAGCGTTCGAGTTAGCAAAGCCACGAGCCCTAAAACCCGGGATCGCGGGCTTCCACCGCATACGAAAGAAGGAACGATGGACGAGATTTTTGAGCATCTACTTCAAGATACCGACCGAGGGATCTCGATCAACCAGATTGTCAATCGCATCGTGTTTCCCAACCATGACATCTGCGTGCAGGTCAAAGCCGCCTTGGAACGGGACCATGGTGAGTTCTGCTTTGCTGCCGTGATCCCCGATTACGAGGACTTCCAGCACATGGATCCGACCGACGCCACCAATGCCGCCCTTGAAACCTGCGGGTCCGACGGCGAAGAGGTCACCAACGTCGTCTGGGGCTACAACTCGCTCCAGTACGAATACAACGGCATCCCCTCGCTGGAGGTCGCCAAGACTATCTCCAAGATGATCGGCGTTCCCGTCTACTACGAGTACACCGATGCCGATGAGCTCGCTGCCGGCGCCGTGATCGCCGATGCGCAGGGCGACAGCGTCTCGTTTGCAAACGTGGTCGACAAGAGCTGCTGGGTGTATTTCCCGGAGGGGTTCGACGGTGCCACCGACACCCTGTTCCGCTGCGGCATGGGAACCATGTCCATGCCCGACGGAAGCCAAAAGTACTTTGAGGACACCACCGACCCCATCATGCGTTCGTATGCGCAGCGCGGAAACGTGTCCCTGTACTTCGACTTTCTCAAGGACCAGTTTGGCGCCCAAGAGGAGCCCCAGCCGGCGCCCTCGCGCAAAAAATCGTCTTCTGCGGCAAGCAAACGCAAAAAGAAGTCGACCAAGACGCAGGAGGTCGCAACCGCCACCATGGACGCATCGGACGTTGACGTGCTCTTTAGTCATCTAATCGAAGAGACAGGCGGTCAGATCCAGCCCCAAAGGGTCATCAACCGCATCGTCTTTCCCGGACACAATGCCTGCATGCAGGTAAAGGAGACCCTGGAACAGGAATTTGGCGGCTTTTCGCTCGCCACGCTGATACCCGCAATCTCCGACCTTGGCGATTTGAGCCAGCCGCAAAACGCCGCCACGTGCATCCATATCTGTGGCGCCCTAGGCGGACGGACATTCAACGAGATGTGGGGCTACAACTCGCTTCAATACGAATACGACGGCATCCCGCTGCTGCGAGCTGCAAAGGCGCTCGCCGCCCTGCTCGGGGCGCCCGTTTATTACGAGTACGTAGTGACCGACGGCTACAAGGCCGGAGCATGGCTAGCCGATCCCGATGACGATGACGTCTCGTTTGCGGCAAGCCTTACTAAAAGCCAGTGGACGTTCTTCCCCGACAACAGCCAGTACCGAGATGCCACGGCAGTTCGTTGCGGCGTGGCGACCGTCACGCTTTCCGTGACCCAAAATGGCGTGCCCCAGGACCGCGAGGTCTCGTTTGCGGACACGTTCAATCCCATCATGCAAAAGCTGGCAACCCGCGGGACCGTCTCCATGTATCTCGACCTGATCAATGCAAACTACAGCTCGTTTGCAGACCCATCGGACGATGACGACGAAGACGGGGATGACGAGCCCCGGGCAGAGTCCGATGCCCAGGCATCGGGCAACGTCTGCATGTCCCAGGCCATGGGCGCGATGACGTTTCGCATCGTCTTTCCCAATCATGACTGCTGCGAGTATATCCGCGATGATCTCGACAAGTGCTTTGGCGGGTTCTCGCTCCAGGCGATTTGCGGCACGCCCGATAGCACGTTTGACTCACCCGATGAAGTCCTGTCAACCATGGCAGGCCACGGAATCCCCGATGACGCGACCGATGTCGAATGGGGCTACAACTCCGTGCGCTATCGCGTGGCACACTCCGTGCCCAACGCCATCGTTCTCGAGACGTTAGTCCAGCACTACAACATTCCGCTGTACGTCGAGTATTTCGATGAGCTTAAACGCGCGACCGGCGCTGCCATTACGATCCCCGACATGGCAAACCCGACCGCATTCATCCCCGGCACACTCGGATGCAAAGAGCAGATGTACTTTGACCGCGGCAGCGACAACGAAGGCTACGTTGCACTTCGATGCGGCTATTGCCAGGCAGTCTCCGATGATGGCAAAACGCGCATTTCCTTTGTCGACGACCCATCGCAGTCGGTCATGGCGGAAATGGCAGAAGAAGCATCGGTCGGAGTCTACGTTAGGCTGCTTAAAAAATTCGATCTTGAGCAAGTTCTCCCCGCTGGATATCAGAAACCGGCTTCTCGTCCCGCCGCAAGTTCCAAAAAGATCACCTCGACCTCCTCGGCAGAAAAATCGAAAATCAGCCTGTGGATGAACCCCATTGCAGAAAAGCATGTCTGGAACTCCCTCGATGCCTACGGTCAAAAGCAGGGCAAGCAAAATGACATGAACATGTTCTTTTTGGAGCCGCTCTATCGCGGCGGTGACCAGATCCGCGACCCATTTGGATTTGCCACAGGCCGCAAGCCTATGCCGGCTTATGCAAGTCACCAGGCGCACCGCAAGGTTATCGACGCCGCCCTTGCTACCGACATAGAAGTCGGCGCGCTTGTCGCGGGGCTTCTCGGCCAAGACCTGCTGACATCCGAAGAGCTCAACGCGCTGCACCGCGACATCGAGCTCAAGGCCCAGGGCATAAGCGCCATTGCCACCGGAAGAGGCGCCGCACTCGAGAGCCGCTGTGACTCGGTTTGCTACCTTATTGCAAAGCTCCGGAGCCATGACGGCGACAATAGCCATCGCTTTATGATGTGGATGGCGGACACCGACCAAGCCGTACGCGTAAAGTTCTACGGCGAGGCGCCGGCAATCGGCGCGCCCTTTACATGCCGCTTTAGCGTTGTGGAAAATGACGTCATTACGTACTGGATGCCCGTCGAGGGCGAAAAGGGCTTCTCTCGCTATAAGCAGATTCCCGAGGGAGGACGCATCGACGTCTCCGCGGCAAAGAGCGATTCTGCCGCTATGAGCGCTCTGCGCAAGGCCAACGCGGTCTTCCTTAAGACGTGCGGACTCAAGCAAACCGCACCGTCCAAGACGCGCATGACCCCGGAACAGTCACAGCGCTTTAGCGAGCTGCGAGAGAAGCTGGATCGTAAGACGGGTTATGCCCTCACGGTGCTTTTCTCGCGTTGCGTGCTCTGCAGCGCCGAAGCCGACCGATTCCTCGAGCTCATGGAGCACGCCGCTGCCGCGCACGATCGCGGAGAGACGATCGATGTCGACGATACTAAGGTCGTAGAGCACAAGGCCGCATACATGGTTGGCCCAATCTCCGCCGAGGATAGCACCTGTCAGCTCTACAACCCCAACACCATCAACTT
The DNA here is from genome assembly GCF_003436895.1 of Collinsella sp. TF09-1AT. Taxonomy (NCBI): domain Bacteria; kingdom Bacillati; phylum Actinomycetota; class Coriobacteriia; order Coriobacteriales; family Coriobacteriaceae; genus Collinsella; species Collinsella sp. TF09-1AT. Next base: position 296,671 of record NZ_QSRC01000001.1, on the reverse strand, counting down.
TGAGGACTTTAGATTCCAGCCCAACCTGATCGAAGACTTCCATACCGACCTGCCCCGTGTCGGCAGCTTTATCAACATTGCAACGAGCGTCGTTGAGTCGGACGTCATCGCCGCCTGGGCGGGCTACAACCCGGGCAACGCCCAACGCTCGGCGCGCTACTAAAGAGCAATTGACACGATCAAGCCATGTATCTGTTGCGCGGCATCGACCTCGGGCGGCGTACCGCGCCGTCCACGATGTTGCGCAACAGAATGTAACGCAGGCGGCCTAGTATGCGAAGTAACGGGCGCGCACAGGCCAGACGCATCGAATCTGGCCTTCGCGCGCAACACAAATCATCGCAGGGAGCACACCATGGCGCGCGACACATCAAACGATCCGGTTGTTAACTTGCCGCTCGATTACAAGTTCGACGGCAACAGCAACATCATCCAGAAAGTCTTTTTTGGCGTAAATGCGGTATTCTGCCCCGTCTGGTACTGGTGGTACTTCAAAAGCAATCGTGATCCCAACTTTTGGATCGGTGACAGCGACATGGACGGCTATGATCCCGAGGAATGTGCTACCGAATTCCAGCACCGCATGGATAACTTTACGCCCGAGGAGAGCTGCAACCTCTTTGAAGTCGCAAAGTATTGCGACCGCATGACGGGTGTTACCGTCTTTGACGTCGTAAACGGGCGAAATGTAAACGAGCGACACCTGGATGACTACTACACCGGCTACGACCTTGGCATCGAAGATGATGACGAGGACGAAGAAGACGACGCAGACATCGAGATGGAGTTTGAAGGGCAACCTGTTAGCCCCCAGCCGATGCGCGTATGCGACGAGGGCCCCTGCCAGTTTATGCTGCCGCCCGTTTTAAACTGCGGAACGGACGACGGTTCTGGCTACGAGGTCGAGATCCCCTTGCGCGCCAAAACGACCAAGAGCGGTACCCCACAGGAGCGGCTTTCGTTCTACATCCCCGCCGACATCGCCGTACAGTGGTTTCGCGAGGTCACGGGCGAGCCGCAGGCCGACTACCAACTGTTCCAAACCGTGTGGATGGATCAAGCCAATAGGCTCGAGAACCCGCACTTTGTCGATCACCTGTTTTCCTATGCGTTTTGGCAGGAGCGATTGCTGCGCATCCTGCACTGTACGTACAAGCGCGGCAAGGTACAGAGCGTGCGCATCGTTGCCGACTACGAAGGCGACGCCGCCGAGTTTATTGGCAAGTACTATCCAGAGGCCGAGGTCATCGGTCGTCAGAGCAACGAGAACGCCTTTGAAACGGGAGCTGCCTATCTGGTCGAGCTCACATTGGATTACAAATACAAGGGCGACAAGCTTGTCGAGAAAAAGACGTTCTCGGTCCTTGGCAGCTTTGGATGCGAATGGTATCGACTCTATAGTGGCAACCCCAACGCCACCGTTGATGATTTCTACGCATGGTGCGAACAGACCGATACCTACGAGCCGCTACGTCAAGCAGCCGAAACCGCCGGTGCAATCGTTCAGTACACCACCTACGGACTAAAGGGCGACGAGCTCACCAGTAAGCGTACCGAAGATCTCCAAGGCAGAACCAACGTCGAGATCAACGAGGCCGCCGAGCTGAGGGATCGCATGTTCACGTAGGCGGCAACAAACCCGGTTCCCGATATCCGTTCATCTCTATACTCACAGGAGGTACCTACTTTGATTTCTCCAATCTGTTGGTTTGCGGCATTCCTCGTCGCTCTCGTCGCGCTCTACTATTCCATACACTTGGAACGGCACAACTATCAGCACAAGCTCTTTGGCTTCGAGATCAATTCCAACCGTCGTATCGTCGCCTTTGGAATTCTCGCTCTTGGCGCCTTTTGCCTATTCGCCCCCGTCACCTGGGCGCAGTGCTTTTCTTCCGATCTTGGCGAAGGCTGGGAGCCGGGAACCTTCAACTTCATTAGCTGGGTTATTACCAACTTCTTTACCGTGGGATGGACAACAACCATCCAGACCGGTCTCACCGATGTGACGTCAACCGTCTATGGCGCTATTCCCCTAGGCGGCGGTATTGTCGGCCAGGTATTCAACCTGCTCTATTCGCTGCTCACACTCGCATACATCATCGCCCTTCCCGTTGAAATTGGCCTGTTTGCCTTCAACGCTGTTGCCACGCGTCTCTCGGGCAGCGTTATCAAGCGTCATCTCAAGTACGCCGACCATGCAATTATCTTTGAGAGCGTCGACGCTAACACCGAGCTGCTCGCTCGCGATATCGTCGACAACATCAAAAACGGGACGCTCAACAAGAGCAATAACAATGGCGACATCGCCCTCATCTTTTGCCTAGACAACGATGAAGACGGCGAACGCCAGCGTGTGCTGCGCAATCTCTGCCAGGGCTACGTGCGCTATGTGTTCACCGACACCGAGGCGGCAGACGTGCTTGCAACGATTGCAGCGCTGCACGATACAGCCAAACACCTGGTTGCAGTCGACGTTGTCACGACGAGCGAAGAGGCCGAGCACAACGTAAGCGCAACGATCGATATGATCGAAGCGACACACAGGGAGCCCCAGAGCGACGGCACGCCCAGGATTACGCTCCATTGCACCCACAAGAACCCCGATGATGCCCAGATCTTCGATGCCATCAAAACCAAAAATGAGCCAACCTGTCTTCATTTGATCTCGCGTGTACAAGACGAGATCTACGATGTGCTCGAAGAAGCTCCACTCTACAGCGTGCTCGAGCCTATCAATATTTCCGTAAACCCCAATCCTAGGCCTCAGAACCTCACCGTCCTCGTTGTCGGCGCAGGCGATTACGGCATGCAGGCTGCACGAACAACATTCTGGATGGGCCGCATGCCGGGCGTCCGCCTGAACATTGTGGTTGTCGACCCCAATGCCCGAGCAGTACTAGAGCGCGAAGCGGCTCGTTATCCCGAGATGTTTGGCGAAAGCTGCGACGGTGAGCCCACCGTGCGCTTCGTGGAGGCCGAGGCGCCCTCGATTACAACTGATCGCCTTATTGCAGGCAGCGCTGTCGCCGCATTGAGCTACGACATCCAGAATAAGTGCGTGTCGTCCAAGACCGAAAGCGCGCTTATCCCCGATGACGCTCGACTTTACGCCTTTGTGACCATGGGAGATTGCAGCCAAAATCTCTCATACTCGCTCATGCTCCAGCGCCAGATCTTCAATCGCTTTGTTGATCAGGGCACACCGGATTACACCAAACAGCAGCCCGTCATCTGCCCCCATATCGAAAGCGAAGAGATTCTGGAGGCCCTCAGAAGCCTCGATAAGACCAATGGGACCGGCGGGGACGCTAATAACATCATGCATCCGTTTGGCGCTCGTAAAACGTTCTACACCTACGGCAACATTATCGACGACGAGCGCGAGCGTCTGGCCATCCAGCTTAATGCGGCATACGACCTTTGCTTTAATGGCTCTATCAAGAGTGATTTCGACGCAACGCTGGCCGCTGATAAAGCTGTTGAAAGCTACAACGGAAAGGAATCCAACAAAAGTAGCAGCCGAGCTTCAGCAGCACATATCTCCTACCGTTTCTGGGCACTTGGCTATAGCGCCGCCGATGTGAAACAAGAATCCTTCGAACTGAACTGGAAGGAAAAGCTGCAAGGCAAGGTCACGTCGGTCACCGAACAGGCCAACGTTGCTAGCGCGATATTAAGCTCCGTCGTTCCCGACGCAGCCACCAAAGCCGAGTTCGATGCCAGCGAGCAGAAGAACCGCGAGGAATTCGCCCTTATCTGTCGTTTAGGGGACATGGAGCACGATCGTTGGCTTGCCTATTGCCGGGCAACGGGCATGACCGAACTGGGACACGGCACCGTCGAACAGGAACGCGAGCAGCGTATGCGTGCAGCAGCCGTCGATGCGTTCCTGAGTGGCAAGGCCAACAAGAGTGGGGCCGAAGGCGTTCGCAAGTCCGACATCCTCATGCGTCACGCCTACATGACGCCCAACAACGACGTACTCGGCGCCCGCGGGTTCCTGCTAGGAAAAGACGTCTACGCCTACGACCGAATCATCGCCGCTCTTTCTGCCCGAATAGCCAAGGGAAATGTTGTCAAACCCAAGAAGGACACGAATAAATAACGGTTTTCAATTGAAAGGATTGCGATATGGGAAAGCCATCCGCCGTAAATTCAAAGCAAGACAGCGAGGGGCACACCCTTCTGCACATATTCGTAAGCTATCGACGCGCGGACAACGCATTCAACCACATGCTCGATATCGCTGACAGAACCCTAGATATGCTCAACACAAGCGAAGATATGCTTGCTTTGACTGACTATCGAATTGACAAGTTCACCGATATCGTCTCCATCGATTACGGGCAGCGTTGGGAACAGAAAGTGAATGAAGCTCTCGAAGGCTCGGATATCCTGCTTGCTTTCATAACGCCCGGCTATATCGAAAGCAAGAACTGCTGCCACGAATACAATCATTTCCTGGAAAACGCTGAGGGAGAAAAAGAGGAAAAAACTGATAAGGATGACAAGCCTCGCCGGTGCATTCCAGTTTTTTGGACAAGCCAAGATAGGATTGAAGCGAATCTAAAAAAGAAATATGGCGAAAGCCCCAACGGAGAACCCGCTGCAAGAGAAAAATCCAGTCAAACCAGCCCGGACGGCCATGACGACGAAAACGATCGTGACGAGCCATTCGGTAAAGAACAGACCCGCGAAATCCGCGATAAGGAAAGCGGCGACGAAAGCGCCTCCGGCAATCCCTCAAAAGATAAGAACTCAGCAAATAACGCCCGTAGCACTTGGGAGGCAATCAAAGAGTTCAATGGCCTGGAGGCGGTCCTCCCTAAGTTCATTGAACTTCTTAAGGATGATGCGCAGGGCTCTGATTACGATTTCGTGAAGGACTGCATCGTTCGCTGGCTTGCTAACAAGATTTTCATCGTTGCAGACTCAATCATTAAGAACAAACAAATGGTTGAGAAAGAGGGTTCTACGATTACGGAAGCGAAGACGGTCAAGCCATTAGACGACGAGCTTGCCGCTGCACTTTCCGGCCATGTTTTTCATCTCTCGACAAAGAGCTCCGAAGGGACTGCTCATGTGTCCAATGGCGTTTTTATCGTCGAAAAAGGCACAAAAATTGCCAAGGATCTTACGGTAAGCTGCCCAGCCTCCGTCATCAAGCAACGCAAGGCGCATGCAGACCTCATAGAGGATTACGTGCTCACAGGTGACATTGCGTTTTCGAGCCCCTCGGCAGCAGCGGGATTCGTAGCAGGCCGAAGCTCCAACGGCAAAACTATGTGGACGACCGATGGGAATAAAACCATCAACGACCTTGAGGAAGAATACAGGAAGGGAAAACAATCGTAAGAGGAGAAAAAGGGCTGGAAGGTAAAACCGTCCAGCAATACAGACGAAAAGAAGCGGGACTCGGAAATAACCGAGCCCCGCTTCTTTTCGTTCGCTTATAGCTTTACAGCAGGTATTACCTTGGCGTTCCAAAGGACCCTACCGCTCCTCCAGCGTCCATCCCTTCTGGGTGCAAAGATCGCGCAGGGTAGCCACCAGATCGGCATTGGTGTTGCTGTCGACCACGATCTTGTCGATGTGATCAGCGGCAATGTTGAGCTTGGGGAACGAGTGGCTGCAACCCGACAGGTTAAGTTCGCCGACATTGCAGGTAATCTCGAGTGCGCCAAGAATGTCATCGTTCGAAAGATCAATCTTCTCGACGTCGCCCTGAAGGCCTTGGTCAACGGTAAAGAACATCAGGTTCTTAAGACCCGAAGCGTTGATGGAATTGACAGCACCCTTAAGGCCTTCAATACAAAAGGAATTGAGCTTGGGGCAGACGCTCAGATCGAGGTCCTGGGTCGTCATGTCACCAAACTTGAGCACCTCGAGTGCCTCGAGCTCGCTAAAGTCTGCACTCTTGGCGCTCAGGGTATTGATGCCAAGCGTATCGAGCTTGTCCAGCTTGCTAATGGGCGTGAAATCCGTCACCTCTTCGGTTACGACCAGCCTCGTGATGCGCTGGGTCTCCTTGGCGGTCAGCTGGCCATCGTCATCGTTATCGTAGTCGGCAAGCAGCCCGTGCAGAGCATCATCCGTGATCGCATCAACATCGACGAGACCTTTTTCTTTCTTGGTCTCGGAGCCAGAGGCGTCAGTTGAGCTCGACTCTTTAGAGGCGCTCGACGAGGCTCCCCCGCCGCCTTGCACGTCACCGACGCCGCCAATCACGGAGAAAACGGCAACCGCGCCTATGACCACAACCGCCGCAAGCACTACCAGGGCGCGAACGCCGCCCAAGCGAGAGACGGCTTCATTTGCACGTTCAGCCGCCTGTCCATTCGGCTGGCCGGCAGGGCGAGGGATCCGACTTGTCGAACGCCCCGGCGTCTGCTGCGCCTGCCCAGCAGACTGTTCGGTTGCCTGCCCGTTCGGACGCATATTCACCCGCACATCCGGCGTCTCGGCAGCCCGCTCATGAGCCCCGCCCGAAGGCCGCTCGGTCACACGCTGTACCCGTTCGTTATCCCGCCAAGACATGTCGGGCTTAAAGTTCGCCATACTGCTTCTCCTCACTTGAATGCAGCGTCACTGCTGCTCCATGGTGTAGCCGTAGTCACTGCTCATTTTTTGCAAAAACTCGACCATGCCGCTGCCCGTGTCGCTGTCGTACAAGATCTTGCCAACGCAATTGGGCGAAAACGTAATATCGAAGGCATTTTCCCTGCCTGCGCCGCACAAATTGAGCGTTTCGACTCTGCAACCGATCTTCAGAACGTCAAGGTTCACATCACCCGACAGGTCAAGTGTCCCAATACTGCCATCAAGGCCTTCGATCTGGACGTTCGTCAACGAGGACATGTTTTTGGCATTCAAGGTATCGACGGGGCTCTCGAGCCTGTTTATGGCAACGCGCTGTAGCTGAGAAAAACGTGTGAGGTCAACCTGAGGCACCGAGCAGTCGCCAATGGACAGATGAATGATATTGCTAATGGAGCTTATGTCGTAGCTTTCGCTGTCGTAGTCGCCAATGCCAAACGTCGTGATGTTGTGAAAGTTGGCCAGCAGCGGAAGCGAATCAAACGACTCGACGTCGATTGATCTAGCTTCATCCGCAGTCTCTTGCGAAATATTGCCGTCCTCATCTGCATCGAGCGCTAAGTCCGAGCGCAGCGCCTCGTCCGTAATCTCATCGAGCGTGAGCACTGTGGCCTTTTTCGCTTCTTCCTGGTGGCGCTCTTCTTTTTCCTTTTTACGCTGAGCGCGTGCCGCCTCGTCTTCTTGCTGCTGTTTGGCCTCGGCACGCTGCTCGGTCTGCCGATTGGTGTCGGAGATGCCGCTTGTGATGGACGTGACCGCCACAATGGCGATGACCACCACCACGGCAAGAACGATCACCACGCGCGGACCGCCCAGGCGGTTCACGATATCGTTGACATCCGATCCGTTGGACCCGGCGCCCCCGCGGCCAGACCCGTTCTGATTAATTGCCATCCGTGTTTCCCCCTCCGCCGCCTACAGGCGGTCCTTGTCGAAGTAGTCCGCGTCGCGCCAGTCGCCGCGCCAGCGGTAGGCGTGGGCGTTCTCGCGCGACCAGTCGCTCAGGTGGCGCAGGATGAAGCGGCTCATGTCGTCCGCGAGCGGCTCGATCGGCCCCACGCGCCGCGCCTCGGCCGCCCGCTCCCAGAACGAGTACGCCATGAGGTAGAACGTGCCGGCGTCGACGTAGTCGCCCGGGTAGGCGGGGTCGTCGAACCAGCCGTGCGTGTCGGGCGTGCCGTTTTGCTCGCACCACTCCGCCACGTTGAGGGCGAGGCTCATCAGGGTCGTGTAGTCCTGCGGGTCGCCCGCGGCGAGCGCCTCGTGCAGGTTAGACATGGGGCCCTCGGCGCCGTAGGCCGGGTAGTACAGGTCCCAGATCCTCGACGCCGCGTCGTCGGTGAGCTCCATCTGCGAGGGGCGGTCGCCCAGGCCGTCATCGTAGACGGGCGCGTTGGGATCCTCCCCCGTGAAGGCCCCGACGCCGTAATCGAGCGTGGAGGCGCTGTTGCGGGCGCCGCGGGTCGCGCGGGCCATGGAGCCGAAGACCGAGTAGCCGCTGTGGTAGCCGCGGACCGTCTCGGTGACGAGCCGGCGCAGGCTGAAGTTCGCGTGGGCGCGGTCGCGGGCCTCGCGGGTGGCGGCGGAACCGCGGAAGAAATACGTGGCGCCGATGATCAGTTGCTTAATGATCATGCTCAAAGGGCCGGCAATGATTTCCGTCACAACTACGAGAAGGCCGATGAATACAACGGCGCCCAAAGCGAATGGATTGAATGCGCTATACCCCGGTGCCGGAAGCCCCGTATGCAACACATCGTCTCCGCCAACGTTCAAGTACATGCGGTACCAGACCGAGCAAAGTCCCCAGACCGTGAAAATACGCAGCGGGAAATACCGAACAATGGTGGGAATCGCGTCCACGATGCGCGAAAGATTGATGTTAAAGCGAGGGCGATTCGCGCCCTCGTTGTTAACCGGAGTAGCCGCCTCTGGATCGCCCGGGAGAGGCACACCGGCGCGACGCGCACGCAGGCGGTCGAGCCGCTCCTGGGCGGATGGGGCTTGTGTCTGCGGAGCACCTGCCGAAACACGTGCCCCCGTCGCCTGCCTCGAAGTCGGCACCGCATCCCCCTGCTGATCATCAACGCGAGAGCTATAGAGGCGCGCAAGTCTCTCCTGCGCCGACATGCCCCCTTGCTGGTTATCGTCTGCCATGTGTTCTGCCTTTACCTAATTAATAATGGAAGTGTGTCTGGGCATAGCGGTTAAGCGCATATCCAAACTCCCTGGTCATCGTCTTGATGGTGTGCGTCTCCATCTTTCTGGTCTGAGGATTACGCCGGTTGAAGACAAACGTGGGCATAAACCCGCTCACTTCCTGGAAACCGCTCAGCGAATTAAAGGGAATGATGATCGGCGGATTGGAATTACCCGGAGCGAAAAGTCTACCCGCCACCGCCTTGCTGTTGCCTATGCCGGGGACGAGCATCTTGAGCGCGGGGTGATTGTCGAGCGTCGAGCCCTCACGCTTGGCGACAATCTCGAGGTGGTTTTCGAAAATCCTGATGGAGCACGGGCGTCCGTCATACGAGCCCAAGCCCTCATTGATCACCACGTCATTTCGGATTTCACGTTGCGCCATGTTCGAACGAGAGCGTGCATTCGTCTGAGAGCCGCGCTGGGGCGCCGCGTTCTCAATACCCAACATGTCGTCAAAAGCGCCCATGGCACGTCGCTCGGTGCCATGGAGACCATCGTTTCTCCGCGGCGCAGCCGAATTGCCGGCATTCGGGCCGGCCCCCGAATAGCCTCCCGGAATCAGCTTACGAAAATCTAAAGTTGGCATGGTTGAATTTCCCCTTACTTAATAAAACATCCGATGAGAAATATTACGGCGATAATAGCGCCCACCATTCCGAACGCCTGAAGAACCGTTACGACGCCCCAAAGTAAAAACGCGATGACCAGCGGGCCCAACCAAATCCAAGACCACGACAGTATTGACGCGGCGCTGCCAGGATGCTCGTCATCGCCCAGCACGAAAATGCAAATGAGTGCATCAACGGCGATAGCGGAGACTACCTCGATTTTGGCTATCACATCGCCGTCAATGAACACAGTGCCCATAAACCCAGACGCACTAATCACGGCCGACGCGATAATCAAAAGGCGAATTGCCAATCTGCCAAGCCTATCCATAACCTCAGGATCGGCGTAGAAGGCCTTGCCTTCGGAACCAAACGAAAAATCGGCTCCCTGTGCCATCGGAAGATCCTCATCAACGCCCACCATCAAGAGCTTTTCCACCGTAGCGCCCGTGCGGCCATCAAAATCGACGAGTTGAACCAGACGGCTTTCGAGAAGATCTGCGTTGGCCGCCAGATCGCTGTCGAGCGATTGAACGCGGTCAACCGCGGAAAAGGAACGGAGCAGGTTCAAGGCCAAGAAGCCAAAGATGCCAACAAACGCCGCGACCAAGAACAGTACTGCGAGCGGGGCGAGGGAGCCACACATAACGATGAACTGTCCAAAAGAGCCACGTGCGCATAGGATGGCAACGAAGTAGATTACTGCCACAACGCATGTCCAGCGCAGCACCCGGCTCTGCTCTTTCTTTACAGCTTCAATACGCGCGGCAGTATCAGCGATGCCTTCAGTCATGCTGTAGTCCTGAGTATCCCGTTGGATAGCACCTTCGAGCGCACCATCCGCCTCGTTTCGCTCGTCCTCGAGGAATTGAGAATAACTGGCGGAAGGCGTCAGGTTCGTATGAGCCAAAAGCCTGATTCCGATGCCATCGAGTAGATGTTCATCCGCACCGCCTGCAAGCAGTTCTGCCACATATCCGCGTGGCACTGCCTCTCCTCGTGCCTCGGCACAGAAAAGAGCATTCAACGTAAGCGGTCGAGTAAGAAGAACGTCCCTCGTCTGCCAGCCATTCACATAGGGAACAGGTGTCACCTCCATGTCGGCACGAAGCTTGCTGCCTTCGATTCGGATATTGGAGCCCGCTTGCATGAGCGAAGCAACCGATGCTTGCACCGAAGGAGATAGGCCGCGAAGATTGACGATTGCGGATTCTCCGGCAGAGCCCGGAAGCGCCTCGTAAAGAGCGGTGTGCTCAGAAAGCCAAATCCAGCCTGCCATATTGCCGTATTTGCGGTAGAACGCACGCACGGGAGCCTTGTTGTCGGCGACACGGTCCATGAAATCGAGTACGACATCAACGTCAATTGACCCGCCACTCTGGGCGTCACCGCGTGCCTTGATAATAGCGTCCATGGAAACGTCTCCTGCAAAGAGCAGGAAGAACTCATCGACAGTGCGAGACGTCGAGCAAGTGGCAAAAAATGCCCGGGGGTTCTCAATGAGTCTCTTGATCTCTTGCTGGGCCGCAGCATGAGTTTCCAACTCGTCGAACGTAAGGAAGCCCTTCAATAGGCAGGCAGCAAAATGCGGATCGTCGGAAGCAACGGCAAGATCCTCAATTGCCTTGATATTCTCGGCAATAGTTGCAACCGACTCGTCATGCTCGCCTTGGCGGGAAAGAACGTAGGAAAGAAAGCCCGAGGGGAGCACGCCCATAGACTCGGTGCCGTCAAGCCCCGACTTCACCGCATAGCGATCAATTTCTACATTTGTCATGTTGGCAATGCGCGCCGGAAGATTAGTTTTTCCAGCACCTAGCGAAACATCTTCGCCGCGCCACGAAATGATCTTGCCGCCCGACATTTCGTAGATCACGCAAGCAAGATTGAAATCGTAATTCGGTTTTTCTCCGCCCTTCGCTTTCGCCTCGGTGATCGCATGGATCTTTGTCTCGAGGTCATTTTCGTTCCATTTACGCATCTGGCGCTCGAGCTGCCACTGCTGCATGCGCTGCTTTGCCTCGTCCCAATGAGACGCGAGTCCACGAGCAAGCGACACGGGATCGGTATAAAGCCTGCCGACAAATTCATACGGCGCATGGCCACTCTTGAAATCGAAGAGGGGTAGCTGACGATAGAAGTGGTCGGGGTCAGCGATCCAGTCTTTAATTTCTTCGTATCCGAAGCGCTTGTTTGCAAGCTCAAACGTAAGGCCTTGCAGTAGACTGCCCAAGGTAGCGTCATCAGGGTGGGTGAACTCAACAGGTTGACCCGTATCCAGAAAATCTGCGATGGTGTTATCATCTATCCTTTGTTGGAGCGGATGAACATTGCCCTCATAGAGCGTCCAAATGGTATAGCCAAACGAATACCAATCGTTGCTGGGGTCGACCCTGCCACCGCTACCTGGCGTATAACCATTAGAAATCGTTACGGTGTTGGTAAGGCGATCGTCAACACCCGAAAGCGAGCGAGCAGAGCCGTAGTCTCCAAGCACGATTTGCTTATCGTACAGGTATACATTCGATGGCTTCACATCACGATGAACGATGCCGAACTCAGTGTGAAGCAGGTTAATCGCATGACTCAGCTCCGGAATCACGCGGCTTTTGACCATATGCTTGCTACGGGGACGGTCGCTAAGACAGGTAGCCTTGGGAGTGATGGCAATATCCCAAAGCTGGGGAGCTATGGCCCCCCCTTCGGTCGCGCTCAGGCCCTGATGCAAATAGGCAAAAATCGGCAGCAAGTGCGTTTCCGACACAGGACGATCGTTGAGGCTCATGACAGCGCGTACGGTCTTCTCATATTCCCTACGCTTTTTTTCCACAAGTGGGCTAAACACCTTGGCAACACATGCGAGGCCGTCATCCACCCGCTCGGCAGCAAAGACCGTGGACTGACCACCATGACCGACAACCTGACCCAGGTGAACAATAAACTGCTGGTCGTCACGTGAGGTAATCGTCACATCTTCCGGAACGAAAGGGGATACGGGCACGGAGGAAGCAGCGCGAACGTCCCCACGAGAAACGGTCACCGTTTCGCCATTGGAATTTGCCACCGCGCCGCGTGGGACCGTTATCGTTTGACCGCTAGAAGCGGCAGGTCGCGTCACCGTTACGGTCTCGCCCGCAACGGACGTCACCGGCCGAGAAACCATGACCGTCTCGCCGCCAGCGGGAGCAGCCATCGGCCTTGCAACCGTAACGGTCTCGCCACCAGTCACAGAAAATGGACGACTCACCGTCACCGTCTCGCCGTTTGCCCTAGGAACCGAGCGGTCCACCGTTACCGTCTCGCCTGTCGACGGGGCATCGCCGCGGCGAATGGTCACCGTTTCGCCGGACACCGGAACAGCGCCTCGGCGCACCGTCACGGTCTCACCCGGTACAGGAGCCTGATTGCCGTGATACACGGTGACCGTTTCACCGTTTACGGGTACGTCCCCACGGCGGACCGTCACGGTTTCATCGTTGCCGGTACCGCCATCTCGGTGTACCGTTATCGTCTCATCAGACATCTTTATTCCCCTATCTCAATCACGATCAGCGTCGCATCATCCGTCGAACCGTTCATGCGGGCCTCGGCATACAGCTCCTCGCACAGCTGCGCACAGGTCGAATCGCTCGCAAGCATCTGCTGCAGGCGCGCAAGGTCAATCTCCCCATCGATGCCATCAGAGCAGATTAAGTAGCGATCGCCCGGAAACAACGTGGTCGTATTGATCTCTAAGTTTCGTCCGCCTTGATTAAGACCGACCGCCAGCTCAATGCAATGCGAGACCGACTCATCGCTGTACTCAAAACCAACGCCGCCCAGACGGGATTCGGGCGTATGGTCGTAGCTCAATACCGCAAGTACGCCATCGCGCAAGCGATACACACGCGAATCGCCAGCATTAAAGATTGCGGCAGACCCATCATGCGCCACCATAAGCCCGGCAACCGTGGATGCGGCAACGGGCAGGCCATAACGGGCCGCATAGGACTCAACATCGTTCTCAGCGCGCTCGCCCGCCATACGCAAACGATCCTGCAGGACATCGATCGAATCGGCTCCAAAAACCTGAGTCGTCTGTGCAAATGCCTGAGCGGCGAGCGTCGAGGCGGCCGCTCCGTGCCCGCCTTCGCTCACGCCGTCAAAGACTGCCATGCAGCCCATTTCGCGCTCGCAATCGCCCACCAGACCATAGCAAAGGACATCACCGTCAAGAAGCAAACGGTCCTCGTTGACGGGGTGATTGGTTCCCGCTTGAGTTTTTGCTGCAGCGATAAACTTCGTCATCGCCAATCGCCTCCCATCGATCCGGGCACGAGCTCAAATGCGATATGCGCATCGTCGCCCTCGCCCTGCGGCACGGCGCGTGCCACCATGCCGGGGCGACCGCGCCACTCGGCGCGGTGTTCAAACAGAAAATCGGAAAGCCCGTTAAGGTAACCGCTCTCCACCAGGTTGCCAATACCACGGCCTCCCTTGGCTTTGACGGCGTCCGTCATGGCAATGGAGTGCAGCAGCTCGCGGGCGGCATCGGTCGCCTCAACCGTAATATCGGGCTGTGCCTTATGCACGTTGCGGTTAACGGCATCGATCTTGGAATTGAGGATCTGAAGTGCCACGGCATCGTCGATAAAGTTGAAGATCACCACGTTGTCGCCGATACGGCCCAAGAACTCGGGCTTAAACTCGCGATCCATCTCGGTGCGCACGCGCTCGCAAATCTCGTCATAGGGCGTGTTGGGCGCGATAGTATTACGAACTTCGTTGCCCTGCGCATCGATCTCAATCTTGGAAAAGCCGATGTTGCTCGTAAAGAAGATGACCGTCTCAGAGAAGTACACGGTATTGCCCTGGCCATCGGTCAGGCGGCCATCTTCGAGGATCTGCAGGAACTTGTCCATAATGCTGGGCGCGGCCTTCTCGATCTCGTCGAAAAGAACCACCGAGAACGGATTGGCCTTGACCGCATTGGTGAGCTGGCCGCCCTCGGCATAGCCCACGTATCCCGGAGGAGCACCAAAGAGCTTTTGGTCGGAGTTTTCGGCACCGTACTCTGACATATCAAAACGCAGCATGCTGCGCTCGTCGCCAAAGAGGAGCTCCGTAATGGCCTTAACGATCTCGGTCTTACCGGTACCGGTGGGACCGCTCAAAAACAGAACACCCTTGGGTTTAGAGCCAGACGAATGGGTAGCACCCGAAAGGCCCATAACGGAGCGCTTGAGCACGGTGACGGCCTTCTCAACGGCCTCGTCCTGACCCTTTACACGGCGCTTGATCTTTGCCTCGGGATCCTCTTCGAGCTTCTCGAACATCTGCTGCCATTTGTTCTCGCGAAAACCGTACTTGTAGACGTCGACGAGCTTGGGAAGGATGGCCTCGATGGAAGCCTCGGGGTTTTGCATGTCGCGCTGGTACATACGCTGCAGGCCCTCGAGCTCCTTAACGCTCATGCCGTCGGTGGTATCGATAAAGCGGCGCACCGCACGGTCATCGGAATCGGACAGCGCCTCACCAAAGCCAAACTTGCTTTGGATGTAGGCCTCGCGCATGTCGCGGTCGGGATGCGGCAGCGTGATGGTGCGCAGGAAGGGGTTTTCCTCGATAAACCACACGGGCAGGTTGCGCACGTTATCCGTTACCAGAATGAGCGTGTTGACAGCCGTGCGGTTAATAAGGCGTGCTTTGCTGGCGCCAAGGTACAAGTTGAGGAAAAACTGCGTCTCGTCGGGCATAAGACCGGTCGAGGATGCAAGCAGGCGCGACGCCATGTTGACGATCACGCAAAGCGGCTTGGCCTCGGTGCCGTCATCGGGATTGTCGTTGTATTTAAGGCGCAACATTGAGCGGATGACCTCGCCGTATGAGGGCAGGCTCGACTGCTCGGTGGCATACGCCTGGCGGCCATCGGCGATGCAGGCGTTCGCCTCCATCATGCGGTCGTCGCTCTTAGAAGCCTCGTCGTGCGCCAGCGACACCAGACGTTTGCAATCGACGTTGCCCATGCTGCTCGAGAACAGCTGGATGGGGTCAAAATATGCCACGTTGTACTCAACTGAGCCATTGGCGTCTTCGAAAAGACCGCGCACAACCTCGGCGAGCTCCGAGAACTGAAGGCCGCCGTCAACCACATCGGGATACTTGTCGTTAACGTTGCCCTCAAGGATAAAGAGGCTCTTCACCCCTTTAAAGTTGAGCATCTCGCGCTGCCAAGATTGGCGCTCGAAATCAGTTGCCATGTGTTATACCTCCTTGACAGGAAATTCGTGGTGGTAGCGGTTAGCAATGCCGACGGTGTTAACAGTGCCGTCCTGAACAAAGTTCTGAAGCTGACGAGGCTGCTGAAGATACTGGTCGTAGTCATCGTGCGGGCGGTCGCTCAGATAGATCACGCGCTGGTTAGTCGAGCCGCGCAGCGCACAATCGGGCACGTTGAGCTCGTCTACGTACGGACCGTCGATCAGCACATCGATAAGGGACTTAAGCGTCTCCCACGTATCCGCACCGATCACCTGCGGCAGCTCTTCAAACGTGAATCCGGTGTAAACGAGAATGTCGTCGTAGGCACAGCGGATCGTTGCCAGCAGCTTCGCGAGCTCTGGTGCCTGCTCGAGCGGATCTCCACCCGAAACTGTCAGTCGATGCACGCCATGTTCGTGCGCCGTATCGAGCAACATCTGCGCAAGCTCATCAACGTCGACATCCTGCTCGGGCAGCTGCATCCTAAGTTCGGGCGAGATACATCCGGCACAGTGCTTAGAACAGCCGCTAGTCCAGATTGCGATGCGCTCGCCTGGCCCCAGAGAAACGACAGGCGCGAGCATCTGGCTAACGAACATCCGAGTAATCCTCGCCGGGGTCGAGCGTACGATATACGGCAGACGTGCGCGCGAGCGAACAGCCACACTCTTCACAGCCATCCCCGACCTTTGCGCGCTCATCGGCAACAAGGTGTAGACGGCCACACTCGGGACACTCGACAAACCAGCCCTCAATGCCGGCAGACGGGCTGGCGGCTGGCGTGGCGGGTGCCGCAGCGGGCGCGACGGCCGCAGGCCGCGGCGCAACCGCCGTCTGAGCCTGCGTGGGCTGCACCGTAGGAGGCTCCTCCACGGTGACCATCAAACGTAGCTGGGCAAACTCACCAGATGCCGCCGGGATCAGCAGCACGTCACCGGTATGGATCTGCTGGGACACGCCGGGAGCCAAGTTAAGAATCTGGCCGCCGCGCATAAGAGCCGTTCCATTATTGGAACCCTCGTCGGCAACCAACCACGCGCCCTGTTCAAAGCGAACGCTGGCATGCTGCCGAGATATTGCAAAATTCGACGCCATACTGGGAAACGCGTTGCGCCCAAGCACGGTCATGCCCGTGAGACGCAGCTGCTCACCCATAGCTGGATCGGCAAGCGTAAGCACAGGAACCGCAGGAGTAGCTGCAGCATTCGCCATGGGTTGCGGCGCGGGCTGGGGCATTGGCGCGGGCGTCGGCTGTGGCGCGGCAACCGGAGCGGGCTGCGGAACGGGCATGGGGGTAGGCTGCGGCATCGACATGGCCGCGGGCTGCGGCGCGGGCACAGGCATCGGTTGTGGCACGGGCGCCGGCTGAGGCATAGGCGCGGGTGCTGGCTGCGGCGCGGGCACGGGAACAGACTGATACACCTGCTGGGACGCAGACTGTTGAACCTGTGGTGCATCACCCATCGAAGAAGTCGCAGGATAGACGGCGGGCGCTGGACGTTCACCGCTTGGTGCAGCGAAGTCTTGCACCGGAGCAGCAGGCGTCGACGGCACAGGTTCTACGCCGGCGGGACGCGGAGCGCCGCATTCCTCGCACATATCGCGCTCGTCATCATTATCAAAACCGCATTCTGGGCATTCCCATGTCATGGTTTACCTCATTTCCCTTTGCTTGAGCTGACTTGCTTGACGGCGATTACGCAGACGACGCTCCGCATCTGCGGAAGGCGTGGGCGGCACGTAATCGTGCGGATGGATCTCGACGGCGGCAGCAGGATTCGCGGCCTGCGTGGTCAATCCTGCACCCTCGGCCGGAACGGTTACGCCATAGGCTTTAAGATCCTCTTCGAACTGTTTGTAGAAGTCGCAGAACTCAATCTGGTCCCTATAGACCTTCTCGACAGTCGCTTGATCCTGCGGCTTCATGTCCTTGATGATGGTCGGATTATCAGGATCCTCAGAAAACTCCTCGGGGTTGGCTGCGACAACGCGGATGATGAGTCGATCTCTTTTCGTGCTGCGCAAAAGGGCGATGGCCTTGTTCTGCTTGGTGTCAAACATCAATCGCCAGGGCTTTCCCGAACCCTCCATAACGGCATAGCGAGTAACGTTAATACCGCGAGCGGCCATGACCTCGTTGATAGAACGCTCGATATAGTCGTCTTTCATAGCATTGGCAAGGGCAGCCTCCGCTTCATCGTTTGCAGCATAGACATCTTCGATCTCGTGCAATTGCTTAAGCGGCAGACTCTTTCCGTAACGGTTGTTGGCACGTTCGATGCGCGCACGATACTCTTCATAGACTCGGTGCCGTTCGCTCGATTCATACGTAGCGTTTTTTACTACGTATTCAAAATCATTCATCATCTTCATCGCCGCTAGGCGATCATCGACGCGCGAATCAGGCCCAAGTGCATCAAAAGCGGCACGAACGCTCTCAAACTTTGCAGAGATACGGTTACGAAGGGAAATATCGAGTGCTTCGTCCTGCATAAGCGGCGTAACACGTCCCGCCCAAGTCTCAAACGCGCGAGCCGCTTCTTCGAGCGACCCTTCCTCTTGTTTAGTTGTTGATTCGGTAAGGTAACGGAGTGCCTTCTTCAGGTCCACTCCGCCGCCGGGACCAACAACATAATTCGTAATTTCCGCGACATGCTGAGCGCGAAGCCGCTCAGCAGTCTGGATGGCCTCAAGTTGAGCTTGCGACTGCTGAACGAACTGCTCTCTATGCGCTTCCGAAACCGTTGTGGGCAGCAGGGCGCTAATCTCCCCGAGCAGAGCCGGAATCTTAGCGCGAACCGTTTCGGCATAGCGCATGTTTACCGCTTGCATTCCGCTGGGCATATTGCCCAATGCCTCTTGGGAAAAAGCCTCGATGCGAGCATTGATCAACCGATCAAAGTATGCCGAAACCGAACCATCGGTGTCTTCAATCTTAGAAAGTGCTTTGGCTTTTATCCCAGCTAGAGAGCTCTTATATGACTGAATGGCCGCTTCAACGCGCTCCCGCTCCAAGGCTATGGCCGCCTCAACGCGTTCCCGCTCCAAGGCCCTGGCTGCCTCAGCGCGCTCCCGCTCCCGGTCTTCGCTCCGCTGCGCCCAAACAAACTCATCCTGCTCTCGCGTGGTCATCTTGTTCCACTGTTCCCGCGTGATTCCATATGATGCGCTGAATGAATAGCTCATATCGTTCCCCTGATTGCCGACTTTAATTGACCTATTTCTACCGCCGTCTTGCGCGATTCTGTTGCGCAACATTGGCGAGCGGCAGATTTGTCGATGTTGCGCAACAGAAGGCAGCGGCTAGCGCATATCCTGCTAATGGAAGAAAGGATGAAAGCGCGCCATGACCGGATCCTACGAAGAAGTTCGACTCGTCAAATTCCATACGCCAGCACTGCTCACCGAGCGCGAGCAGGCTGCGGCACGGCGTCGCTTCTGTACGCTTCTCGTTCCGCCGCAAAAGGGCGGCTTTGGCGGCAACGCCTATGTCCGCCGCGTCCAGAGCGGCGATCGCGCTTTTGAGCTCGCGCTTAAGATGCCGCGCCCCGATGCCCAGCCCGAGCAAGAACAACTCAACCGGGAAACCCTAGAAGAGGAATATCGCACCCTCTCCGTCGTATCCAATCTAAGGGGTTTTCCCGATGTCTACGGGTTTGGCTACACGGCAGACGGAACCCCGGCGCTGCTTATGGAATGGGTTGACGGCGTCTCGCTTCTTGATGCACGGCCGGCTCTAAGCGATGGCGCTGAAACCTGCCCCGGTGATATCGTCGCCGCGCTGGGTCTGAGCGCACTCAAGATCATCTTGTCCACCCAATCGCTCGACACGCCCTTTGTCCACCGCGACCTCTCTATGCGCAACATCATGCTGCGTCACGATCGCATCCCGCTCGAGGAGCAGGTGTCGAGCGGCTATTTCGACATCTGCCTCATCGACATGGGCAGTGCCAAGCTCGTTAAACCCGATTTTTCCTTTACCGTCGACGTCAACGCCTTTCGCGGTGCCACGCCGGCATACGCAGCACCCGAAATGCTGGAGCGGTTTAAGGCCGACCCCGGTGCGCGCGACAATCCCGCCGTCGACATCTATGCGCTGGGAAGCATCCTCTACGAGCTTTATTGCGGGCATGCGCCCTTTGAGGCAGAGCTCAGGCGCTCCGGAGATCACGCGCGCCTCAAGCGCACCGTGCAACCGCAACCCCTTGCGCCCGCAACTCCCCGCGAACAGGGCTTGGTCAACGCGATTATGGCTTGTTTGGCAGTCTCGCAAGACGCACGCCCTTCGGCAAATGAACTCGCGGCGCGCCTTGAGCCTTTCGCCCGTATGGGTGCTCCGCGAAAGCGCCGGCCCGTGGCGGATCGCGGCAGCGCTACCGCCTTGGTGGACATCACCGTCCCCACCCGCACGGTTGCACAGGCGCAGCCCGCGTCTCGGCCAACCCCATCCACCGAGACCGTCCGCAGCGCCGAGTCCATGCGTCGCGCGCGCCTTGCCGTCAAACGTCAACGCACGATGGCACTCACGATGGTGATCGCTGTCCTGATAGCAATCGTGGTTATTCTCGCCCTCGCATCTGCCGGCATGCTTTAGCCGGCAGTAAAACCCAAGCCAGCAAATAGGCCCATTTGCAAAAAGCGGTGGCGGGTGCAACTCTCAATAAAGCCGCGCCCGCCACCGTCTCCATGCATCGCACGCTGACAATACGAGGTACTAGGAAATCATAAGCTCAAAGGAATCCGTAATGCGCGTTCCCATGTTAACAGCGCCGTCTCCCGATTCGACTGTGGTATTCAGGTAGTACTTGCCGTTCTTCTTTTTGGGCACACCCGCCACCTTCAGGTCGCAGTCCTCCTCCTCGACGGGAAGCGAGAACTCAAAGCCCTTGTTTCTAACAAACGTACCGGTGACGTCCGTGTAGGTGCGATAGTCGTCACCATCGGATTGGGCGACGGTTTTTTCGGCGTTGTAGGTATCGTGGGCATGCAGCGTGGCCGAGATGTCTGCAACCACTTCGCCGGAATCGCTGATGCTCTTAAACACAATCACAAGGTCGTTTTTGCTCGCGCCGTAGCAAGTATGGCCCCAAGAGTTGCCCGTCTCCTTAAGTGCTCCGCGCCACGTGGTGTTGGCAAAGCTCGTGGGCTTATCGATGTTGAGCTTCGCTGTGCTACCGGAGGTCGTGGTGGTCGACGAGGTCGCATTGCCCGTCGTGGAAGAGCCCTCGGCATCGGAGCTGGCGTCCTCGCCGTTCTTGCTTGCGGTCTTGAGCTCCGCCTTAGCATCCTTAAGGTCGGACTTTGTCTGATCGAGCTCGTCTTGCGTTTTTGTGAGTTCGTCCTTGGAAGATTCAAGCTGCTTCTTGAGCTTTTGAATCTGCTCCGTATTTTGCGGATGAGCCAAACCATATGAGTAGCCCGCCCAGCCGGTTCCCGCGCACAAGGCGGCAACGACAATAACGCCGGCGGCGATGGCGGGCGCATACGACTTGCCCAGGCGCTTGCGTGCCAGCTTGTACTCGGCCTTGGCCGTCTTGAGGCTCTCGCGGTCCTGCTCGAGCTGCTCTTCCTCACTGAGCGGTGTAGAACCAAAATCGGCATGGCAGGCAAGCTCAGTTTCCACGTCCTCGATCGTAGTGCCAAAGTCTGACAAGGGATCGGCTACACGCGTGGCGTCCGAATCGGATTCGGGCACAGCGGGCTCAAACGCACCGGGTGCCGCCACCGGCTGCTCGTCTGCTTTCGAGGCAGCATCCGCCTTAGGCAACTCCACCGTTGCCGCCGTAGCGGCCTCGCCGTCGCGCCAAGAAAAGGCAGGGCTCTGTGACACGGTCTGGGGCGTAGTATAGGGATCTTCGGAAATGGGCGCAGTCGACGAGGGCACGGCAAGAGGCGATCCACACTCAGAGCAAAAACTAGCGTCATCGGGCAATAATGCACCGCAATAAGGGCATTCCATAGGGCACAACCTCTCAAAATGTGTCGTTTGCAGCCATCCTGCAACTTGGCGTATCTGCCCTATAATGTCTCAATAGTTATGCAAAGCGTTGCGCAACATTTTTCGAGTCGGTACGCTTTGAGCGTAGCCATTTCCTATCATGTTTGCAGTACGTCATTAAAGTTATCTGGGGAGGCAGCTATGGCGGCGGAAACACCGTGCTCGGTCCTCTACAACGACATCCGATCGTTCGGCGGTCTCAAGCATCTCGAGATTGCGCGAATGCTCATTAACGGCAATTCGTATGCAGGCAGTACCCTGCTCGACAAATGCTCTACCAACCGCTCTTACCTCACTCGCTACATCGTCCACCGCGAGCCCCATCAGTGTACGCCAGGTATCTACAACGACCTTACCGTCTCCACGCTTAACCTTGCCGCCGCCATCGGCAACAAGCTCGGCGGAGGCGATCGTGCCTATCAGGAAATATCCGAGCATTACAGCGGCCCGGCGGCCCAAGGCATGATGTCGATTCTCGCGGATTATGACCTCGACGACCGCCTCTACGCCAACGCCTTGGGGCGTATCAGCAGCTCCGATGACTACAGCCCCCGCGAAAAAAGCACGCTCTTCTTGATGCTCTTTGTGGCAACGGGGGCGCTCGCTGACCCCATCCAAGGCGTGGCCACCGTCGAGCGCTTTTGCGACAGCAAGACAGGCGGGCACTTTGGCACCACCGAAACTACCGTCGGACGTGGCTTTATGAGCAGCCTGGAGCAGCCGCGCACTGTCGCCCCCAACCTCGGTCTGCTCAGAACCCATGCCGACAACTGCGCCGACATGCAAATCCATCCCCTCACACGCGATCCGCGCGGCACGGTAATTGGGTCCTTGCCCAAAACCTCGCCCAGCATCACCGATGTAGGCGCTGATGCATCGCGCGAGCATCTCCGCATTTGGCTCGAGGGCGGGCACTGGTACGCCCAGGGCCTTGGGTCGACCAACGGCACAGTGCTCGAATCGGGCGCGGGCGACGGCGATATTGTGATTGAGCCGCCCCGCGACCAACGAGAGCCCGGCAAAATCTATCCCCCGGTGGAAATCGAACACAGCGACAGGCTCCATCTGGGCCTCTACACGACATTCCTTGTCATTGTGGACTAGCGCGGAAAGGCGGACGGCGACCAATCGTCCTCCGCCTTTCCGCCGTTTGCGTCGTGCTGCACGCAATAATTGCGACAATGAACATTCACTTTTCATCAGAGCCGTCTATCATAGGTTCTATCGATGTCCGTACTTTTAGTATGAGCATACGGCCAACCCCTATAAACAAAGGAACGTTGTGAACACTATGGATCCCGTTCGTGGCAGCAAACTCATCCGTCTCGACACATTCGACACCGCCGTGGCGGTCAATCCGAGCGCGGAAGACGATGCCAAGCGCCGTTTCATGACGCTTATCCTCCAAACGCCCTATCGCAGCGACGGCAATATCGGACAGGTACTGCGCGCGACCAACACGAGCGGCGAGGTCTTTGCCGTCAAGCTGCTCAAGGACAACGCCATCCTTTCCGACCAGACGCCCGATCGCTCCGCCGAGCAAGCAGCTGCGCACCTGGCCAACACCGCCGCGCTGTTCGAGGAGTACCGTCATCTGTGCACCGTCTCGCACCTGCGCGGATTTCCGCGCGTCTATGGCTATGGATCGTGCGAGGACGACCCGCTCATCCTCATGGAGTGGGTCGAGGGTGCCTCGCTCAAGCAGGCGCTGCCTTTGCTTCCGCACGATGCCTCGGGCGGGCTAACCACCCAGATGGTGGCTGCCGTTGGAAACGCCGTGCTTCGCGCACTCCTGATGACCCAAGGGCTCGTTAACCCGGTCGTCCATCGCGACCTGTCGCCCGCCAATATCATGTTCCGCACCACCAGTCGAACGCTCGAGCAACAGATCGCCGATTGCTCCTTTGACCCCTGTCTCATCGACATGGGCTCCGCGACCATGGCCCTCGGCAACGACACGATCACCCGGCGCGCCGACATCTGGCGCTTTGCCACGCCCGCATACGCCGCGCCCGAGATGCTCACGCAGGATATCGAAGGCATCGCGGCCCTTCGCCGCTCGCCCGCCATCGACGTCTATGCGCTATCGAGCATTCTGTACCAGCTCTACAGCGGTCGCAAGCCGTTCGATGTCGAGTCGACGGGTGCCGCGGCAACCGGCTCGTTCTACCTCATAAAGACCAAGACCAAGCCAGTGCCGCTCGAGCCGCGATGCAATGACGACGAAGCGCTCGTCCAGATCATTATGAAAGGCATCTCAGTCGAGCAGTGCGATCGTCCCACCGAGCAGCAGATGCTCGAGGTGCTCTCGTCCTACCTCCCCACCGCCGAATCCAAAGACAGCGAAGGCATGGGCAACGAGACCGCGGTCGATATCGATGCCGGCACCCATCTTACAGTCGACGTCGCCGCTGAACGCGCACAAGAAATCCTGGAGCAGGCTCAACGCGACACCATGACCCGCCGGCGCTTTATCATCGGCGGCGTTGCCGCTGCCGTCGCGGGGCTCGGCGTCATCGGCGCCGCCACTCATGGCTTTGGCATCCCCGACTACCTCGACGGCATCCGCAGCTCACTTGACGACTACACCTGGGATCAGCTGCAGGAAATCTCGCTCAAGATCAAGACGGCGAAGAGCAACGCCGAAGCTCGCAAGATTGCCAAGCGCTATCATCTGCTCGACGACGACGGCCATATTCCCTACCCGAGTGCCAAGCGCGTTACGCTCACCAACGGGCTGGAGGTCGGGGCGCAACTCGTGGGCATTCTTCACGACGACCTGGCGGATACCAACGGCAAGGCCGGTCTGTCATTTATCTTTGACGCAGGTATTGCCGAGCGCGATGCCTCAGAGCACCCGCTCAACGGTGGCTGGAAAGACTGCGAGCTACGCACATGGCTCGATGAGGACGGCATTAAGCTGCTTCCCAAGGAACTGCAATCGGTTATCAGTCCGGTCAAGAAGATCTCGAACAACGTCGGCGCCGCCAACAGTGCATCGTGTCTGAGCGAGTTGCCCGCAACCCTTTGGCTGCCCGCCATGGTCGAGCTCTGCGGCAATCAGCCACCCGAGTCATTTACCGAGGACTTTCACTACCTGGCAGATATCTACAACGGCGAGGGCAAGGAGTATCAGCTCTTCCGCGAGCTCAAGGTAAGCCCGTATTCCACGAACGAGACGATGGTCCGCCAGTGGAAGGGCAAGGACACCTGTTGGTGGGAGCGCACGGTGAGCCCCGACACATCGGAGAGCGAAGGCACGCTCTATATGAACCGCGTGGGGCACGACGGCGACGTCTTTACGTACGCAACGCCTGCGGAAAAGCCAAACAAGCGAACCTGCGTGATTCCCGGATTCTGCATCTAGGCAGCGGGCGCCTTGCCGCGGCGGGGCCCCTCCCCGGCAATTGTCTCAATCTGTAACATTAGCTCGGCAGATACAGGTCTAGTTGTTACAGATTGAGACATTAGACCGGCTACGGTCCGCCGACCTGGCTATCACCTCGACCAATACCAGAATGTCATACATTTCAATCTCCAGTGGACACCCCCAGGGGGTATGGGTGTATAGTATCAGCTGGTTAACATTTCCGACGCTACGTCACAGAAAGGAGAAGCCATGGCTCAAGATAAGTTCGATGTGGGCGGCATGACCTGCGCCGCCTGCCAGGCGCATGTGGACCGCGCCGTAAGCAAGCTCGGCGGCGTCCAGAGCGTCGCGGTCAATCTGCTCGCCGGCTCCATGTTGGTCGACTACGACCCCGCACAGGTCTCCCCCGACGATATCTGCACCGCTGTCGATCGCGCAGGGTACTCTGCCTCGCCCATCGATGCGGGCACCGGTGCCGTCGGCTTAAACGGCAGCGCGCAAGCCCGATCCGGCGCCACCCATATGGAGCCGCCCACCAAAAAGCTGGAGGCCGCCGCCTCCGCCATGCGCACCCGCCTCATCGCCTCGATCGTCTTCCTCGTCCCACTGTTCTACATAGGCATGGGACACATGCTTGGTTGGCCGCTGCCCGGCATTTTCACCGACCATACCCACAGCATGACGCTCGCCCTCACCGAGCTCGTCCTGCTCATCCCTATCGTCTACGTCAACGACGCGTACTTTATCAACGGTTTTAAATCACTCGCGCACGGCGCGCCCACCATGGACGCCCTCATCGCCGTTGGCGCCACCGCGTCCATCGCCTGGTCGCTCTACGCCATGTTCATCATGGCCGACCAGCTGGCCGCGGGTCAGGTCCACGAGGCCATGATGACGGGCATGGACAACCTGTATTTTGAGAGTGCGGGCACGATCCTGTCGCTCGTCACCGTGGGCAAATACCTCGAGGCACGCAGCAAATCCAAAACCGGCGGCGCCATCGAGGCGCTCATCGACTTGGCACCCAAGACCGCGACCGTCGTTGCCGATGACGGCACCGAAACCACCGTCGACGTCGACAGCATCCTTCCCGGCCAGGTCCTGCGCGTGCGCCCCGGCGAGTCCATCCCCGTCGACGGCGTGGTGCTCGAGGGCAGCTCGGCCGTGGACGAGAGCGCGCTCACCGGCGAGTCCATCCCCGTGGAGAAGACCGCCGGCGACACCGTCAACGCCGCCACCGTCAACCGCACGGGCTCGTTTACCTTCCGCGCCACGCGTGTGGGCGCCGACACGTCGCTCGCCAAAATCATCAAGCTCGTCGAGGACGCCAACGCCACCAAGGCGCCCATCGCCCGTATGGCCGATAAGGTCGCCGGCGTGTTCGTACCCGTGGTGTTCGCTATCTCTGCCGTGACCTTTGCGGTGTGGATGGCACTGACTGGCAGCGTGAACGAAGCGCTCACCTCCGCCGTGGCCGTGCTGGTGATCAGCTGTCCGTGTGCACTGGGCCTGGCCACGCCTGTCGCCATTATGGTGGGCACCGGCAAGGGCGCCGAGATGGGCATTCTGTTCAAGAGCGCCGAGGCGCTGGAGAACCTGCGCAGCGTGGGCACCGTGGTGCTCGATAAGACGGGCACGGTCACCCGCGGCAAGCCTGCCGTGACCGATATCGTGGTAGCCACGCGCGCTGACGGGTCACCCGCGGCGAGTGAGAAGGCGCTGCTGAAGCTTGCCGCTGCGCTGGAACGCCAGAGCGAGCACCCGCTGGCAGAGTCGATTATGGCCGAGTGCGAGACACGCGGCATTGTCGCTCGCTCGGTTGAAGACTTTGCCGCCGTACCCGGTCGCGGCGTTACGGCACGCGAGGGGCAAAACGCCATCGCCGCCGGCAACGCGCGCCTGATGGACGAGCTGGGCGTGGAGGTGCCCGCCGGTCTTGCCGAGCAGTTCGCTGCCGAGGGCAAGACGCCGCTATTCTTTGCCAAGAACGGCGAGCTTGCCGGCACCATCGCCGTGGCTGACGAGGTCAAAGAAACGAGCGCCGAGGCCATCGCCGCGCTCCGCAAGCTCGGCGTCGACGTGCGCATGCTCACCGGCGACAACCGCGTGACGGCCGAGGCCATCGCCCGCCGCGTGGGACTCACCAGCGAACAGGTTATCGCCGACGTCCTGCCCGCCGACAAGGAACGCCACGTGCACGAACTGCAGGATGCGGGCAGCAAGGTCGCCATGGTGGGCGACGGCATCAACGACTCCCCCGCCCTGGCGCGCGCCGACGTGGGACTTGCCATTGGCACCGGCGCCGACATCGCCAAGGAGGGCGCCGACGTGGTACTCATGCGCAGCGACCTCATGGACGTCGCCCGCGCCATCGAGCTTTCGCGCGCCACGATCCGCAACATCAAGCAGGACCTGTTCTGGGCACTGTTCTACAACGGTATCGGCATTCCGCTCGCCGCGGGCGTGTTCTTCCCGCTCACCGGCTGGCAACTCTCGCCGATGTTTGGCGCTGCGGCCATGAGTCTGTCGAGCGTATGTGTCGTAAGCAACGCCCTGCGTCTAAAATCCTTTAAGCCCAAGACGGTGCGCTGAGGCACCCGACCTTGCCCCTCAAACCGTCGCTCGCGTACCCAAGTACGCTTCGCTCCTCTTTCGGGGCAATCTCGGGCACCTCAGCGCACCTTTAAGATGACGCTGTTCACGACTAAACTGTCAAATAATCTCAATCGATAAGGAGTACACCCATGCGTTACACAATCAAGACTTCCGGCCTTATGTGCGGCCACTGCGATGCTACTGTCGAGACGGCACTGCTCAACGTGGCAGGCGTGACCGACGCCGACGCCGACCACGAGACTCAGACCGTCCAGGTGGAGTGCGCCGACACCGTGACCGCCGAGCAGCTCGCTGCCGTCGTCGAGGGCGCCGGCGAGAAGTTCCATGCCCTTTCGGTGACCGCTGCCTAGCGCCGTCGGAGATACCTACCCCATCGATCAGAAACGAGGACCCGCCATGATGGCAGACCATAAATCGGTGACCCGCATGCTCAAGACGGCGCGCGGCCAGATTGATGGCATCCTGCGGATGGTCGAGGAGGACCGCTATTGCGTCGACATCTCCACGCAGCTCATGGCCACACAGGCGCTCCTCGCGCGCATTAACGCCGACGTGCTCAAGGCGCATATTGAGGGCTGCGTGACCTCGGCAATCGAATCGGGCGACGAAGACCTCAAAGCCGCTAAGCTCGCCGAGATCGAACGCGTCGTCGACAAGCTCTCCAAGTAACTGATGCAAAGGGGACAGGTTGCATTACACCATCATGGTGCATCAGGGACGGGTACGTCTACGCCACATTGGTGCAGATTAACCTGTCCCCCTTGCTCTAAATCGGGTATAAAGGCGTGCAGCATATCGAACGAAAGGCAATTTGCATGAATGACTTTATGAAGGGTCGCAATGGTGCCGATGAGCTCACCATCGTGATGGGTTTTGCCGGCATCGTCATCGCGATGATCGGATCGATAGCCCGCATCCAGTGGCTCAGCTGGATTGCCATCGCCGTAATCGTGATTGGCGTGCTGCGCGGCCTATCCAAAAATATCGACGCACGTCGTAAGGAGAACGAGGCCTTTGTCGCCGCGACCGCAAACGTCCCCGGCCTAGGTAAGTTCGTCGCCAGCTTGGGTGGCGGCGCCGCGGCTGCCAACGCCTCGCGCGCGGCCGGCACCAGCAAGGAAGACTTTGAGCGCGCCAAGCGAACGGCCAAGAAGATGTGGAAGGGCCGCAAGACCACGGCCTACCTTAAGTGCCCTAACTGCGGTCAGATGCTGTCCGTCCCCAAGGGTAAGGGCAAGATCCGCGTCACCTGCCCCAAGTGCCACGCCAAGATGGAAACACGCTCCTAGCGCCCGCACGCGGGACAAATTAATCAGGTTTGTTTGTCCCAAATCTTAAGTATTTGTTCGATAAAAAAGCCGAGGCCTCGTGTTGAGACCTCGGCTTTTTGCATGCGGTAATGGAGTCGTCCCTTTGTCACATCTACGCCACGCCGTCGCGGGCAAGCTCCTCAGCCAGCGCTTCGGCAGGCATGGCCATAATCGCGTCGAGCTCGGCATCCACCTCGGGGATGCGCTTCACCCTGAGCTTGCGCACCAGATCGCCGCGGCACATTACGTGTACCGGCTCACGCAGGGCACACAGATCATCCAGAGGATTCTCGCGCGTCACCAGGATATCGGCGGCCTTGCCGCACTCGATCGTGCCGGTCTCGCCGCCCAGACCCAGCAGCTCAGCATTGACCTGCGTGGCCGTATGCAGCGCAAAGGCGTTGCTCACACCCACGTACTTGGCAAAATAGGCTACCTCGCGCCACATGTCGTACTGCGTCACAAACGGGCAGCTCGAGTCCGTGCCCAGGCCTACCTTGATACCGGCTTCCAGCGCCGCACGAGCACTCTCGATAATGCCCGAGCACACGATATCGCCGTTCTTCTTTTGCGTATCGGTCGAATGGGTCTTCTCCGGGTCGAGCAGCACAAACGGCAGCGCCGGGCTGATAGTGCAGGTAACGCTGGGTGCACGATCCTCAAGCTGAGTGCCTGCGGCGCCGCGGTATAGTCCCAAGATCTCGGGCGTCATCGGGGCACCGTGCTCGATCGTATCGACGCCGGCCTCAAGCGCGGCCTTCACGCCCTCGGTGCTCTCGACATGAGCCATAACCGGCAGGCCCACCTCGTGCGCCGCCTTGCACGCCGCCGCGGCAACCTCGACCGGCATGCGCAGCACGCCAGGCTCGCCCACCTCGGTAGCGTCGAACACGCCGCCCGTCACGAACAGCTTGATGACATCGGCACCGCGCGCATACAGGTCTCGCACCTGCTCGGCTGCCTCGACGGGGCTGTTGGCCACCTGCGCGAACAAGCCCGCACCGTGACCGCCCGGCACCGTGACGCCCGTTCCCGGCGCTACCAGGCGCGGACCCTGATATCTGCCGGCGTCGATAGCGTCGCGCACGGCGAGATCGGCAAACAACGGATCGCCCGCGCCGCGCACCGTGGTCACGCCGCTTGCCAGCTGCTGCTGGGCACTACCCTTGAGGATGCGGCGGACGATGGCACGGCCCACGGGATTATCGAGTTTCTTCATCAGCGCTCCCGCATCGCCGGCCGAGACCGGTTTGCCCGAGCCGCACAGGTGCACGTGCATATTGATGAGACCGGGCATGAGATACGCACCACCCAGGTCGATAACCTCGGCACCCGCGGGCGCCTGCGCCACTGCGCTCGGCCCCATCCAGGTGATGACGCCGCGCTCAACAGTCACGGCCATATCGGGTTGCAACTCCATATGTTCCGAACCATCCAGGACGGTCGCATTGATAAACAACGTGGAACGATCGGCAGACGCCATATCGAGCTCCTCCCTCACGATTAACTTGAACATTTGTCCATTATCGCCCAAGGCGACGGAGATGCAGTCGATGTATCGGTTAACGGAGAAAAGGGAGGATGTGAGGATAGAGAGGCCAGCGCGGCGATGTCCCAGCCGTGTGTGCCGAACGTCTCGATCTGCAACAGTAAACCCGGTTTTTGGGCCACTAGATGTTACAAATCGAGACAAACTCGGCAGGAACAACCACATTCGCGTCAGTTGCACCCCTTAGCACCCATACCACTGGCGTCTCCATTCCTCAGCCAGATCGGCCCGCTGTTGAATTCCCGCCAGTCTCATCTTTTCAGCCAGTTTCCCCGGGTTCTTGAGTTCATCAAACGTAAACCGAAGCACCTTGTGCCCGAGCATCGTCAGATGAGACTCTCGCTGACGTTCTGCCACGAATGGGTCGACCGACTCCCGATCCCCACCATCCTGCAGGGTATACTTTCCCTTCCCGTCGAGCTCGCCGATGACACATGTCCCGTCCTCGAGCTTCCAGAAATAATCAACCCGAAACACCTGGCTCGGATCGAGCGGGTCGCGAAACTCCACCTGCAGCTCCGGAACCGGAAAGCCGTACGCAATAAAGAACGCTCGGAACCGCGACTCGCCGCCGTTTTCGGACAGCCCGTCCGCATACGACGCGATCACCTGTGCCCTGCGATACCCTCGCCTGCCCTCGCAATCGGCGCGGAGGCGCTCGCACAAATCCCCACGTGATACACTTTTCGCCCGCAGTGCAGAATCGGCAATCGCCAACCCGTAGGAGAACGGCGCACGCAGCAAGCAATCCTCCACCGTGCGCCAAAACGACGTCACCCGCACGCCATCAACACGCTCGAGCGTGCCCGCCACCTGTGGACGCAACAACCTGCACCCGCTGCTCAACGTCACTGAACAACCCGTCTTAACAAGAAAACGCGGCCCGAGCAGATCATTCGGCACCTCCAAACCCCACAAAAGTGCCGCGTCATAACCCCAAAACGCCCAATCTGGATGAAACTTCGCAAGCCCTTTGATGGTACGCAGCGCTCGCTCCGCCGGTGTCAACGTATCCCAATCATGTTGAAAACAGAACAGATACGACTCGGGTTCCGCGATATCGTCGGTTCCAACATGGCGTCGCAGCCACATGAGCTCGGCATTGTCATGCGTTGCGAGCAGTGCACCTTGCTCGGTCGCCTCCGTGAGCCGCGCGAGCATCCTGTTCCGTGCCAACGTGTTGCGAGTCGTATGCTTGTGTTTGAAAACGGTATTAGACACTTCCATCACCACCACATCGGACAACTGGACCATCGTCACCGTTGCCTCCGCTGACTAATGTCTTGATCTGTAACAGGAAGACAGTCTTTGAGCCTCTAGTTGTTACAGATCGAGATTTTCAGTCGTGCGTCCAACCTTTGTCTCAATCTGTAACAGTAAGGTCGACTTTCAGCCTGTAGATGTTACAGATTGAGACATTCCCCCAGCCAGGTGCCAAACGTCTCGATCTGTAACAGTTAGACGTTCTCCAGGCCCCTAAACGTTACAGATTTAGACAAACCAGCGGCGCCCAAGCATTCGTCTCGATCTGTAACAGGTAGACCGGTTTTTTGTCCCTAAACGTTACTGATCGAGACATAAAGACAGAGGGCAAGGCAGGCGACAGCTGCCCATCCCCTACTCCCACTCTTGCTCGTAGATGTTGAGGGACTTTACGTACCGCCCCTGGGCGCCCATGATGTCGCGGACCAGACGCAAGAAGAAGCTGATGCACGAGGTGTCAAAGCCGTCCTGCAGATCCTCGGGATGCACCGCACCCGGCCCGTCGACCGCCGTGTCGTTCAGGCGCGCGATGTCATATAGGTAGAGCTGTCCCACCGCAAGCCAGACATCGTCAACGCACGCGATGCGCACCGCGATCGCGCCGTCATTCCAATGCTCCTTTTGCACGATATGGGGATTGTAGACATCAAAGCGATGATCGGTGCGTGTGTCCTTCAGCGCGACCATGCCGGACGCAGGATCCTTATCCAAAATGCCAAAGCGAGAGAAGTACTGCGTGTCGCGCACCTGCTCGAGCCGCTTGAGCGAGGCTGGCAAAATCGATGCTGGCGGCTCATCCACATATAGCTCGAGCAGCGTCTTGCCATGGCGATAGGGGCGCTCAAACAGCAGCCAATCGGTAAACGCCATGTTGTAGGCCATGATTTCGTTTTGAGAAGGTTCGGTGCAATAGCTGAGCCACGGATCGACAATGATCTCGAACTGTTCGCGCGCCGACTCCAAAAACTGGAACTTCCGCAGCATCCAAAAGTGAGCCATGTCGGCAATATCGTTGCCGACGGCTTCGGCCAGCTCTGCTCGGTCAAAAACTTGGTCAGTCATGGCATCCTCCTCAAACTGATGGACCTCAATTTGAGCTTACGAGGAGGGCAAGCAACCGAGGCAAGCGCGGGCAAAATAGGCCTCCGGCTGCAAACCAGATGCTGACCAAACACTTGACGAAAAGCTTGACCGAATGAGCGCACCGCAAAGAAACCGCAGGTAGACATAGACAGCCAACCCGACCTTTTGAGCCAGATGCCCGCAGCCACCACAGAAACAACAGGTGACCACAGCCCAAAAAGTCGACAAATGAACACCCGTACGTCGACAAACGAGCAAATCGCTCGCAAATCCGCAAGGAGTGTCCCCGAATGCCGACAGAAAAGGAACGTCCCCAACTGCCGGCACTTAGGGACGTTCCTTTTGTGCCGGCAGTTGGGGACAGCCCTTGTTGATTCGATTGTGGGCGACTACCTTACAGCTCCAGCGCGTCTGCAACTTCGGCAGCACAGGCCAGGGCGTCGGCCATGGCGTTCACCACGAGCGAGCTGCCGTTGCGGGCGTCGCCGGCAACAAACACCGGCGCGGCATCCGCAGCAACGCCATCCACGCGAGCTGCACGATGCGAACCCTCGGCAGCCATTACGGGCAGAGGTCGCCCGGCCGTGGCAACAGGCACGCCGACAGCTTCGAACACGCTGTGCTCCGGACCCGTAAAGCCGCAGGCGATGAGCACCAGCTGCGCCGGCACCTCGTGCTCGGAGCCCGCGATGTGCTCGGGCTTTCCCGCCGACCAATCCAGATCGACCACGCGCAGGCCCGCAGCCGCACCCTTCTTGTCCAGCAGCACCTCGAGCGTATCCACGCCCCAGGCACGCATCTCGCCACCCATCGCAGCGATAGCCTCCTGCTGGCCGTAGTCGGTCTTCTTAACGTTGGGCCACTGCGGCCAGGGGTTGCTCGCCGCGCGCTTATCGGGCGCGGCCGGCAAAAACTCAAACTGGCGCACACTGCGCGCACCCTGGCGCACGGCGGTACCCACGCAGTCGTTGCCGGTATCGCCGCCGCCAATGACCACGACGTCCAGACCGCGAGCGTCCACCGCGAGCTCGCCACCATCGAGCAGCGAGACGGTCGAAGCCGTCAGGTAGTCCACGGCATACACCACGCCGGGCACTTCGATGTTCGCAGCCGAAAGCCCGCGCGGGGCACGGGCACCAGCAGCCACCACGACAGCGTCAAAGCCATCGAGCTTGGCTGCCACCGCAGGGTCCGTCACATCGGCGCTCAGCTCAAACACAATGCCCAACTCACGCATGAGCGCCACGCGACGCTCGACCACGGACTTCTCGAGCTTCATGTTGGGAATGCCATACATGAGCAGACCGCCCGGGCGGTCATCGCGCTCAAACACCGTCACACGGGCGCCGCGACGCGCAAGCTCCCATGCAGCCACCAGACCAGCCGGTCCAGAACCAACCACGGCGACCGTGGGCGCATCCTCCCCCGCCGGCTCAAAGCGTCGCGGACCGCCGTTGGCCCACTCATGGTCGCTAATCGCGCGCTCGTTATCGTGAATCGTCGTGGGCTGGCCGTCGACCGAACCCAGGTTGCACGCGGCCTCGCACAGCGCCGGGCACACGCGGCTCGTGAACTCGGGCATGGGCGAGGTGAGTGACAGACGCTCGGCAGCCTCGTTCCAGCGGCCGCGATACACTAGCTCGTTCCACTCGGGAATCAGATTGTGCAGTGGGCAGCCACTCGGACGCGCCTTGCCAAAGCTCGCGCCCATCTGACAAAACGCCACACCGCACATCATGCAGCGGCTCGCCTGGGCACGGCGCGCATCGTCGTCGAGCTCCACGTACAGCGGATCGAAATCGCGGCTGCGCTCCTCCACGGGGCGCAGCTCGTGGGTCACGCGATCGATATCAAGAAAAGCACCGGGCTTACCCATGGCACTTACGCCTCCTTCTTGGTCGAAGCAACAGAGCTGGCGGCGGCGGGCACAGCGCCCGCAGCATCGCCCGCAGCATCGAAGCGAGCAACATCCGCGGCACTCGCGCGACCGGTCACGATGTCAAACGCCAGCTCCTCGGCCTGAGCATGCGTCTTCCCGGCAGCCTCGCCCGCGGCGACAATCGCCAGCACGCGCTCGTACTCGGTCGGAATGACCTTCACAAAGTGCTTGCTCATCGTCTCAAAGCTGTAGAGCAGCTTAATGCCGCGCGGGCTCTGCGTCGCGTCCACGTGCTCCTGGATGAGCGCACGAATCTGCGTCAGTTCGTCGGCCGTCGGGGCCTTGAGCTCAACGCTCTCGTGGTTCACACGGGCATCGAGCGTGCCGTACTGGTCAAAGACATAGGCCACGCCACCAGTCATGCCGGCGGCGAAGTTCTGCCCGACCTCGCCCAGGATGAGCGCCAGGCCGCCCGTCATGTACTCGCAGCCGTGGTTTCCGCAGCCCTCGACCACCACGGTAGCACCGGAGTTGCGCACGCCAAAGCGCTGGCCGGCCAGACCGTTAATGAAGCCGCGGCCGCTCGTGGCGCCAAAGAACGCAACGTTGCCCACGATGATGTTCTCGTCGAACTTGTAGGTCGCATGCGGGTTGGGGCGCACCGACACCTCGCCGCCCGAAAGGCCCTTGCCAAAGTAGTCATTGGCGTCACCGCACACGTTGAGCGTAATGCCGCGCGGCAGGAACGCGCCAAAGCTCTGACCAGCAGATCCATCGCAATCGATGGTGATGGAGCCGGCGGGCAGGCCCTCGGGATGCGCCTTGGTCACCGCGTTGCCCAGAATGGTGCCAACGCAGCGGTTGACGTTTGCGATATCGGCGCGGAAGCGAATCGGACGCAGGTGCGCACGAGCATCGGCCGTGTAGGGCACAAACAGCGTGGAGTCGAGCGTCTTGTCGAGCTCACTGTCGGCAGCCATCTGCGGCAGGAAGTGACGACCGTCGGCACCCGGAATGTGGGCACCGAACTCGCAGGTCGCGCTCGCCAGCACGGGCGACAGATCGAGCAGGTTGGCCTTGTGGTTGCCCGGGACCTCGATCTGGCGCAAGCACTCGGGATGGCCGACCATCTCGTCGACGGTGCGGAAGCCCAGGCTCGCCATGACCTCGCGCAGCTGCTCGGCAACAAAGAGCATAAAGTGCTCGACGTGCTCGGGCTTGCCGCGGAAGCCACGACGCAGGCGGCAGTTTTGCGTGGCGATGCCGGCCGGGCAGGTATCCTGCTGGCAGTCGCGCTGCATGAGGCAGCCCATCGAGATGAGCGGCATGGTCGCAAAACCAAACTCCTCGGCACCCAGCAAGCAGGCGACGGCGACATCGGTGCCGTCCATGAGTTTGCCGTCGGCCTCGAGCACCACGCGCGAGCGCAGGCCGTTTTGCAGCAGCGTCTGCTGGGCCTCGGCAAGGCCGAGCTCCAGCGGCAGACCCGCATGCCAGATAGAGTCGCGCGCAGCGGCACCCGAGCCGCCATTGTGGCCGCTGATCAAGATCTTGTCGGCAGCACCCTTGGCCACACCGGTGGCGATGGTACCGACGCCGGCCTCGCTGACCAGCTTGACCGACACGCGCGCGCCGGGGTTGGCGTTCTTAAGGTCAAAGATCAGCTCTGCCAGGTCCTCGATGGAGTAAATATCGTGGTGCGGCGGAGGCGAGATCAGGCCGATGCCGGGCGTGGACTGACGGACCTCGGCGATCCAGGGGTAGACCTTCTTACCGGGCAGGTGGCCACCCTCGCCGGGCTTGGCGCCCTGGGCCATCTTGATCTGAATCTCGAAGGCGCTGCACAGGTAACGGCTCGTCACGCCAAAGCGCGCGCTTGCCACCTGCTTGATGGCGGAGTTCTTGGAGTCGCCGTTGGCCAGCGGGGTCTCGCGACGCGGGTCCTCGCCGCCCTCACCCGAGTTGGAACGTCCATGCAGGCGATTCATGGCGATGGCCATGCACTCGTGCGCCTCTTTGCTGATGGAGCCGTACGACATGGCGCCGGTGTTAAAGCGGCGGACGATGTTGAGCGCGGGCTCGACCTCGTCGAGTGCCACCGGAGTGCGGCCGCTGGCATTAAAGTCCAGCAGGTCGCGCAGGCGCACGGCACGACCGGTGCGGTGCAGGCGGGTGCTGTACTCCTTAAAGGTGTCGTAGCTGTCCTCGCGACAGGCAGTCTGCAGCAGGTAGACAGTCTGGGGGTCGATCAGGTGATCCTCGCCGCCGAGCGGGCGCCACTTGGTCAGGCCCAGTGTGGGCAGCTGATCGGGAGCCGGGCTCTTAAGGATAGCGAGCGCGGCGTCGTATCGCTCGTTTTGCTCGCGCTCAACGTCCTCGACACCCATACCGCCCACACGGCTCACCGTGCCGGCAAAGTACGCGTTGACGAACTCCGGCGTAAAGCCCACGGCCTCGAAGATTTGCGCGGAATGATAGCTCTGCACCGTGGAGATGCCCATCTTGGACATGATGGAGACGATGCCGGCGGTCGCAGCCTTGTTGTAATTGGCGATGCCCTGCTCGGCCGTCACGTCCAGGTCGCCGCGTGCCGCCAGATCGCGGATGCACGCATGCGCGTTATACGGATAGATGCCGCTCGCGGAGTAGCCCACCAGTGCCGCAAAGTCGTGCGGGGACACCGCGTCGCCGCACTCCACCACGATATCGGCAAAGGTGCGCACACCGGCGCGGATCAGATGGTTGTGCACA
Source organism: Collinsella sp. TF09-1AT (assembly GCF_003436895.1). Taxonomy (NCBI): domain Bacteria; kingdom Bacillati; phylum Actinomycetota; class Coriobacteriia; order Coriobacteriales; family Coriobacteriaceae; genus Collinsella; species Collinsella sp. TF09-1AT. The sequence continues at coordinate 259,205 of NZ_QSRC01000001.1, read as the reverse complement.
CAGCCCACGGCAAGCAGCGAGGGCACGGGCACCTCGCCCGCTCCGGCGCGATCGCTCAGCACCACGATGTTCACGCCGTCGCGGACCGCAGCCTCGACGTCCTCGGCAAGCTGCTTGAGCGCAGCCTGCAGCGCGCCCTCGCCGGCATCGCGGCGGTAGACGGCACGGAAACGACGGGTCTTAAAGCCAACACGGTCGATGGCACAGATATGCTCGAACTCCTCCTCGTTGAGCAACGGGCGCTCCAAGCGCACCAGCTGACAGGCCGTGCGGGAATCCTCGAGCAGGTTGCCGTGGTTACCCAGGTAGAGCGTGGTCGAGGTGACCATGTGCTCGCGCAGGGCATCGATCGGCGGATTCGTGACCTGGGCGAATAACTGATAGAAGTAGTCAAAGAACGAACGCGTCTTCTTGGACAGGCAGGCCAGCGGCGCATCGATACCCATCGAGGCGAGCGGGGGCTTGCCCTGCTGGGCCATGGGGCGCACGACCTCGTCGACGTCATCCCAGTGGTAGCCGAGCTTGGCCATGCGCACGGCGGCAGGCACCTCGGCGTCCTCGGCGGGTGTTGCCGCAACGGGCTCATCGAGCGCGTCGACGGTCAGCGTCTCCTCGGCAATCCAATCACGGTAGGGCTTTTCCTTGGCGTAACGGGCGCGCAGCTCGTCGTTGTAGATCACGCGGCCGCGGGCAAAATCGACCTCGAGCATCTGACCCGGTCCCAGGCAGCCGCTCGTCAGGATGTTCTCGGGGCGCACCTCGATGGTGCCCACCTCGCTCGCCAGCATAAAGCGGCCGTCGCGCGTCACGTAGTAGCGAGCCGGGCGCAGGCCGTTACGGTCGAGGGCGGCACCCAGGGTACGGCCGTCGGTAAAGGCGATGGCCGCCGGACCATCCCAAGGCTCCATGAGCATAGACTGGTAGGCGTCGTAGGCGCGACGCTCCTCACTCAGACTATCGTTGTGGTCCCACGGCTCGGGCAGCAGCATGGATGCGGCACGCGTAAGCGGACGACCGTTCATAACCAAAAACTCGAGAACGTTGTCCAGAATCGCGGAGTCGGAACCCTCGCGGTTGATGATGGGCATCACGCGCTCAAGATCGTGCTGCAGCACGGGACTGTACAGGTTGGGCTCGCGGGCGCGAATCCAGTTGACGTTGCCCTTAAGGGTGTTGATCTCGCCGTTGTGAATGATAAAACGGTTGGGGTGCGCACGCTCCCAGCTGGGCGTGGTGTTGGTGGAGTAGCGCGAGTGGACGAGCGCCACAGCCGTCTTGACGGCGGCGTCGTTAAGATCAATGAAGAAGCGGCGCATCTGCGTGGCGACCAGCATGCCCTTGTACACGATGGTGCGCGAGCTCATGGAGCACACGTAGAAGATCTTGTCACGCAGAGCGAACTCAGCGTCGGCCTTCTTCTCGATGGTACGGCGGCACACGTACAGGCGGCGCTCGAAGGCATCGCCGGCGGGCGTGTCGTCCGGACGGCCCAGGAAGGCCTGCAAGATAGTAGGCATGCAGGCGCGGGCCGTCTCGCCCAGGTCGTGCGGGTCGACCGGTACCTCGCGCCAAAAGAGCAGCGGCACGCCGGCCTCGGCGCAGCCCTCCTCAAACACGCGGCGGGCATCCTCTACGCCCTTGTCGTCCTGCGGGAAGAACAGCATGGCCACGCCATAGTCGCCCTCTGTCGGCAGAATCTGGCCGCACTTTTGAGCCTCTTTTCGAAAAAAGTGATGCGGAACCTGGAACAGGATGCCGGCACCGTCGCCGGTGTTCTTCTCGAGTCCCGTGCCGCCGCGGTGCTCCAAGTTAACCAAAATGGACAGCGCGTCGTCCAGAATCTGGTGATGGCGCTCGCCGTTGATATCGGCAAGCGCGCCGATGCCGCATGCATCGTGGTCGAATTCGGGGCGATAAAGGCCCTGCTGCTGAGCGGAATCTGCCTGCATCGCGATCCTCCCCTAGATATAAGACAGTCAGTTGAATAGGCATACTAGGAGCATCGCCGGCCCGCTGTGTTTCCCGCCCGTTTCGAAACAATCGCGTAACGCACGCCCTACGAGTGGACACCGCCGACCTCAAGGGCGACAACAAGGGTCCCAAGTTCGGCCTGTAAGCTCACCGCTTCAAACATCTCAATCTGTAACAGGAAGACCCAATTTCGACGGCTTACTGTTACAGATTGAGATGTTTTCGAGAGACAATTCCGAATGTCTCAATCTGTAACACGAAGGGCCGGCTTTGGCGGTCAGCTGTTACAGAACGAGATTTTCCATAGGACCATTTCTTCCTGTCTCGATCTGTAACACCTAGGCCCAATTTCCATCCCCAGTTGTTACAGATCAAGACATTTCGGCAGCCCCCTTTCACCATCCTATTCAAATACGGCATTTTTATTAGTCTTGGTTAACTTTCGAGCCTAAAACGGTTATCCTTTGTGGCGTCAAACAAACGGCACGCAGGAATGCACCATGCTCAACCATCTCAAACATCACTTTGGCTCCCCGCGCACCGGTGGTCACGGAGGCCTAGACATTGCGCGGCATATCGGTCCCGGGCTGCTCGTCACCGTCGGCTTTATCGACCCGGGCAACTGGGCCTCCAATATGGCCGCGGGCTCGCAGTTTGGCTACGCGCTGCTGTGGATCGTCACGCTGTCCACGATTATGCTCATTGTGCTGCAGCACAACGCGGCACACCTGGGTATCGCCACGGGCGCCTGTCTTGCCGAGGCCACGACACGCTACCTCCCCCGCATCGTGGGACGCGCGGTGCTCGGCAGCGCCTATCTCGCGACCATCGCCACCGCCATGGCCGAGGTCCTAGGCGGCGCAATCGCCCTTCAAATGCTCTTTGGGCTGCCCGTGCGTGCGGGCTGCGTCATCGTGGCGGCAGTATCGATGGCGATGCTGATGACGAACTCCTACAAGCGTGCCGAACGCTGGATCATCGCCTTCGTAGGCGTGGTAGGACTCTCGTTTTTGGCCGAGCTTGCGCTGGTCAAGGTCGACTGGCCGCAAGCCGCCGCAAGCTGGATCACGCCCAGTATGCCCACTGGCTCGGTAGCGATTATCGTAAGTGTCCTAGGCGCGGTCGTTATGCCACACAATCTCTTCCTGCACTCCGAGGTCATCCAATCCATGCACTTCGAAGGCCAAGGCGAGCAGGTTATCGAAGAGCGTCTGCGCTACGAGCTCTTCGACACGCTCTTTTCGATGGGCGTGGGCTGGGCAATCAACTCGGCCATGGTCATCCTGGCCGCAACGACCTTCTTTGCGCACGGCATTGTCGTAGACGACATCGCCGTCGCAGCGGCCACGCTCTCCCCCATTCTGGGCCCGGCAAGCTCGACCATCTTTGCGGTGGCACTGCTGTTTGCAGGCCTCTCGAGTAGTGTGACGGCAGGCATGGCGGCGGGAACCATCACCGCGGGCATGTTCGACGAGGAATACGACATCCACGACCGACATTCCTCGATCGGGGTGGCGACCTGTTTCGCCGGCGCAGTGGCGGCGTGTCTGGTCGTCCCAAATCCTTTTGAAGGTCTCATCTGGAGTCAGGCATTGTTGTCGCTTCAGCTGCCGATTACGGTCTTTGTGCTCATACGGCTCACCAGCTCACGCCGCGTCATGGGCAAATACGCCAACTCGCGCCCGCTCAACGCGCTACTCGTAGGGATCGGTGCCATCGTGACGATTCTCGATGTCGTGTTGTTGACAGGGATGTAATGGAGCGGGGCACCTACCCAGGCAAACGTCTCGATCTGTAACGTCTAGACCCGCTTTTGGTGTCTAGGTGTTACAGATTGAGATCTTTCCGAGAGACAGCTCCGTTTGTCTCAATCTGTAACACGTAGACCCCGTTTTCACTGTTAGATGTTACGGGTTGAGATCTTCTGCCGGACGGTTTTGGTTTGTCTCAATCTGTAACAAGTGGACCCAATTTCCGCTTCTAGATGTTACAGATCGAGACATTTCTTCAGCTCCAACCTTTTGTCTCAATCTGTAACAGATAGGCCCGTTTTGAGCCGCCACATGTTACAGATTGAGACAAACGGTCGGCCGGACTCACGTCAGACAGGATCGGCTAACAGCAGCCGTGATCCCTTGGGGACGGATTAATCAAAAGGGCCCCGGCCGAGAATTCGACCGGGGCCCTTGGACAGAGCTATGTGTTACTGCAAGCCGTGTGTCTACGAGCTACTCCTCGACAAGCTCGAACTGATCGGGACCGACGCCACAGACCGGGCACACGTAGTCCTCGGGCAGTTCGGGCGTGTCGACCTCTACCTCATAACCGCAAACGGTGCATACGAACTTATACGTCTTCTTCTCCTCAGCCATGATGTTCTCCTCTCGAACGTGACTGCTGGTGTACTTCATTTATCAGTATATGTTCTCAATAATATAATGCAAGTACTTTCGAAACATTTCTAGCCTTGATACGAAGAAGCCTTGGGCGGCGTCTTACCCTTCAGAACCTTGTGGTAGTAGTCATAGGTCAACGGAGTCTCGCCGCTCAAGCGCTCGGCATCCTCAACCTCGCCAATAAAGAGCAGGTGCGTGCCCACATCCACGGTGTCAATCAAACGGCAGCTAAACAGCGCCGCCGCATGCTCGGGAACATAAGGCATGCCCAGTGCGGTCTCGCGCGTCTCGTACTTGGCAAATTTGTCATAGTCGCTGCTGGTACGGAAGCCAAAGTTGCCAACGTAGAGCATATCAGCCGTCTGGTCGATCACCGTCAGTGCAAAGGCCTTGGCAGACGCGATAACGCCAGACGTAACGTTATCCTTGTTCACGGCAACCGAGATGCGTGGCGGCGCGGACGTCACCTGCACTGCTGTGTTGATGACGCAGCCGGCGCGCAGCCCGTCTGCCGCGGCGCTCACCACGTACAGGCCGCTCGGCATGGTAAAGAACGCAGTTTTGTCCATAACAATCACTCCCCTAACCCGGGATCGAACCTCATGGCTGTATGTACCCACAAAAAAGGCGCCGCCCATAACGGACGCCGCCTTTGAGGAAAATGTGTCAAAAAAGTTAGGAAGACGGGACGGGCACAGCAGGGCAGCTCCCCGCAAATTCGTTCCTAGCGATTACGCTCCTTAAGCGCGCGATCGATTTCACGCTGAACGTCACGCTTGGCCATATCCTCGCGCTTGTCGTAGAGCTTCTTGCCGCGGCCCAGACCCAGCAGCAGTTTTACGCGACCGTCGGTATTAAAGTAGAGTTCCAACGGAACCAGCGCATAACCACGGTTGCGAAGTTTGCCGTCAAGAAAGTCGATCTCCTTGCGGTGCAGCAGCAGACGACGCCGACGGTCGGGATCGCGATTCCACACGCCACCATGGCTATAAGGGTGGATATGCAGGCCGACGAGCCAGCACTCCCCGCCGCGGATCAGCGCGAAGGTATCGGTGATCTGGCAGGCGCGCTCGCGAATCGACTTGACCTCGGTGCCGCTCAGTTCAATGCCGCACTCAAACGTCTCATCGATAAAGTACTCGTGATGCGCCGAGCGATTCTTGGAAATGAGCTTGCGCTCGCGCTTACCGGGCATCGCCGGCCTCCTTGACGTCGTCGGCGTTTGAGCCCGCAGCCTCGCGCTTTGCCTTGCGCTCGGCGTTAAGCTCGGCATCGCTCTCGCGCACCAGCTTAATGATCGCCGCGCATGCCTCCTCGCCCACCAGGTCGCGGGCACGGACCGTCAGGCGCGTAGCCTCCTGCTTGTCGCCGTCGCCCGCAGCGTCGGTCGCACACATGATCAGGCAGATGGCGATCTCGGCCGAAGGTGAGGTCGGCACGCCCTGCAGGGCGAGCTCACCCATCACGTGGTCGTCGCTCTCATCGGCGGCATCCGGATAGGTGGTATGGATCTTATTGAGCAGGCGCGTCGTATGCGCATCATTGGGCGCCAGGCGCAGCGCCAGACGCGCGCAGCCCACGGCAGCCGAAATGTTCTCGGTCTCGGGCTCCAAGAAGTACTGACCCAAGTTGGTGTAGGCGCGTGCGGCGCACTTACCGTCGCTCGCGCGCTCCAGCACCGAGAACGAGAGCGATGCCCACTCCTGCTTGTCCTCGAGCGCACGGAACAGCTCGGCCAAGTCCAAGCGATAGTTGCAGTTCATGGGATCCCAACGCACGGCCTGCATCAGGGCATTCCGAGCACTCACATAATCCTGCTGGCGGATGTAGGCAAACGCCATGTCGGAGTACAGGCGGTCAAAGGGAACCTCGACCTGCACCAGCTCGCGCGGATCCTTCTCCACGCGGCGATAGGCCAGACGCTCAAACTTACTATCGAAGCTAAAGTACTGGCGCTTCTCCTCCGTCTTGCACTCAGCGTCGATATACTCCTCGGCGAGCTCAACCAGACGCTCCAGCAGCGGCGTCGCCGTAGCCAGGTCGCCCTGCGCCAGATAGTTCTCGGCATACGTGATGTCTTCCAAGCTGATAGGCAGGTCCATGACAACTCCTCGGTCCGGGCGGCAGACTCAACGCGCGCCTTAAATATCGGTCAATACACAAAACCCGGGTCTCTTACGAGGCCCGGGCGTTCAATTTTGGTAGCCCGTACCAGATTCGAACTGGTGATCTCCGCCTTGAGAGGGCGGCGTCCTAAACCGCTAGACGAACGGGCCATATGTAGCAAATGCAATGGCTGGGATGGAGGGAGTCGAACCCCCATTGACGGAACCAGAATCCGCTGTCCTGCCATTAGACGACATCCCAATGACTGCATCGCTGCGCTCGGCTGTGCCTTTGCGCAAGAAAGAAATATACGGGAAGTACCGCCGTGACGCAAGCCCCAATTTTGACTTTTTTAAAATTCAGCCAAATTGGCCTACTTTAGTCCAACCCGTGAAGGACCTGTGAAGCCGACCGCTGTACACGAAGGGCAAAACGCCGCGAGCGGTAGCCGTCAACCGTTGGCAGATTCTACCGCGAAAGCGATAACACCAGGCAACACAATCGAAGTATCAATGATCGCGTAGATATCGAGGCGCCGTGGACGAAGAGCTTGATTACCTATGGGAGACCCTGGGCCTCGAGATCACTGCTGACCTTTGGCCCGAACGGGACAAGATCCATCCCACACTGCGCCCCGCCATCACGGTGATGCAGGCAAACTACCGCCGCGCCTCATTTTTGATCATGCGGATGTCATGGCACGCGGGACTCCCCGACCTTAAGCGAATCCAGGCAAGCCTCGTCGAGCTGTCCGGTATGCCGACCGTCATATCCGAGGCGCACCTGGAGCAGCGCCAGCGCGAGCGACTGCAACAGCAGCGGATTCCCTTTATCTGCCCCGGCGTTCAGGCATATCTGCCCTTTATGGACGAGGAGTACTGGAGCGGCAAGCCCAACAAGCACGTAAAGGTCTACGATCCGCACGAATGGACACAGCTCGAGGATTGAGCCGAGCGAGCCCGCCGATGGAAAACACGTCCCGCCCCGAGCGCTCAAAACGGGTCGCACTTTCCGCAGCCGCTACAGCAACGCCTCGGCCCAAGCCGCTTCCCTAAAGCCGGGAATCGCAAAGTCGTCGCCCACCAGCAGCGGACGCTTGACCAGCATGCCGTCGGTCGCCAGCAGCTCGTAGCACTCCCGATCCGTCATGCCCGCATCCAGACGCGCCTTCAGGCCCAGCTCTCGATATTTCATGCCCGACGAATTAAAGAAGCGCCGCACCGGCAGCCCCGAACGAGCAATCCAGGTCGCAAGCTCATCAGCCGTGGGATTGTCCAAAACGATATCGCGGTCGATATACTCTACCCCGTGTTCGTCCAGCCATGCCTTAGCCTTCTTACAGGTCGAGCACTTGGGATATTCAACAAACAGTACAGTCATGGGAATCCTCCGAATATAGATCGGCCAACGCAGGCACACGCCACACGAGGCGCCTTCGCACGATGGCCCAATTGTAGCCCACGGGTCACACGCTAAACGAACCGTACCCCGAATCCGCGTTTGATGAACGGCAGCAGTTCCATTGCCTCGGGCGTGATATGGCCCGCAACGTTCATGCGCTCGTCACCGGGAAGATCGACCCGAGCAATCTCAAGCTCGCCTTCGTAGCGCCCATAGCCGCTATTGCTCACAGCGATCGACCCCGCCTTGCGCGGCAGGCCGGCTCCGGCATCCGTCGGCACGGAATCCGGCTTATGCGTCGTGCGCGACTCCTGAGACCTAAAGATGAGGACGCTCGAATCGGGCCGGTCGTGATGAATCTGCCCACGCACATAGGCATAACTGGACTCAAGCTCGCATTGCAGGTCCACGTATCCGGCGGAAACTTGAGCAAACTGCGCCCAGCCCGCATCGGAAAGATCGGGGTCGCCGACCAACACAATGTCGCAATCGGCGCCATGTGCGAGCTCAAGCATGTTGAGGGCAACCTTTGACGCGCGACCGCGCTGCGCCTCAACCGTCGGCAGCCCCTCGAATACCGGCCCGCGAACGTTAGCATCACCCGGCACAAAAGCCATGATTTCGAATCCAAGCGCCGCAAGACGAAGATTCACCCGAGCAATGTCCTCCAGAGCTAAGCCGGTATAAGGCTTGGGGTAAAAATTGTGGCAGGCGGCAAAACGAGTCACATCGGCACCGGCCTCACGCCACGATGCGATTTCATCAGAACTCACCGTCGATGCATTGACCACAATGCGAAATACACCGGACAGCTCCGCGACCCGCTGGGCGCTAAAGCCATAGTCCAAACGAAGGTATTCCAACCCCAGATCGCGCAGGTCCTCGATGCGCTCAAGCCCGAGCAAATCGCACGTGCGCGGCCCCACATCGGCAATGAGCGCAATGCCGCGGGCGGAAAGCAGCGACAGCACATGACGGACCTTATCGGCATACGCCGCTCCCCCATCCTCGGGAATATGCAGTGAGGTAAACGCATAGCGCGCACCCGCCGCAGCACCACGCTCAATCGTCCGCTCAATATCCTGCAGAGGGCTGGAAAGATAAATCGAAATACCCGTTTTCACGCTACAACGCTCCTTTAAAAAGGCCGGCGGAGCAGTTAGCCCCGCCGGCACAACCATAGCATCAAGAAATCTGCCGCGCGCCGCGAGCTCTGAGCAACACGGCTCGCGATATCAAACTACTCGCCAAAGAACTCGTTGATCTTCTGCTCGTCGACGCCAAAGAACCACGTCAGGACAAAGCCGGCGGCATAGGCAAGCAGCATAGCGGCAACGTAGCCGAGCTGCTGGCCAGGAACGACGATCAGCAGGCCAAACAGACCGGAAACGCCCTGAGAAACCGTGCCGATGTGAAGCAGCGCCGCGAGCGCGCCACCAAATCCGGCACCCAGGCAGGCCGTCACAAACGGGCGAACGAGCGGCAGCGTAACAGCATACATCAGAGGCTCGCCCACACCCAGGATTCCAACGGGAATGGACTCGGCGACGTACTTCTTGAGTTTGGCGTTCTTGGTCTTAAAGTACAGCGCCAGACCGGCACCGACCTGGCCGCCGCCAGCCATCATAAGGATGGGCAGCAGGTAATTGATACCCTTGGTAGCGCCGTCGGGATCGTTGAGCATAGCGTGGATCGGCGTGAGCGCCTGATGCAGGCCGACGGACACCAGCGGCAAGAAGCCTGCCGACAGGATATAGCCGCCCAGGACGCCCAGCTTCTCGAAGATAAAGGTCAAAACGCTAAAGATGGCAGTCGTCAGCCATGCGCCAACCGGCTGGATGACGAGCATCAGAGCAAAGGCGCCGATGATGAGCACCAGCAACGGGGACAGGAACGTGTCGAGTGCGTTGGGCATAACCTTGCGAATCTGACGCTCCATCCAGGCAAAAAATGCACCAGCGATGAGGGCCGCGATCATGCCGCCCGCTGCGGGGTTGTACTGCGCATTGGTAAGCGGCAGCAGAATGGCAGTGGCAGGATCAGCCGCGCCAGGCGCAAGCAGGGGCATGGCACTGTTGGCGATACACATCATGCCGGCGATGCCGCCCAGCGCAGCGGAGCCACCAAACTCACGTGCCGCGTTATAGCCCACCAAGATGGGCAGATAGGCAAACAGGGCCCAGCCCATGGAACGAATGCCCTGGTACCACCACTCGCCTGCAAGCGCGCCTGCCGTCGAGACGTTAATGACGTTGCAGATACCGTTGATGAGGCCAGCCGCAATGATGCCGGGAAGCAGGGCGACGAAGACATTGGAAATCTTCTTGAGGAAGGCCTGAACCGGCTTGGACTCGTACTTGGCCTTCTGCGCGGCCTTGTTTGTGGCCGCAGCGTCAACCACGCTCTCGTCAGCAACGCCTTTCGCAAGGCCGGTGAGCTTGGAGAACTCCTCGAGCACCTTATTCACCTTGCCCGGACCCAGCACGATCTGCATCGTGTCGTCCTCGACCAGGCCCATCACGCCGTCGAGTGCCTTAATGCCCTCCGTGTCGACGTTGCCCGTGTCTTTGACGGTCACGCGCAGGCGCGTCATGCACGCCGCGTTTGCGAGCACGTTGTCTTTACCGCCCAAAAGGTCTAGCAGCTTTTGGGCCAGCTCTTTGTTCGTCATAACTCCTCCTTGTATTGGGTATCTCGTTTGGATGTCATATCAGCTCACGCCGCGCACCTATTGGGCATCGGCATTGTTCTTCTCATGGCCACTCACCGCAGCACGAACATGGCCGCGCGCCCGCTCAAGAGCTACCGCAGCCTGCTCGGCATCGCAGTCCAGCAGTACCGAGACAATAGCGGTTTTTACGTGGCCGTCGGCATCTGCAAGCGCCTGAACAGCGCGCTCGCGCGTGCAGCCGGTCGCCTCCATCACGATGTTCTGGCCGCGCACCACCAACTTCTCGTTCGTCTGCTGCACATCGACCATCAGGTTTTGGTATACCTTACCGATCTTGACCATGGCACCGGTCGAAATCATGTTGAGGATGAGCTTTTGAACCGTTCCCGCCTTGAGCCTCGTTGAGCCGGTCAGCACCTCGGGACCGGGCACGGGCTCAATGGCAAGATCTGCGCTCTCCCCGATCTTCGACCCTTGGTTGCAGGCAATTGCAATGGTCTTGCACCCAGTTGCCTTGGCGTACACAAGGCCACCCACCACATAAGGAGTACGACCGCTTGCCGCCAAGCCAACGACACAATCCTTGTCCGAGAGTCCACGCTCTCGCAGGTCGTTCGCGCCAAGCTCCTCGCTGTCTTCGGCACCTTCGACAGCCTTGATAAACGCCGTCTCGCCTCCGGCAATGAGCCCGACAATCAGATCGGGTGACACGCCAAACGTGGGCGGACACTCCGAAGCGTCGAGTACGCCCAGACGACCGCTGGTGCCTGCGCCCATGTAAAAGACGCGCCCACCGCGCTCGAGTGCCTCAGCAGCCCAGTCGATTGCTGTGGCAACCTGGGGCAGCACTTTTGTGACCGACTGGACGGCACGAAGATCCTCATCGTTCATCGTCGTGACGATTTGCAGCGATGTCATCGTATCGAGGTCCATTGACCTTTGATTACGCTGTTCGGTCGTGAATTTTGTTAAATCGAGCATTTCATTCACCTCATCTTTCCTGTTTCTCGATGTAGTTTTGCTTAATGACATGCGTCGCCCGTTCGTAGTCGCTGGCAACGTAAGCAGCGTACAGGGCATCGACAACCATAAGCTGGGCCATACGCGAAGCCATGGCACCGCTGCGGACCAAGGGCTCACTCGCAGCGACGCCGAGCACGGCATCGGCCATGGTGGCAAGCTTGGATGATCCATCTACTTTGGTCACGGCCACAACGGGACAGTTGTGGCGTTGGGCCTCGGCGGTGCAGTCCAGCACCTCTTGCGTCAAGCCCGAGTAGCTAAAGGCGATTGCCATATCGCCCTCATGCATGTTCTTGGCACACAAGAGCTGATCATGCCAGTCGTCGTACAGATGGCACTCCTTGTCGACACGCATGAGCTTTTGCGCCAGATCGTGCGCGACCAAACGAGAGGCACCGATACCGAACAGATTGACCGCACGTGCCCGCTTAAGATAGGCCGCACATCGCTCCAAGACGGTGTAATCGAGCGTTCGCGCCGTCGCTTCGATCGTGCGCACGTTGCTTTTCATCACCTTCCCCACGATACGTTCGACGCTGTCATCCATGGAGATGTCCTCGAGGGCAACGTCTTTCTTGTCACCCAAGAGCGCCAGCTCGGCAATCAGTTCGCGCTGGAACTCCTTGTAGCCCGCAAAACCCAAGCGCTTGCAAAAGCGCAAAATGCTCGAGGGCGAGGAGAACGTGACATCGGCAAGACCGCGGACGGACAGCCCGACCACCTCGTGCGGATGAGCGCTTACATATGCGATGACATTGCGTTCCGCCGGGCTCGCGCTGAGCTCACGCTCGCGAAGCCGCAAAAGCAATCCGTTTGCCATCTCAAACACCTCCGTTGAGAAGAATTAAAGACCAACGAACGATTCGTACCGGATACAAACAGCTTTTACGGTACATTGTGCCGCATCGTGGCGCACAAAGGGCGAGCGTTCTACCGCTCGCCCCTCAAATCCGACCGCTCGGAAATACGCGCGACACAAAATGATTCAACGAGGTCGCATTATCGGTAACAGGGCTGTTACCGATACCGCCTCGCGTGGGCGCCAATCGGACGTGCCGCAAACCCCTACCCCGACTCGCGCATCCAGCGATCGAACGTCCCCACGCACACGCCCAGGCGCTTTGCCGCCTGGCTGCGGGTAATATCGCCTGCCTCATAGCTATCGCGCACCAGCTCAAACTGAGGAGGGCACGGCTTGCGAGGTCGACCGAAACGGACCCCTCGCGCCCGCGCCGCTGCAATTCCCTCCGCCTGGCGCCGATGGATATTCTCGCGCTCCACCTGCGCCACGTAGCTCAGCAGTTGCAGCACTATATCGGCAATCAGGGTGTTGGTCACATCCGGCGCGCCGCTGGCCCTGGCGCGCGTGTCAAGCAATGGCATGTCCAACACCACAATGGCAACTCCGAGCTCCTTGGTAATGCGTCGCCATTCCTCAAGAATCTCGGAGTAATTACGACCAAGTCGGTCGATAGAAAGCACCACCAGCACGTCCCCGTCTCCCAGGACGTGCAGCAGCTCGCGATAACGCGGTCGATCGAAGTCCTTGCCGCTCGCATGGTCGGCATAAATATTCGCCGAGCCCACGCCATAGGCGCCCAGCGCATCCAGCTGCCGATTAAGATTCTGATCGCGCGAACTCACCCGCGCATAACCGTACACCGTCGCCATCTCATCCCCGCTTTCTTGTAAACCTGCCAAAAAGGGACAGGTTTATTTTGGTAGGTTTTACCTCTCAAATAGCAGGTAAGCGGGCGGCCGAGCAGAGGGCAAGGTGGCCACGATTCAAATGCGGAGGGCGGCCCCGAAAGACCGCCCTCCGCTCTCCCGCCACGAGTCGGGATTTAGCTAATGGATAAGCTTAAAGTCCAAGTGCCCGCGCGTGGTATTGACGCGCGAGACCTCGATGATCACACGCTGCCCCAGCTCGTAACGGGTGCCCGTGTCGGCACCTGTGAGCGTGAGCGCGTCCTCGTCGAACTCGAACCACTCGTTGCCCAGGCTCTTGATGGAAACCAAGCCTTCGACCTGCGTCAGGTCCAAGCGCACAAAGAGCCCCATGCTGCTGACCCACGAGACCGTTCCGGCATAGCGCTCGCCCAGGCGATCCTCGTAGTACTGGGCAATTTTGATTTTTTGCGTCGCATGGCTGGCGGCGTCGGCCGCGCGCTCGGCATCGCTGCACGCACGGCAAATTTGCGGCAGAATGCGCGGAAGCGACCCCCGGCCTTTTCCGATTAGCCTGGGCGTACGCACTAAGGCGTCTTTTCCACCCAGCTGTTCGTATGCCAACTGCAGTTTGAGCACGCGGTGCACCACCAGATCGGGGTAGCGACGGATGGGACTCGTAAAGTGACAGTAGCACGGCGCGGCGAGCGCAAAGTGGCCCTCGTTACGCGGTTTGTACAGCGCACGCTGCATGCTGCGCAGAAGCAGCGTGTTGACGAGCGGTGCGTTGGCCGTACCGGCGGCAGCATCAACTGCAGCCTGTAGCTCATCGGGACTCCCCAGGGCAATACCGGCAGCACGGCGATCGTCGATGATGCCTAGCTGCGCCAGCGCAACGGCGGCACCGTGCAGGCTATCGGGGCTCGGATCCTCATGCACGCGATAGCAGGCCTCGATATCACGGTCTGCCAGCCACTCTGCAACGCACTCGTTGGCGAGCAGCATGGCTTCCTCGATAAGCGACGTAGCACACGAACGCTCACGCGCGACAATCTGCACGGGTACTCCGTCCTCATCCAATAGAGCGCGGATCTCGGCCGTGTCAAAATCGACTGAGCCGCGGGCGCGACGAATGCGACGGCGAAGTTCGGCGAGTTCGTTGGCGGCGACAAGGAAATCGCCGAGGTCGACGTTGTAGCCGCGGGCGGCCTCCTCGCACGCAAGACCGCGCTCAAGCGCTTCCTCGCGCGAGGTCTCGGCAGCCGCAACATCCTCGGCCGCACCCTCCAGCACCGAATACTCAACCGCGCCGGCACGCACCAGCAGCGCCTCGGCGCCGTCATAATCCATGCGCACACACGAGCGAATCACGCTGGGGTACGGATCGTAATGGCGAACGTGGCCCTGCGCATCGAGCTCAATGTCAACGGTAAACGCCAGACGGTCCTCGTCAGGGCGAAGCGAGCACAGGTCACAGGACAGGCGTTCGGGCAGCATGGGAAGCACGCGATCGGCCAGATACACCGATGTCGTACGATGGCGAGCCTCAAGATCGATATGCCCGTTCCAAGCCACATAGTGAGAAACGTCAGCGATATGCACACCCAGTTTGTAGCCGCCCCCGGGTGTGCGCTCCAGCGAAATGGCATCGTCAAAGTCACGCGCGTCGACCGGGTCGATCGTGATGACAAAGCGGTCGCGCAGGTCGCGGCGAAGCGGATCTTTAAGCGCCGCGGTCACATCGAGCGAAAGTCCCTCGGCCTCGTCCAGCGCGGCCTCGGGATAGCTATCGGTATAGCCGTAACGCGCCATCACATATTGAACGCCCAAATCGGGCGCGTCATCTCCGCCAATGCGGCGCTCGATCGTCACGGTGCCCGATTCCAGGCGCGTCGGGTAGGTCAAAATGCGCGCGACAACGGCATCACCCGGGTGGACGCCCAGACAATCCGCCGAGGTATCCTCGGGCAGAATGAAGAAGTCGGCCTTCAGACGCGAATCGAGCGGCTCGATCACACCAAGCGGACCGGCGGTCTGGTACGTGCCCACCACGCTTATGGCTGCGCGCTCAACCACGCCTTCGATCACGGCGCGCCGTTCACCGTGTGGGCTGTTCTTAATGCTCACGGCAACGGTATCTCCATCCATGATCTCGCGCTTACCGCGACCCATGACCTTGTAGTCGCCGTTTTCGGTTACAACGTAGGCGCTATGCTCATGGAGCTGCACGCGTCCGGTCAGGCTCGGACGGCGTTCGCTGCGCACCGGCCCGCGCTTATTGCGAGCTCCACGCTTATGCTTATTATTGCGCCCCATGGCGCCTCCTAACTATCGATGGTCGTTTACACCCCAAGAGTCTACCCAAATGGTCCTTAGGGGGCGGAGGAAAACGGATCACATAGATAGACCAGCGCCACGATGATCCGCAATCCTGCCGTTCCCTAGGGATCAAAAAACGGGCCGCCCCATAAGAGACGACCCGTTGGAAGGGGTGAATTCCAGGCATGCCTACACGCGCAGGTAGCGGCGCATGGCGATGGCAGAACCAAAGAGACCGATAATCACGCCGACCAGAATCAGCGCAGCATAGGTCACCAGGTAGTACTGCATCGGCAGGGCAAACGACATCCAGCCGATGCTCTCCTGCAGACGCGGAATCATCAGATTACGCAGCAGCTCCAGAACACCGATGGAAAGCAGCGAGCCCAAAATGGCCTGCAGTACGCCCTCGGTGATAAACGGGCCACGAATGAAGCCGTTGCTGGCGCCGACCAGACGCATAATCGCAATCTCACGACGACGCGCCGTGATGGACAGGCGAATCGTGTTGTTGATGAAGATGAATGCGATAAAGGTCAGAAGGCCAACGAGCACCACGGCGGCGATGCGGATGTAGTTGGTCACCTGGAACAGGCGGCTCACTTCCTCCTGGCCGTACAGCACGCTCGCGTTGACGTCGCCGTCATCCGCGATCTTCTGGAAATCGGCATTCTTCTTGAGCTTCTTGGCCGTGCTTTCGACCTGAGACGGATCGTCCATCTCAATCGCGAACGAGGCCGGAAGCGGGTTCTGGCCGTCGAGCGCACTCATGGTGGCATCGGCGTTGCCCGACATCTTGCTCGTATACTCGGCCAGCGCGTCGTCCTTATCCTTATAGGTCACGGACTTGACGTTACTCCACGTCTTGAGCTCGGCCTCAAAGGCCTGGACGTCCGCCTGGTCGGCATCATCGCTGATGAATGCGTTGATAACAACCTGATCCTCGACGGTGCCGATCACGGAGTTCAGCATCGCGGAGCCCATAATGAACAGACCGATGATAAACAGCGAAAGGAAGATCGTGATGACGGCGCCGAGCGAGGTAGTCCAGTTACGGAAGAAGTGGCTGATTGCCTCTTTGAAGGAGTAGCCCACGTTAGTTGGTGCCATAGTTGCCGTAACCTCCCCTCTCCTGGTCGCGGATAACGTGGCCGCCCTCGAGGGCGATCACGCGACGGTGCATGCTATCGACCATCTCGCGGTCGTGCGTGGCGACGATCACGGTGGTGCCGGTGCGGTTAATACGCTCGAGCAGCTTCATGATGCCCAACGAGATCGCCGGGTCGAGGTTACCCGTGGGCTCGTCGCAGATCAGCAGCGGCGGACGGTTGACCATAGCGCGGGCGACGGCAACGCGCTGCTGCTCGCCACCGGAAAGCTGGTCGGGCAGCGAGTCCATCTGATCGGCCAGACCGACCAGGCGCAGCACCTCGGGCACCTGGCTGCGAATGACGCCCTTGGGCTTGCCGATGCACTGCAGGGCAAACGCCACGTTTTCGTAGGCGGTCTTTTGCGGCAGAAGCTTAAAGTCCTGGAACACGGCGCCAATCTGGCGGCGCAGGAACGGAACCTTGCGGTTCTTGATCTTCATGAGATCCTGACCGGCAACCAGGATGCGGCCACTCGTCGGCTTGACGTCGCGGTTGAGCGTCGATAGCAGCGTGGTCTTACCCGAGCCGGAGTGACCGACCAGGAAGACGAACTCGCCCGGATAGATCTCGATGTTGATATCGTCGAGCGCGGGCTTGTTGGGCTGTGCCGGATAGATCTTGGTGACATGCTCCATAAGGATGACGGGCTCGACACCGGCCTGCTTGGCCATCTTCTTGCGGCTGGCCTGCGGATCGATGGGCGCAAACACCGACGTAAAATCGGGATTGTTGAGCGCGTTATCGAGGCTTGCGACCTCGGCTGCCTGATCGCTCTTGACCACCGGGGCAGCAGGCTGCGTGGGGTCGGGAATAGCGGCAAAGAGGCCGGACTGCGCAGGCTGAGGAACCGGCGTCGCAGGGGCCATGGGGTCGGGAATGCCGGCCATGGTAGGCTGCGGCGTGGCGGCGCCAGCCTGAGGCTGCTCCACGCGAGCGGTCACGGCCTGAACGGGCTCAAAACCCGCCGTGCCGGAAAGCGCGACATCGCTGGTGGGATTGTAGGCAAAGGGATCGGATGCCGGCTGTGCCTGATCTGCCGGCTGAGCGGGGGCCTGAGCAACAGGCTGGCCCTCTGAATCCGGAGTGGCGAAACGACTGCCCTGGACGCCTGTCTGCGTCTTGGGGGCATCATCGCCCGCACCGGAGGTACGGAAGTGGTTACCCACTGGTGCTCCTTATCGTCGTGCGTTTAAACTACATGAGCGCTTTGTATTTTAGCAGCATTAGCTTTGCTGCACATAAGAAGCATGGCGGGGTTTGGTCTCACCGGCCGCGCGCAGGGTTACCTCCCAAATCGTCCTCGGACATGTCGGAGCCCCCGCTGCGCACTACGTGCGGCGGGGGCTCCTCCGTCCTGCGGAAAGATTTGGGAGGTAACCCTGCGCGCGGCCTGCGGCTACTAAGGGGCCGCCGCGTTTATCTTACGGTGCTGCATATACAAAGTTGGAAGGGCCTGAATTGCACTTTGCTGGTCTGGGCCCGTTTCCCGGAGAAAGCCCTTGCTTGGTGCGGGCCTAATTTGTTTGTTGCCGACAAAAAACAGGGGCGTCCTCTTTGAGGACGCCCCTGCTATGGATTGCATACGGTTGCTGAAGCGATACTTTGCCTCGTCTTGTCCTAGGCCAAGAACTCCTTGGTGGTCGCCACGATGTTGGCGGCGTCCAGGCCGTACTTGTGCAGGAGCTCTGCACCCGGGCCGGACTCGCCAAAGGTGTCGTTGACGCCGATCTTCTTGAGCGGCGTCGGGCACTGCTCGCACAGGACATCGGCAACGGCGCTGCCCAGACCACCGATCACGGAGTGCTCCTCGACGGTCACGACGTGGCCGGTCTTGGTAGCGCTCTTGACGACCAGGTCGGCATCGATGGGCTTGATGGTGTGCATGTTGATGACCTCGGCGTCGATGCCCTCGGCAGCGAGCTGCTCGGCGGCCTCGAGGGCCTCGCCGACCATCAGACCACAGGCAATGATGGTAACGTCGGCGCCCTCGCGCATAACGATGCCCTTGCCCAACTCGAACTTATAGTTCTCGGGGTCGTTGATAACCGGCGAGGCCAGACGGGCAAAGCGCATGTACACAGGGCCGTCGCACTCGTAGGCGGCGCGCGTCACGGCGCGGGCCTCGACGTCGTCGGCGGGAACGATAACGGTCATGCCAGGGATAACGCGCATGAGGGCGATATCCTCGCAGCACTGGTGCGTGGCGCCGTCCTCGCCCACCGAGATACCGGCATGCGTGGCGCCAATCTTAACGTTGAGATGCGGATAGCCGATGGAGTTGCGGACCTGCTCAAAGGCGCGGCCGGCGGCGAACATGGCAAAGGTGCTCGCAAAGGCAACGCGGCCGGTGGTCGCGATACCGGCGGCAACACCCATCAGGTTGCTCTCGGCGATACCCACATCGAAGAAACGATCGGGGCAGGCGGCCTTAAACTTGCCGGTCTGCGTGGCGGCGGCCAGGTCGGCGTCGAGGACCACAAAGTCGTCGTGCTCGTTGGCGAGCTCGACGAGGGCCTCGCCGTAGCTTACGCGCGTGGCGATTTTCTTGACGTCTGCCATCCTAGAGCTCCTCTCCGGCGGCCGTGAGCTCTGCCATGGCCTGCTCAAACTGTTCATCGTTGGGGGCCTTGCCGTGCCAACCCACCTGGTTCTCCATAAAGGAAACGCCCTTGCCCTTCATGGTCTCGGCGATAATGGCGGTCGGCTGGCCCTTGGTGGCGCGGGCCTCGGCAAAGGCGGCGCGGATCTGATCGAAATCGTTGCCGTCGGCAAGCTCCACCACGTGGAACTTAAAGGCGCGGAACTTGTCTGCCAGCGGCATGGGGTCGTTGACCTCCTCGACGGGACCATCGATTTGCAGGCCGTTGTGGTCAACGATCACGCAAAGGTTATCGAGCTGCTGGTTGCCGGCAAACATGGCGGCCTCCCAGACCTGGCCTTCCTCGCTCTCGCCATCACCCAGCAGGGCGTAGGTGCGATAGTCATCGCCCCAGTGCTTGGCGGCAACCGCCATGCCCACGGCGGCGGAGATGCCCTGGCCCAGCGAGCCGGTGGACATATCGACGCCCGGGGTGTCGTTCATGTTGGGGTGGCCCTGCAGGTGGCTACCGATATGGCGCAGCGTCTCGAGATCCTCCTTGGGGAAGAACCCACGCTCGGCGAGCACGGCGTACAGACCCGGAGCACAGTGGCCCTTGGAGAGCACAAAGCGATCGCGGTCGGCCTTGTGGGGATCAGCCGGGTCGACGTTCATTTCCTCAAAGTACAGATAGGTCATGATGTCGGCAGCGCCGAGCGAACCGCCCGGATGGCCGGACTTGGCAGCGTGCACGCCGGTGACGATGCCCTTCCTTACCTCGTTGGCAACCTTTTTGAGCTCTTCGTCGCTCATTGTGCCTTCCTTTCATCCTCATTAGACAAAATGCGCACGGCACAGAAGGTAATCCCAACACAGCCGCAATGCACGTACGTCATTCATTATGCTGGAAACTGATGGCTTTACCAGACTTTTTATCATTATTTGAGCAATTTAGCAGGCAGACCCGCTGATGAAACGGTTTATCAATGTGAACGTCTTTTGGATGGGGCGCAGCCTGCCCTACGCGTTAATGTCCTTGAATCCCTCGCCAAAGGTTTCCGTAACATCGGCAACCGTCACAATGGCGTGAGGATCGCGCTCGCGCACGATTGTCTTGAGGGTGTTGAGCTCTCGACGGCTCACGATGACCATAATCACCGGCTTCTCGGCGCCCGAATACATACCGGTCGCCTTTAACTTGGTGCAGCCGCGGCCCAGGCCATACATGATGTCGGCCGCGATATCGGGGAAGTTGTCCGAGATGATGAGCACCATACGACGCTTGTTGCCGCCATCGACCACAGCATCGATCACGTAGCCGCTGATCACCATCGAAAGACCTGCATACAGCGCGTTTTCGAGCGAGAAGACCGGGGCCGACAGCGCGCACACGGCAACATCGATCGCCATGACGGTGGAGCCCACCGGTAGCGACGTATTGCGCGAGATGATCTGGCCGATCGTGTCGGAGCCGCCGGTGTTGGCACCGGCGCGCAGCACCATGCCGTAGCCGATGCCCGTGATAATGCCGCCCCACATAGCGGGCAGCATCAGATCGGCATGTGCCAACGGCGCCACAAACGGAGCGAACAGGTCGGTGAAAAAGCCCAGCAGCACAAAGCCCGTCGCGGTCTGCACCACATAGAACATGCCGCCCTCGCGCATAACGACCAGCAGCAGCAAGGCATTCATCACGATGGTCTGGATACCGACGGGAAGCGATATGCCATGCGAGGCGCCGACCGCCTGGATAATGGTGGCAAGGCCCGTAACGCCACCGGCAGCAAGGCCGTTGGGAATCAAAAACAGGTCGGTCGCAATAGCGGCCAGAGCGCACCCCAACATAATCTGGGGCAGATCGCGAAAGAAGTTCATCGAAAGAATGCGCTTGATGTCCAGACGATATGCCATGCTGCCTCCCTCAAAAAAGCGCACCCAAACGGATGCGCTTTGAGCTTCTTCTTGTATTCGATTTTACCGATTCGCCGACCAAATACCACCCCCGCTCAGGGTCCGTATTGGCCACATCTGCCCAAAGCCAACCCTATGGGTTTAGACAGACGGGGCCTCCGCATCGGCGTTGCCAGTTGCCCAGCGATGGTAGCCGATCACAAACGGATCCAGATCGCCATCGTCGAGAACGGCCTCGACGTTGCTGGTCTCCACACCCGAGCGCAGGTCCTTGACCATCTGATACGGGTAAAGCACGTAGCTGCGAATCTGGTTACCAAAACCGATCGTGGTCTTGGGTCCACGAATCTCGTCGAGCGCCTCGGCGCGCTTCTCGAGCTCGATCTCGTACAGACGGGCCTTGAGAATCTGCATGCACGCGGCCTTGTTTTGAATCTGGCTGCGCTCGTTTTGGCAAGTGACAACGATGCCGCTGGGAAAATGCGTCACGCGTACGGCGGAGTCGGTGGTGTTGACGCCCTGTCCGCCCGGGCCGCTCGCGTGATACACGTCCACGCGGATATCGTCGGGACTGATCTCGATGTCGATATCGTCAGGCAGCACGGGGATGACCTCGACGCCGGCAAACGTGGTCTGGCGGCGCTTCTTGTCGTCGGTGGGGCTAATGCGCACCAGACGGTGGACGCCGGCCTCGGCGCGCAGCATGCCAAAAGCATCCTTGCCTTCGACGGTAAAGGTCGCGCGATCAATGCCGATGACCTCGGCTGCGGGGCAGTCGTTAATGGTGACCTTCCAGCCGCGACGCTGGCAGTACTTCATGTACATCTTGAAGAGCATGAAGGTCCAGTCCTGGGCCTCCAAGCCACCCTGTCCAGGTTTGATGGTCACAATCGCGTCGCCATGATCGAACTCACCGGTAAACCAACTCGCAAGCTCAAGCTCGTCGATGGCGCGGGACAGGCGCTCCGCCGTGACGGCGGCCTCTTCACGCAGCGCAGCAGCATCGGGGTCGTCGCCCATCTCCTCGGCAAGCTCCAGCGCCGCGCGGGCGTCAGATAGCTCGCCGCGCGCGGTATCCACGGCAGCGATATCTTCCTTGGCGCGAGCGATCTCCTCCATGGTGGCGCGAGCGGCGTCGGCGTCATCCCAAAAGCCGGGGGCCACGCTTTTGGCCTCGAGCTCGGTCACGCGCGTGCGCTTCTCGTCCAAATGAAGATACGACTCGACCTCGCCGAGCCGGTCCGCAAACGCGTCCAGCTCGGCGGGCGTTACCTCTAAAGCCTCGGCCATTAACGATTCCTGCCGTGGCAGTACTTGAACTTCTTACCGCTACCGCAAGGGCACAGGTCGTTGCGGCCCACGTTGACATAAGGGTCATCGCTCTCGGACTTGCGGTAGGTCGTCACCTTGCCACCGTTGTTAACGGCAGCCGGTCCGCCTTGGACAGCCGTGCGGGCCTGCACCTGCGCCTGCTTGCGCAGCACCGAGTCGCCGTTGTCACCATCGACATCGGCGGGGCCGGAGAAGTGTGCACCCTCGAGCGCGGGGTCCTCCTTGTGCTCCACGGCGTGCGGGGCGGCCTTGATCTCGATGCGCAGGACGGTGCGCAGGTAATCCTCGTACATGGTGTCGACGAGCATCTGGAAGGCACCATAAGCCTCGGTCTTGTACTCGACCAGCGGGTCGCGCTGACCAAAACCGCGCAGTCCGATACCGGTCTTGAGGTAGTCCATCTCCTGCAGGTAGTTCATCCAGCGGGTATCGATGACGCGCAGCATGACCTGGGTGTTGAGCTCGCGCATGAGGTCCTCACCCAGGCGCTCGGCCTTCATGTTGTAGCACTTCTCGACGTAGGCCAGAACATCGGCAGCCAGGGCCTCGAAGTCCTCATCGGGGAACTTGGGCGTATCGATATGCCCGGTCAGCTCGACGACCCACTTGCGCAGGCCCTCCAGGTCGCGCTCGCCATCGTGACTGTCCTTGGTGCAGAACTCCTGCACGCAGCGGTACACGGTATCGTGCATGACCTCGGTGATGTGGTCGGTCAGATCCTTGCCGTCCAGAATCTTGTTGCGCTCGGCGTAGATGACCTGGCGCTGCTTGTTCATGACGTCATCGTACTCGAGGACGCTCTTACGCATGGAGAAGTTGATGCTCTCGACCTTGTGCTGGGCGCTCTCGACAGCCTTGGAGATGATCTTGTGCTGGATGGGCATATCGTCGCCCATGTCGGCCGTGACCATCATCTTGGAGACGCGGTCCATCTTGTCGCCACCGAACAGGCGCATCAGATCGTCCTCGAGCGACAGGTAGAACTGGGTCTCGCCCGGATCGCCCTGACGGCCGGAACGGCCGCGCAGCTGATTGTCGATACGGCGGGATTCATGACGCTCGGTGCCGATGACGGTCAGGCCGCCGGCGGCAAGAACGCGCTCACGCTCGGCCTTGCAAGTCTCCTTGGCCTCGGCGTTAAACTGCTCGAGCTGCTCGGGCGTTACGTCCTCCATGGTCAGACCCTCGTACTCCAGGCGCTCACGCACCAGCTCGTCGGGGTTACCGCCCAGCAAGATGTCGGTACCGCGGCCGGCCATGTTGGTAGCGATGGTCACGGCGCCATAGCGACCAGCCTGGGCAACGATATGGGCCTCGCGCTCGTGGTGCTTGGCGTTGAGGACCTCGTGCGCGATACCGCGCTTCGTGAGGGCGGCGGACAGCTTCTCGGAGCTCTCGATGGAGACGGTACCCACCAGGACCGGCTGGCCCTTAGCGTGGCGCCGCTCAACGTCGTCGGCAACGGCGTTGTACTTAGCCTGAATGGTGCGGTAGACCAGGTCCTCGTGGTCCACGCGCTGCACGGGCTTGTTGGAGGGGATGACCTCGACGGGCAGCTTGTAGATCTCGCGGAACTCGGCGTCCTCGGTGAGTGCCGTACCGGTCATACCGGAGAGCTTGTCATACAGGCGGAAGTAGTTCTGCAGGGTGATGGTCGCCAGCGTCTGGTTCTCCTCGCGCACGAGCACGCCCTCTTTGGCCTCGATGGCCTGGTGCAGGCCCTCCGAATAGCGGCGGCCTTCCATGATGCGGCCGGTGAACTCATCGACAATCTTGACCTCGCCGTTGGTGACCACGTACTGCTTATCGCGGTGGAACATGTACTGGGCCTTCAGCGCTTGCTGCAGGTGGTTGACCAGCTGGCCGGAGAGATCGGCATAGATGTCATCGATACCCAGGCGGCGCTCGATTTTCTTAAGGCCGCGCTCGGTGGCGGCGATGGTGTGCTTAGCCTCGTCCATGACGTAGTCGCCCGTGGGTTCAACGTCCTCGGTGGCGGTAAGCATGTCGTGCGACACGTCCTCGCCGCGCTCAAGGCCACGCACGGCACGCGCGAAGTCCTTGTAGGTGCTGGCGGACTTAGTGCCGGCGCCCGAGATAATGAGCGGCGTCCTGGCCTCATCGATCAGGATGGAGTCGACCTCGTCGACGATGGCGTAGTTGTGACCGCGCTGCACGCGCTGCTCGGGACGGGTGACCATGTTGTCGCGCAGGTAGTCAAAGCCAAACTCAGAGTTGGTGCCGTAGGTGACGTCGGCCTGGTAGGCCGGGCGCTTAAGCTCGAGCGGCATGTTGTTCTGGAGCAGACCGACGGTCATGCCCAGGTACTTATAGATGCGGCCCATCCACTCGGAGTCGCGCTTGGCAAGGTAATCATTGACAGTAACGACGTGCACGCCCTTGCCGGCAATAGCGTTGAGATAGCCAGCCAACGTGGAGACGAGGGTCTTACCTTCGCCGGTCTTCATCTCGGCGATGTGGCCCTCGTGCAGTGCCATGGCGCCAATAAGCTGCACGTCAAAGTGGCGCATACCCATGGTGCGCTTGGAAGCCTCACGCACGGTGGCAAAGGCCTCGGGGAGCATGTCGTCGAGCGACTCGCCGTTGGCGTAACGCTCGCGGAACTTATCGGTCTGGCCGCGGAGTTCCTCCTCGGTCATCTTCTCAAACTGGGGCTCAAGACCGTTGATCTGGTCGACGATCTTGTAGTAGCGCTTCAGGTCCTTATCGGATCCAAAGGACAGCAGCTTTGACATGAATCCCATGTGGTTTTCCTTTTTGGCCATCGCCCACGCCGTGCAGCTGCGGGCGAGTTAAACACAGATGATTGTACTTTAGCCAAACAAGGCGCGGCCTATACGGTCGACCTCGACCGCCACGTAATAACTACGACCAACCTGCCACAATGGGACAGGGTAATTTTGGCAGATTTTATCTGGGCAAACGCCGCCTCCCCGCCATGTGGTGCCATGGGGACAGGTTAGTTTGCACCAATTAAAAAGAAAAGG
Source organism: Collinsella sp. TF09-1AT (assembly GCF_003436895.1). Taxonomy (NCBI): domain Bacteria; kingdom Bacillati; phylum Actinomycetota; class Coriobacteriia; order Coriobacteriales; family Coriobacteriaceae; genus Collinsella; species Collinsella sp. TF09-1AT. The sequence goes on along the minus strand of NZ_QSRC01000001.1, from coordinate 233,670 downwards.
GCCGCGCACCCAAATGGATGCACGGCCCTCATGCCATGAATGCGAGTGATTTCGCGGCGAGCTATTTACTCAGCAGCCTCGGTGGTCTCGGCCTCGGCAGCGGCCTCCTCGACGGGAGCCTCTGCGGGAGCCTCGGCGGCCTGCTTGGCAGCCTCCTCGGCAAACTTAGCGGCACGCTTAGCCTTCTCGGCAGCCTTAGCCTCAGCGGCGGCCTTGCGAGCGGCCTCGGCCTCAGCAGCCTTGGCGGCCTTGGCAGCCTTGGCCTCCTCGGCCTTCTTGAGCTGGGCGGCAGCGGCGCCACCGAACTTGTCGGCGAAGCGCTGGACGCGTCCACCGGTGTCGACGAACTTCTGCTGGCCGGTGTAGAACGGGTGGCACTCGTTGCAAAGCTCGACCTTCATCTCGGACACGGTAGCGTGCGTCTTGAAGGTGTTGCCGCAGGAGCACGTCACCGTGCACTCGACATACTGGGGATGGATACCCTGCTTCATGGTAGGACTCCTTATTGATCAGGCGCTGGTTACCGATCAGCGCATAAGGCGTCTTGGTTTCCGACCAAGACAACAAACTCGGCTATGATACCACGGCGCCGCGCGTCCCACAAAAGGTTCACGGTCTTTTCGGCACAACGCGAGGAAAAATGACCCACGGATTACCGACAAATGGTCCCATGAATTACCTTCAAAACGACCCACGCACTGGTAGAACGTTGCAAATTTCAACGTTCTGGAATCGTGGGTGCTGACGGTTTGCCATTGCGAGAGGCATGGCGGCTCGACCATCAGGATAATCTCGGCGAGAAAATCGACGAGGACAGAGGGACGGCAGTATTGGAGCTATCGAAACGAATGGCAAGGACGAGATTATGGAGATGCCCGCCGAGGTCGACTTCTCCGACAGCGTTCCGAACCCCTACATCGGGAAGGTGCGCCGCCGCGTCACTATGAACATCGACGGCTAGAACATCGACTACTTCAAGGCGGAGTCCGCCCGTACAGTGGTGCCGTATCAAGTCATCATCAGCATGTACCTGGCCGAGTGCCGCGGGCGGAGGAAGCGTCTGACGTTCGCGAACTGCAGTGGTGAGCATTCCCGCTTGGGCAGTAAAAGGAAGAGGGGGCTGGCAAGGCCAGTCCCCTCTTCTCTCATGACACTCGATTTGCATTTACGGCACGACGAAAGCCGGGCCGCTGGTTACCTTGTCAAATTCGAGCACCGACGTTCCGGTGTTCAAATAAAGGCTTCCTTGGTTTCCGTCTGCGGAGGCGTAAGCCAGGTGGACAAATCCGTAATCATCTCCTGATTGGTCGGCCAACATGAAGATGTTCGGATCGCCGGTTGTCTCAAATGAACCGTCGGTCACATTTCCATTGCTGTCGACGATTTGCCACCTGTTTTCGTCTTCCCCAAGGAAGGAGAGCTGGGTTAAGCCGGTCTCGTGGTCTCGGTACACTCCGTCTAGGCGGAACCCTTCGGAAATGCCATGTTTCAAGGTGTTCGCATCTTTTATGGATACGGCAGAGACTGCGATTGCGGCTATCGCGACCAATAACGCCAGCGCAATGGGTATTTTGGCGGAGCCGGTCTTCATGTCAGCCTACTTTGCGCTTGCCGAGAGCCATGCTGTAGAACGTGTTGGTGGCCATCTTTGCGTAGACCCTGCGTACCCCGTTCGTCGTCTCATAGACGACGTAGGGTTGAATCTTGTGGGTCACGTTCGCCGTCGCCTTGTAGAAGCCCGATCCGGAAATGTTGACCGCGTACCCCGTCACGCTGAGGGAGCGATTTGCCTTCGGGATGGAAACGCTCACGCTGCCAACTCCTCCGGGAAGGGATACCGACACACCGACCGATCCGCCGCCGGAAGGTGATACGAAGATAGAGCCACCTCCCGATATCTGCACGCCGCCCGCCGGCTGTCCGGCGACGTCATGCCATCCAGTGCTCTTGTTTACCACGCTGCCGTATACCGTGTCGTAGGTCGGACGTCCCCCGGCTCGTGCGTCGCCATCGTACCCGGCGAGGGCTTGCTCGATGATTTGCGCAGCTTCTTCCTCCGCGCGTTCGCGGAGCATCGCGTCAAACTGGTTTTCAGTGAGGTCGGGGCGAACGAAGTAGTCGATTCGATTCTGATCAAGTGTTTGAAATTCCGCCGCTAACACCCCTTTTGGCATCAGTAGGGAGATTCCTCCAACCGCCGCTGCGGCGATAGCGGCTCGCCTGGTGATCCCGGTTTCGACGATTTTCTTCATTGTGTCCTCCTAACGGACGTCTTGGATAGAAAACATCTCCTTTCTCAAAATTGCCCCTGATAACGTGATGATTCCTCGCTCGTTCATATTGCCGTTGGCTTGGGTTGCGCGCGTATTGAATGCGTCGACAAAGCCCTGCATGCCCTGTTTCATAAAGAAGGGCCCGTAGATGGGTGAATTGAACGCAATGGGGACGGAAAAGGCTGCAGCGAGAACGAGCGTACAAATCCATACGGCCTTGTCTCTTAGGATTAGTTTGAGAAGAAGTCGACAGTACATTTAGAAGCACCTACGTTCCTCAAAGAATTGTTAGATTAAAAGTAACAGACCGGATGAAGATACGTGCGACGGGGGCGAGGCGAATGGCTGAGCTGTATCGATATGCGGGTTCAACGGTATCACATTGGCCACATAGATTTTTAACTTGCATTTCTACCCGCCCTTTTCGTAGAGTCGCCGATACGTGCTTAGCGCACCCTCGGCGCGTCCGGCAGGCTTTGCGAAATGGGATCCAGGAGACTTCGGCGCAGCATCATCTTGCGGAATGCTTCTAATGAGCCTCCCATCCTTCAAAAACAGAATCTCATCGCACAGCCTATCGACCGAATCCAAGATGTGGGATGACATGATGATGCACGTACCAGAATCGGCCAGCTTCCTGAGAATCTCGGAATGCAAGTCCACCCTGCTGGGGTCGAGCGCGTTCATGGGCTCATCTAATAGAAGGTACCGCGCGCCCGTCGCATACGCAATCGCCAGGGTAAGCTGCTGCTTCATGCCCTGGCTCAGAGTGCGGATCCTCATCTTCGCGAACTCGCCTATCTGCGTTTGTTCCACTATCTCTTCGATATCGCGAGCATGCGGCCACATATCGCAAACCATCTTGAGGTGATCTTCCGCACGCAATCCGGGATACAGCAGCGTCCCCTCACCAGGTGCATAGAAGATCATAGAACGGACCTCTCTCGCACCCGTACCCTGCACCTCATCCAGAACGATGCTCCCGTCCACGCGAGGACCCGGCAAACCTGCCATCGCACGCAGCAACGTCGTCTTTCCATACCCGTTCGGAGCGACGAGACCGTAGACCGTACCCGGGGCAAACTCAGCGTTCACCGAATCTACGAGCACCTTCTTTCCATAAGAGATCGTCAGCGTTTGAAGGTCAATCATCGAGATCATCCCCTTTCGATCTTTGGAACACTCAAGCGCACCATCAACGGAGATACGGCGCCCAAGACCACCAGCAGAGCGCCCGATGCGCCGACGACCTCTCCAAAAGGCATCGCGTTCGTCCCTCGCCCAAGGAACCCAATCGTCCCCACCTGGGAAGCGGGATCAAACGAGGCGAATGGAGCCAGCAGCGCGACGCCCATGCCCACGCTTTCAACATGAGCGCTCAACGAACCCAACACCAAGAGAACCGCGCAAACCATTCCGGTGACAACGGGGTTGCGGCTAATCGCTGCTGTCAACGCAGCGACGACGGAAATCACGCCGTATGCCATGACCAGCAACGGAATACTGCACAACACCGCCTCCCCCACCATGGACGTTGTCGAAGCTCCCGCCCGAATGAGAGCGACGGGATACTCCGATCCACCCGCACCGTTCTTAATCACGGACACAACGACAGCGGGAACCATCGACACCAAAAGCAGCACCAAGCCAAGCAGGAGAGCCAGCGCAACAGCCGTCAGAAAACGCACATGCGCTGTTGCGGGGATCTGGAGAACCAGAAGGGAACGACACTGCAGGTGGGTGCACGCGAGCGATGTGACAACCACGGGCAACAGCAAAAATAAGGAGGGAAGCGCTGCCTGGAGATACGAAAGGAGGATTAATGGGGGCATCTTCGTACTTAACTCGTAAACCTTGGGGTCCGGCAAGCTCGCGATCGACTCAAGCAGAAGGGCGCGCGCCTCCGCACGAGAAGGAGTCTCCGGCTCGATTCCGATCGATTGCAGGAGAGTCGCATCTGCCGCGCCCAGCTCACCTCGAGCGCGCTCGTACGTCGCAAGGCTTCGAAACCCCTCCGCAGGCATAGGCGCGTACACGAAACCCGAAAGAGCATCCCGCATGTCTTCCAGGGCCGCTTTGCCCTCGACGTCCATATTCGCAGCGTTCTGCTCTAGATACCGATCTATTGAACGGAGCTCCCCATCCCTATACCGAACAGCGGAAACGTTATCAGCGTCAGGAAACATCTCGACCAGAGCCGGGGCCAGCATCGTCGTCGACATTGCAATCGCGCATACGGCGAGGGTAGGAGAACGCAGGAGCAGTTTCCCCATCGTTCTTACGTATGCAACGGCGGAGGCACAAGCGCTCGAACGAGTTGCCGTTCTCGATGCAGTGAAGGAACCTCTCTCAAGACAAATCGGGGATATCGGGCACGCGCAGCCGCTCTTTCCAGCAACGCAAAGCAGGCTAATTGCCAGCACCTCGATCCCGATTGCGCATACGAGGGCAATCGCGCCACGCTCGAAGCAAAGTCCAGGCAGATTCACTATCTGCGTTGTCGGGTACGGGCTATAGGCGCCGACGGTCAACTCAGTGTTCGCATACGTAAGGGGATTCAACAGGGCGAACTCACGTAAAGCGATGGATCTTCCGTAATACCCGGGAACCATCGTCACCCCCATCAGGGCACATACGAACACGATTCCAAGCGTAGGGTTATTGGCAATCTTCACGGCAAGGTGAACGACAAGCGAGATGAACGCTGCCACCAAGAATTGCAAGATGGCCGTCTGCGCGAACACCAGCCAAGCCGGTTTGATAACCGGAGTCGCATATTGAATGTAGCCTATCGGATAGAACGGCGAGCCCGGGCCATTCTTCACAAGCGCGGCGATTATCCCTGGAAGATTGATGGCGAGGACGGCAAGCATTGCAAAAACACTCGCCCATACGCTCGATGCAACAAGTCTACCCAGCTCGCCCATCGGTGCCTGGATGATGAGCTTTTCACGTTTGTTAAGACGCGCGGCAAGGAACGAGACGGCAACGGCCGTTGCGACCCATAGCAAGTACTCCTTCGATCCGTCATAATAGGTGTACTCTCCATCCGATATCTGCAGAAACGGAAGTAGGGGAGAGAGCGGTGCCAAGATAAGACGTCCCGCGGCAAGAGGGTACAGAAGCGCGGGCATGCTTGATGAAGAGGTATAGACACCGTCCTCCCCCGCATTCACAAGCGCATCCGCATAGGATGCTGACAATTCCTGCTCAACACGGGTTATTCCCGACTCGAGGTATTCGACCCGTCCGTCGATGCCAGCCGCGCTCCTGAAGACGGGCAGAGCACAAAGAACCATCAACGCAACAACGACAACACAGAGCGACCTGGAGGAGAGAAGCGACCTAAAGATCGCCTTCGAGATTTTGAGCATATTCATCGCCAACCTTAACCTCATCCAGTCGGAACAGAGGGGCCGAACAAAATGCTCGGCCCTTCCTCGCATCTAGTAGGTGCTATAGACAAATTGCCATTTATCAGTTGTGCCAAGAACACCACAGGAGCACATTGCAGCGAGGCGGGATTCCCTATGATGCGCGGATCGGCGATAGCCATTTCGGTAGGAGATCGTCTTGTAAGAGATGTTGAACATCGAGATGCTGTGCCCGCTTACGCCGCGAGGACAGCTGTAGCTCCAGTAGGTATCGACGACGTCGTCCGTATACCCGAGGGGCTCAACGAGGGCACACTGGCTGCTCTCCTGGGAAGGAGGCATCGGGGTATCCGCAAAAGCGGGGGCTCCCGGCAGCAACAGACAAAGAGCGAGGCCGAGGAAAACCAAGAGCTAACACGACTTAACAGTACTGAACATAATCCTCTCCAATCTAGAGGGGTTTCGGTTGCAGCATGCTGTGATTACTTGCCGGCAAAGTCAATTTAACATAAACTATTAAAAAGTAACCTGAGTTTTTTAAATTCTTCGGAGGTTATTATGAGTTCCGACAATCGCACTCCCCGGCTTCATTCCTTCCGCATCGCATGTGCGATAGCCTCTGCGACCCTTTGCGCCACCGCCATCGCACAAGTGGCGTTCTCCTTAAAGCCAGCAATCGAAGTGCTCGACAACCCTGTAATTGCAGACTCCCCCGCGTATCCAGCCCTTGCGATCTCGACATTGGTCCCTGCCGTCATCGGTATCGCTACGACCATCCTCAGCGCCGTTCTCGTGTGGACGATCAAGAGCGGAGACCCCTTCAAGAAAGGGTCTGCGACATGCTTGAAGGTGCTCGGCATTCTCTTCGTTGTTCAAGCTGCCACCAGCCTCTACGCCGGCTCACTCAAAACCTCCGTTTCGATGTTTGGCGGCGAGGGGGCCGTCGGCGCCCAAGAGATCGCTTCATCATTCGATTGGACCTCTCTGGTTCTCGGCATCGTCCTGTTCATGCTTTCCCAGCTCTTCTTGTACGCCCGAGAGCTGTACCTCGACTCCGACGAGATTGCGTAAGGAAACGCCATGCCCGTAATTGTTCGCCTCGACAAGATCATGGCCGAGCGAAAGATTTCCTCGAACGAACTTGCCGAAAGGATTGGAACCACGCCCGTGAACCTGTCCCGTATTAAAAAAGGGCATATTCGCGGCATTCGCTTCAACACACTCGAGCAGCTATGCCTCGCCCTTCGTTGCCAACCCGGAGACCTTCTCGAAGTCATGAGCGAAGAGGATGCCCGAAAGGAGTTTGGACTCGATTGGTCCGCCGAGGATTAGAGGGCGGTCGTACTCGCCCTGCACACGGGGATGCGAATCGGCGAGGTCTGCGGCCTTCGGTGGTGCGATGTGGATTTCGAGACGGGCCTGATCTCGATCAGACACTCGGTGGCGTACGCGAAGGGAATGGGTTCGTTCATCAAGGACACCAAGACCCATGACGCCAGGGGTATCCCCATCGACCCGGTCGGCCTACTCCCCTTCCTGAAGGAGACCCACGAGATCGACTGCGGAAAGCTGCGCTTGCGCGGCCTTACCGGGGCGGTCGAGATCGGGAACTGCTACATCCTGTCGGAGCCGGGCGCGGCCTTCGCGACGGCGAGCTATATCCGCAGGGCGTTCAAGACGTTCTCGGAGACCAACGGCCTCATGGGCACCAACGACGAGCTGATCACGTTCCACGGCCTGCGCCACACGTTCGCCACGCAGTGGATCCGCCAGGGCGGCGATATCAAGGCGCTCCAATCGATCCTCGGGCACAAGGACGCCATGGCGACGCTCAACGTCTACGCCGACATCGAGCCAATCTCCAAAATCCATAACATGCTGCGTGTCTCGCCGTGCCTCTGGCGCGGGTACCTCGGGCCGAGGGTCGATCCGGGACCCATGTTCCAGCAGAGAATCCAGGAGTCCATCGAGACGCTCCAGGCGTTCGGCTACGGCGTCACCGAGCCGGACGACCGAAATATCGTCATACGCGACGTGAAGACGATCAGTCGGCTCTACCCCACCGAGTACGCCGCGGTGCTGGGCCCATCCCAACTGAGGTCACGGTGGTCCGATAGGGGCGCCGCCCGCGGCATGCGCCGCGGAGCGGTATCCCCCACCGAATAGTGGGGGATGCCCCCCGTTTTCAGTTTGGAATCAGCGGTCGGAGGCGTTCGGCTGACTGCGGGAACGGCCTATCCGCTCGATGTGTTCGGCTGAGTTCGGAAATCAACCCAACACGAGCTGGACGCGCGCCAGACGGCTCTTCCCCATGCGGCCTGCCCCCTCACGCTCATGTTGCAGACGTGTAACGCCGCTGTAAGCGCACCCCTTTTGGCGCCAGACAGGTACAATGATGAACACTGTACCGTAGCGGAGCGCCCCGCGCGCGCCGCAACCACGCGAAAGGGTTTCCCATGGCCGAGATCTCGTCCTCCCGCATCGTCATCACCGTCCTTGGCAAGAACCGCCCCGGCATCGTCGCCGGCGTCACCCGCGTTCTGGGCGAGGCCAACGTCGACATCCGCGACATTACGCAGTCCATTATCGAGGACATCTTCACCATGACCATGCTGGCCGACACCGCCGAGTCCAAGCTCGACTTTGCCGAGCTGCAGAAGGCCCTGGCCGAGGCCGGCGAGCTTTCGGGCGTCAATGTGTCTATCCAGCGCGAGGACGTCTTTAACTTTATGTACCGCCTGTAGCGAACAAGCCGCTGGGGATAGCCTGACGCGCGCATGCCCATGCAAGTCACCCCGATGCGGCCCGGAGAGGAGCGCGCATGGCCTACGACGCCAAGAAAATCTATTACCGCTTCGATGACCACTTGAGCCGCCTGGTTCTGGATTACGAAGCAAGCCGCCAGATTTCGCCTGAGAGCGAAAACCTCTACCACGGCCTGCCGACCGACCCTTATGACGAGGGCCTGTTTGTCGAGCACAATGTCAAGCGCGGCCTGCGCAATGCCGACGGCTCGGGCGTGGTCGCGGGCCTCACTCGTATCTCGGATGTGCACGGCTACAACAAGGTCGACGGAAAGGTCGTGCCCGATCAGGGCAAGCTCACGCTTCGCGGCTACAGCATCGAGGATCTGGTCAACAATGCCCAGGCCGAGAATCGCTATGGCTACGAAGAAGTCGCCTATCTGCTTATCACGGGCTCGCTGCCCAACAAAGAGGAGCTCGACGGTTTTTGCGAGCGCTTGGGCGCCTTTAGGCATCTGAGCGACGAATACGTCAAAGAGTTCCCCATGACCACGGTGTCGTCGAGCATCATGAACGTGCTCCAGCGCGCCGTGCTGCTGCTCTACGCCTTCGATGCCGAGCCCGACGTGATTACGCCCGAGCATGAGATCGACGTGGCTATTTCCATGCTTGCACGTCTCCCGCGCATCGCCGCCTTCGCACACATGGCCTCGATTGCCAAGCTTCGCGGCTCCGAGGTTCACGTGCCGCACCCCACGCCCGGCCTCTCCACCGCCGAGACCATCCTACAGGTGCTCCGCGGCGGTATGGCGTTCACCCGCGATGAGGCCATGCTGCTCGACGTGATGCTCATGCTGCATGCAGAGCACGGCGGCGGCAACAACTCCACGTTTGCCTGCCGCGTGCTGTCCTCCTCGGCCACTGACCCGTATTCCGCCTACGCCGCGGCTATCGGCTCGCTCAAGGGCCCGCGCCACGGCGGTGCCAATGCCAAGGTCGTGTCTATGCACGAGGACATCCGCGCGCATGTCTCCAACTGGGAGGACGAGGACGAGGTCGCGGCCTACCTGGGCAAGATCCTCGACAAGCAGGCCTTCGACGGCACGGGCCTCGTCTACGGCATGGGCCACGCCGTCTATACGCTCAGCGACCCGCGCGCCGAGGTATGCCGCCGTTACGCGCGCGCACTTGCCGCCAAGAAGGACTTGGGCGAAGAGTTCGCACTCATCGAGCGCATCGAGCGCCTGGCACCCCAGGTCATGCGCGACCACGGTATGACCAAGCCCATCTGCGCCAACATCGACCTGTACACGGGCTTTATCTACAAGATGCTCGGCGTGCCCGAGACGCTCTTTACGCCGCTATTCGCCGTCGCCCGCATGGCCGGCTGGTCGGCGCACCGCATGGAAGAGCTCTTCTGCGCGCATCGCATCATCCGCCCGGCATACCGTCCGGTGATCGAGCCGCTGAAGTACAAGCCGCTCGCCGACCGCTAGGACGCGGACCGTTATAGAACCCGAGCGTGGCCAGGGCATCACCGCCCTCGGCCACGCTTTTTATGCCAGTAGAAAGGGCTGCATCGAATGATTGTGTTTTCCGACATGGATGGAACGCTGCTGACGAGCGATAAGCAGATGAGCGACGCCACCTGGGCGATGCTCGACGAGCTCGCACGCCGCGGTATTGAGTTTGTGCCCTGCACGGGGCGCCCGCTGTCGGGCGTCTTTGAGCCCATCCTCGCCCATCCTGCCGTGCACTACGCGGTCTGCGCCAACGGTGCCAGCGTCTGGCAGCTCGACGACGGTACGCCTACCGATGTCTCACGTGCTACGCGCATTTTGAGCCGACCGCTCGACCGCGCCATCGCCCACCGCGTCCATAGCATTGCCGCCGGCCACGATGTGACCTTCGATATCTTCGCGGACGGGCAGTGCTTCCTCCCCCGCCCGCTCTACACGCGCCTGGACGAATTCTGTGGCGGCGATCCTCACATCGCGGCTTCGCTCAAGCGCACGCGAACGCCGATCGACATGGATATCGACAGCAAAATCGACGAAGTCGAGGTGCTCGAGCGCATCGCCATGTACTGGCACGACCCGGCCGATCGCGACGCCATCTCGGCTGAGCTCGACACGCTCGGAGGCATTGAGGTCACGCGTTCGTACGCCATGAATATCGAGGTCATGGGCGAGGGCGCCACCAAGGGAACAGCCCTCACGTGGCTATGCGAGCACCTGGGCGAGCGTCTCGCCGACGCCTGGGCGTTCGGCGACAACATCAACGACATCCCCATGCTGCAGGCAGCGGGCCACGGCATGGCCATGATCAACGGCGAACCCGAAGACCGCGAGGCCGCCGACGCCATCACCGAATACGACAACGACCACGACGGCGTCGCCCGCACCATCATGGCCGCCCTCGCCTAGCAGCAGCAACCCGGCAGTCATTGGGGACGTTCTTAAATGGCTAGTCGCTGGCGGCACTCATTTAAGTCTGTCCCCAATGAGTGGTTTCACTTACTTAAGTCTGTCCCCAACTACCGGTCTAGCAGATGCTCTTCAGCACGCGACGGAGCTCATGCTGAACGGCGTGGTCACGGTTGCAGCCTACGACGCGATCGGCAACCGCTTTGAGCGCGGGGCGCGCGTTTTCCATCGCGCAACCCGTGCCGACAAAGCGAATAATCTCGTAGTCGTTCATCGAGTCGCCAAACGCCATAACCTCATCGCGCCCAATGTCATAATGCTCCGCGAGCTGCGCAATACCCGAAGCCTTCGATACACCGGGCTGCATGGCGTCGATCCACGCGTTGCCCGAAGGCGCAAAAGTAAAGAGCTGACCGAGTTCGCGCTGTAGTACGTAAGCGCTGTCCATAACAGCACCGTCATCGCAAAAGATACTCGCTTTGATGATATTTACGCTGGGATCGGGCAGCTCCCAAATGCGCTCGGCATTGGGAAGGTCCTTATCGACCTCGCGCACGAACTTGCTCTCGTCATCGAGCAGGAAGGACTTGGCTCGGTCAAAGAGCGCAAGATGCAAATTGGGAAACGTCCTGACGGCCTGGGCGAGTTTTCGAATCGCCAGGTGCGAATACACCTCGCGGTCTACCATTTTGCCGTCGGCGTAGACCTGGGCACCGTTAGCTGCGACAAAGTCCATCTTGTCGCGAACGGGCGCAAAGAACTCGCACAGGCGATCGTAGCGGCGGCCTGACGATGCGGCAAAATGCACGCCACGCTCGCGTAGCGCCAAAATTAGTTCGTAGGTCTCGGGAGGCACCTGGCCGTTTTCGTCAAGCAGCGTGCCGTCCATATCGGATGCAATCAGTTTAAACATAGAAAAGCTCCCTTCGGGCTTGTTGGAATCGAACGTGTATCCGATTCCAACGTACCCAAAGGGAGCTCAAATATAAGACGCCGCAGTCATAAACGTTACATAGACCCGGCAAATAGCTCATGCGTGCCAGAGGTCTCACGGTCGCGGCGTCAGGCGACACGCCAAAGAGTGTCCCCGACGACTAGTCGTTTAAGAACGTCCCCAATGACTAGTCGGCGTAGGTGAAGGTTGTAACGTCGAACATGCCCTCGGGGCGGATGCGGAGCGTCGGAATGACCGGCAGGGGCAGGAAGATGATGCCCATGATGGGGTCGAGCGGCGGCTCAATACCCATGGCGCGCGCCTTGACCATAAAGTCGTCGTGCTGCGCGGCGACATCCTCGGCCGTGCCCTCGCTCATCAGGCCGCCGAGCGCCAGAGGAATGCGCGCCACGACCTCGCCGTTGCGCACCAGCACGTGGCCGCCCTGGTCAACAGCCTCGACGGCAGCCATCATATCGGTCGCGTTGTCGCCCACCACGCACACGTTATGCGAGTCGTGGCCGATCGTCGAGGCGATAGCGCCGCCCGTGATGGTAAAGCCGCGCACCCAGCCGCGACCGATGTGCTTGCCAACAAGACCCAGGCCCGCAGGACCATCACCGTCGGCGCCCTCGGCTTGCAGCGACACGCCGCGGCCGTGACGTTCGATCAGCATAATGCGGCGCAGGCCCTCGTCAGTCTCGGGACGAACCATGCCCGTGATAGCCATGCCCGGGATCACATCAATAACCGCCTCGCCCGGCTTAAAGGCATAATCGAACACGTCAAGCGAAAGCTTCGGCAGCTTAACGGAGGCGCGCAGCTCATCGGCAAGGGCCGCAACCTCGGCCATCTCGGGTGCAATCTCGCCCACAAAGGCGCCGTCCTGTGCCACGAGCGCACCGGCGGCATACACGCGATGCGGAGCCGCGACAAACGTCAGGTCGTTGAGCACCAGCAGGTCGGCGCGCTTGCCCGGGGCGATCGCGCCGCGGAGCTCATGCGGGTCACGACAGCCGTGGTCCAGGCCAAATGCCTCAGCCGTGGAAAGGGACGCCATGGAGATAGCGACCACCGGGTCGATGCCGGCCTCGATGGCCACGCGGCAGGCATTGTCGATCATGCCGGTCGAAAGAGCATCGGAGGGAGCGCGGTCGTCGGTCGCAAAGCAGCAGCGGCGGGCGCGGGCAGGGTTCTCCAGCAGCATCGGGGACAAATTGGCCAGGTCGTGGCTGCACGTGCCCTCACGCAGCATCACATACATGCCGCGGGACAGCTTGTCGAGCGCCTCCTCGGGAATCGTCGACTCGTGGTCGGCAATGATGCCTGCCGCGGCATAGGCGTTGAGATCCTTGCCGGCAACGAGCGGGGCGTGACCGTCGACCTGCTTGGACGGCGTCTGGTTGGCAGCGTCGATACGAGCACGGGTCTCGGGATCGGCCATAAAGACGCCCGGCAGGTTCATCATCTCGCCCAGGCCAAAGACATCACCCGGATGCTCGGCAAAAAACGCCTGCATATCGGCGGCCGAAATAACGGCACCGGCCTGCTCATCGGGCAGCGCGGGCACGCACGAAGGCATCATGTACTTGATGGAAATGGGCGCGCGACGGCCGTCCTCGATCATAAAGCGCAGGCCGTCCAGGCCGGAAACGTTGGCGATCTCGTGGCTGTCGGCGATGGCAGTGGTGGTGCCGCGCGTCGCCGCCATGCGCGCATACTCGGCGGGACGGATGTTCGAGGACTCGATATGCAGATGTCCGTCGATAAAGCCGGGGGCGATATAGCGACCCTGGCAGTCAATGACCTCAGCCGCCTCGTAGGTGCCGGCGGCATCGTCGCGACCGTCGTAGAGCACGCCGACGATTACGCCGTCCTTGACGGCAACGCTACCGGGCGCCACGCGCTGGCCATATACGTCGACAATCTGCGCATTGGTAAACAGCGTGTCGACGGGCACGCGGCCCTCGGCAGCATCGATCACAGACCTCATGATCTCAACGGACATACATACTCCTTTAACTGTAGAAATAGCTGCGGAGCGGACAAACCTTCACCGCAGCAAGCCAATAGCCATTGTATGCCCAAAAGGAGGGCCAGGAATACACCCCCTGCAAATGACGAGAGTGGACAATCTCCCACTTTGAGCCCGCAGACAGGCAAAAAACGGGAGATTATCCACTCTCAATCTGCGGGCACTCATTTAAGTACGTCCCCAATGAGTGCCCTAAAAAGGCCGCAGTCGGGAATCCCGGCTGCGGCCTTGTTGCACTTGTAAGGTCAACTCGCTCGTTAGACCAACTTGAAGCCCTTGCGCTTGCCTACGGAGAGGGTGTCGCCCAGCTTGAGGGCGCTCGGGTCGATGTTGTAGCTCTTGGGAGCCACCGCCTCGCCGTTGATCTTGACGCCGCCGCCGTCGATATCGCGGCGGGCCTGACCGGCGCTGGCCGAAAGGCCCAGGTCCTTGAGCAGGCCAGCGAGGTAGATCCGGCCCTCGTCATTGACGGTCAGCTCAACATGCTTCTCGGGGAAGTCGGCGAGCTGACCCTCCTTGAACACGCGGTCGAACTCGGCCTGAGCCTCGTCGCCGGCACCGGCGCCGTGGTAGGTGTCGCACAGGTCGCGGCCCAGAGCGCGCTTGAGCTCATAGGGATCAGCAGAGCCGTCGGCCAGAGCAGCATCGATCTTGTCGACCTCGGCCGGGGTGAGCGAACTGGCCAGACGATAGTACTTGCCAATCATCTCGTCGGGGATGGACATGGTCTTGCCGAACATATCCTTGGGAGCATCGGTCAGGCCGATGTAGTTGCCATAGGACTTGGACATCTTGCGCACGCCGTCGGTGCCCTCGAGCAGCGGCATGGTAAGCGCGATCTGCGGCTCCATGCCCATCTTCTCCATAAGCTCGCGGCCAGCGAGCAGGTTGAAGAGCTGATCGGTGCCACCCATCTCCACGTCGGCCTTAATCTGAACGGAGTCGAAAGCCTGCATCACGGGGTACAGAAACTCGTGCAGGGCGATCGGCGTCTGGGACTGGTAGCGCTTGGTAAAGTCGTCGCGCTCAAGGATGCGGGCGACGGTAAACTTGGAGCACACCTGCAGCAGGCCGGCCAGATCCATCGAAAGGATCCAATCGCCGTTGTGCACGATGGTGGTCTTCTCGGGGTCCAGGATCTTCATGGCCTGGCTCACATAGGTCTCGGCGTTGGCCTCGATCTGCTCCTGCGAAAGCTGCGGACGCGTGGAGTTCTTGCCCGAGGGGTCGCCGATCAGCGCGGTGCCGTTGCCGATGATAAGGGTGACGTTGTGGCCCAGGTCCTGGAACTGGCGCATCTTGCGCAGCGGCACGGCATGGCCCAGGTGCAGATCGGGGCTGGTGGGGTCGACGCCGAGCTTGATGTTGAGGGGCTCGCCCTTCTCAAGCTTCTTGCGAAGGTCGGCCTCGGGGACGATCTTCGCAGCGCCCGAGGTGATGATACGCATTTGCTCGTCAACAGGCAGCATTGGGTATCCTCCTTTTGCTATAGCACCCTCACCGGATACGGCGGTGCTGGAAGTTCATAAACTCACTTATGATAACCAAAACGGCGCGACGCGGCACCTATGTCAGGAAAATCCTCGTCCTGCCGCGTGCATCGATGGCAACTGGCAAACGCGTGCCATCCCGCTCAACCAGATAGCGCGCCTGCCGACGACGCATGCAATCGTGACAACATACCCCGGCTTGCGCCGCATCGGTGGCGCAAGCCCCCTCGGCGGTCAGCAGGCAGTGCTCGCACACCATGAGCTCGGTGTGGTCGGCATCGACGGGGCCCAGAACACCAAGTTCGGCCGTCAGTTCGGCAATACGCTCCGCATCATTGCCGAGTAACTCGGCCGGCAAGTACACCCGACCCGCGCCGAGCCC
Source organism: Collinsella sp. TF09-1AT (assembly GCF_003436895.1). Lineage (NCBI taxonomy): Bacteria > Bacillati > Actinomycetota > Coriobacteriia > Coriobacteriales > Coriobacteriaceae > Collinsella > Collinsella sp. TF09-1AT. The sequence goes on along the minus strand of NZ_QSRC01000001.1, from coordinate 218,012 downwards.
ACGTAGCCAGGCAAGCGTAGTCCGGTTCGCACAGAACACCGGCGCCGCCACGTCAAACGTCACGCCCAGCTCGCGAGCGATCACCACCTGTCCCAGGTTGCGGCAGACGACGCGCCCGGCACGCTGCATCAGTGAGCGGGTCCGGTCAGCGTCACCCGTGCGGCACACTTCGTCGAGCACCACAACGGCGTCGGACAAATCGAGTTCTCCGCGCGGGTCGGCATCCATCAGCTGCCAAGCAAAAACCATGCGAGCGGGAACCGCGCACTCCACCAACTCCGTCGACGCACCGCCATCCACCGCAACGTCCTCAAAGGGCAGTACCTCAACGGCACGCGCAACGGGCGCAATCGCATCTGCCTCGGCCCGCATGCGCTCCAACATCGCCGCCGTCTGATCCAACACGCCGGCGCTGCGAATCAGGTACACCTCGCAGCCCGTGTCCACCTTACGCTTGCAATGCACGACAACGCGTTCCCCCGCCGCGGCACTCACCGGGCAGGGCACCTGCGGCCAGCGCTTGGGCACATCGGGACGCGCGTCGACACCCGGATAGAACCGAATCTCGAGCGTGTCACCCGCCGCCACGGCGGCGTCGAGCTCAACGGCCACCTCTTCGTGGCCCACAGCGACCAAGCGCCCCACGCGCACGCCCTGGTTGATTGCACGCTCAAAGCTCATAAGCTCGGCGCCCGAACGCCCTCGCAGGTACGCATCGGTAAACCCACGGTTAAACGACCTTCCCAGCTCGCGTTCGAGCGCCGGCACCGCATTGGCATCCCACGTGCCGTCGCGCAGCATATCGAGCGCGTGACGCCACGCCCTCACCACGTTAAAGACATAGTCGGGATTCTTCATGCGACCCTCGATCTTGAGCGACGCCACGCCGGCGGCAACAAGCTCGGGCAGGTGCGCAATGCCCAGGTAATCACGCGGACACAGCAGACGGTCCCCCTCAACGGCGACGACGCTCTCCCCCGCCTCGTCCACTAGGTCGTACGCCAGGCGGCACGGCTGTGTGCAGTCCCCGCGCATCGCCGAGCGCCCGCGTCTCAGGGCTGAGAACTCACAAGCACCCGAGTAGCCAATGCAGATGGCCCCGTGGCAGAACACCTCGATAGGCACGCCCGTACCGCACAAGGAGGCAATCTCGTCGACCGTCAGCTCGCGTGCCGTCGTCACGCGCTCGACCCCCAGCTCATCGGCGGCAAGCCGCACGGCGCCTTCGCTATGAACGCCCGCCTGCGTGGACAGGTGAATCTCGACGCCGGGAATCGCCGCACGCAGCGCGCACACCAATCCGGCATCGGCAACAATCAGGGCATCGGCGCCCAGCTCCAGTGCATGAGCTCCCAACGCCACCGCGTCGGACAACTCATCGTCAAACACGAACACGTTGAGCGTCACGTACACACGCACGCCATGGGCATGCGCCACGGCACAACCGCGCGCAAGCTCGTCATCCGTAAAGCCATGGGCGCTCACACGGGCGTTAAAGTCGCCCAACCCCGCATAGATGGCATCGGCGCCCGCGGCGATGGCCGCAAGCATCTGGTCGAGTCCGCCCGCCGGCGCCAGCAGCTCGGGCAGCGCCGCACCGGCACCATCCAATCCAGTCTCGTATTGTCCGCTCGGCCCCATCGTCCGAATCGCCATCGGCAAACTCCTTACCAAGGTATGCATTCACTCTGAAAAATGCCGTCTTCCAGCATACACGAGGCCTCGCGCGCCCCGTTTGGTTTATCGTGTAATAACTTATGTCCATCCTGCCCCGACGGCACATCCACCGTCCGGCACGACATACCTGGAGGTCAATATATGGGTCCTCGCCAACGACAGGGACGCAGCCGTTCAAAGACGCATGCCCTGCCCATAATCCTGCTCTCGTTTTTGGGCTTTCTGCTTATCGCGGGCGTGGCATTTGGCATCGGCATGGTCGGCAACGTCAACCGCTGGCTGTCCGATCTGCCCGACTACACCGACGCCAACGCGTATCTGGTGAGCGAGCCCACCGAGATCGTCGACTGCAACGGCAACAAGATCGCGCGCTTCTACACGCAAAACCGCAAGTCCATCACCAAGGACGAGGTCTCCCCCTACGTGCTGCAGGGCACCGTTGACGTCGAGGACGAGCGCTTCTACGAGCACGGCGGTATCGACCTGTGGGGTATCGCGCGTGCTGCGGTGGCAACCCTCGGCGGCGGGCACGAAGGCGCCTCGACTATCACCCAGCAGCTGGTGCGCAACACCATCCTGCAGGAGGAGCAGTTCGACTCGACCATCGAGCGTAAGGTGCGCGAGGCCTACATCGCCGTCAAGATGGAGGACATGTACTCCAAAGACGAGATCCTCATGATGTACCTCAACACCATCTATTACGGCCACGGCGCCTACGGCATCGAGGCCGCAGCCGAGACCTATCTGTCCAAGAGCGCCGCCGACCTCACCCTCAGCGAGGCCGCGCTGCTCATCGGCCTTCCCAACTCGCCCTCGCAGTACGACCCCACGGTCAACCCCGACCTGGCGCTGTCCCGTCGCAACAAGGTCCTTGACAACATGTTGCGCCTGGGCCACATCGCGCAGGAGGAGCACGATGCCGCACAGGCCGAGCCCATCACCCTCAACGTGACCGAGATTTCGGGCAGCGGCGTCGACATATACTCGCAGCCCTACTTTGTCGCCTATGTTAAGCAGCTGCTGGAGCAGGAGTTCTCGACCGACGTGCTCTTTAAGGGCGGCCTGACCGTCAAGACCACCATCGACCCCACCATGCAACAGGTGGCCGAGGAGGCTGTGCGCTCGCAGCTCGACACGCTTTCGCTCGACGGCCTGGACATGGGCATGGTCGTCGTAGACCCCAAGACCGGCTACATCAAGTGCATGGTGGGCGGCTACGACTACAACGCCGACGAGAATCACGTGAACCACGCTACGGCAAAGCGCCCCGTGGGCTCCACGTTTAAGGCCTTTACGCTGGCAACTGCCATCCAAAACGGTATGAACCCCAACGTCACCCTCAACTGCAACTCGCCTCTTACAGCCAAGGGCACTACGACCAAGGTGCAAAACTATGCCAACCAGAGCCATGGCAACATCACGCTTAAGCAGGCAACGGCATACTCATCCAACACCGGCTACATTCAGGTGGCAGAAGCCATCGGCAACAACAAGATCATGTCGCTCGTCAAAAAGCTCGGCATCGACCCCGCCAAGGACAATATCGAGGACGTTCCCGTCATGACGCTCGGCACCGGGTCCATCTCGCCGCTCGAGATGGCATCGGCCTACGCCACTTTTGCCAACGGCGGCCATTATCGCCAGCCGATCGCCATCACCGAGATCGACTCGCGTACCGGCTCGGTTCTGTACCAGCACACCGACAATCCCACGCAGGTGCTCACCGAAGGCGAGGCTGCCGCGGTTACCGACGTTCTATCCGGCGTCATGCAGGGCAGTGGCACGGGTGCCGCCGGCGCGCTGAGCGTCAACCAGCCCTATGCCGGCAAGACAGGTACCACTGACAACACCACCAACCTGTGGTTCTGCGGCTACACGCCGCAACTGGCATGCGCCCTGTGGACCGGTTATTCCGCAGGCGAGATTCCCATCCAAAAGTACGGTACGGACCTGCTGGGCGACAGCACCAACCTGCCCGTCTTTAAGAAGTTCATGAACACTGTTTTGGCCGGAACCGAGCGCGAGGAGTTCCCGACCGGAACGGCGCCCACGTACAAGAACAATAACGTCTGGAAGTTCTACGGCACCAACAACACCAAGAAGACGGAAAGCGACGAGGACGAAGACAAGGACGAAGAGGAAACCACCACCACGACGACCACAACGACCACGACCACCGAGACCACAGGCGGCGACACCACCGGCGGCACCGGTACGACCGGTGGCTCGACGGGCGGCTCCACTGGTGGTTCGACCGGCGGCGATGGCGGCACGCCTACGCCTACGCCCACTCCCGACCCCTCGCCTACGCCCACTCCCGACCCCTCGCCCACGCCTGACGATACGGTCGGCTAGAAATCATCCGGCCATAAGCAACAAGGCCCCCGAGCAGCTTATTAAACTGCTCGGGGTCCTTTTAGTTTAAAGCGACCTGGTGGGCGGTCTTTATGCCTGCAAACAAAAAAAAGGGGGTACCGGCCAACGTCGATACCCCTTACAAGCCACTATGTCAGCGCATGCAGGGCCAAGCGCACGACCCGCACGCCTACTTGCGAGAATTGCTCAGCTTATTGATCAGCGCCTCGAGACGCTCGCCGTCCTCGGCCGTCTGGGCAATAACCAAAATCGTATCGTTGCCGGCAAGCGAGCCAAGCACATCGGGCAACTCTGCCGCATCAACGGCGGCGGCGATGCCAGAAGCCGTGCCAGGCTGAGCCTTGATCATAACCAGATTATCGGTGCGCAGAACGCCCGTTACGAGCTCGGAAACCATACGCTGCAGGTGCAGGTCCTCTGCCAGAACATAGATGCCCTCAGGGAGCTTACGCAGCCCCATATCGGCAATATCGCGAGAGACAGTCGCCTGCGTGCAATCAAAGCCCATAGCGCGGAGCTCATCGACCAGCACGCGCTGCGTGCGGACGTCCTTATTGCGCACAATATCTCTAATGGCATCCTGGCGCCCATTGCGTTTTTTAGCCATACAAACCCTCACTCCAAAAGATGGCGGAGACAATCAATCAATGATTGAATAGTTTAACGCTATTTGAAAGCTTTTGTGTATAAGAACGCATTTCGAAACAATTCCATGCAAGTTTGTTTCGAAATGAGCGCCCCTAGGCAGTTTTGGCACCAGTTCGGTTAAGAAAAGCAGCCAAATGCGTATACATCACGCAACGCGTAGGCTTCGCGCTTGCAATTGGCCCAAACAACAAACCGAGTCCGCGGTGGTCATCCTTAAGCGCCGCAACCATCTGACGAGTTCGGGGTGCCTCAAGCATATCACGCATACGGGCGGAGCGTTCAATTGATGACACCCCATGCGGGCTCAGACACAAATTCTCGATGCAGGCGACCAGTCCGGCAAAGTAGAACTTCTGGCTTGCCAGCATGAGCCAACCACCGCTATCTGCTTCCGAGAGTGAGTCCGCAAGCTCATCGAGCGCTCGGGTGTCATCGGATACCTTGGCATACATGGTGGGATCAAAGGCATCTGTAAGCTTAGGCGCCGCCGCGTGGAAACAAGCGTCGCCGCATCCGGAGACGTGCTGTGCCCGCGAGAGCGCACACGCCATAAACCCAACAGTGCGAAACGTCTTATCGCACAAAAGGCATGCTTCAAACAGCGGACGGGTGTACATCACGCCAGAGACTTGAGCAACCAGGCCGCCTAAAATCAACTGAGGCAGCCCGGCCACCATCGAAGATTCGCTATCAATGGAAATATGAGTAGCATCCAAGACGCGCGAATGGCGCTCTCGATGTGCATCATAGCGGTCGAGCGACACCGTGGGGAAGACTATGTCTGCCGCAGTATCGCACGCGATATCGACCATCTTGGAAAGGGCGTGCGGAGCAAACCACTCATCGGCGTTCATGGCGATGATTTGAGAGCCGCGCGAGGCATCAAAACCGGCACGAAGACAAGCGCCGCGCTTAGCGTCCTCGACGTCAATCAAATCAATATGGATGTCCCTGTCGGCAGCAACTTGAAGCGAATGGCGTACACCGGGCGCAGCATCGCGGCAGACAACGACAATCTGCAAATCATAGAGGTCTTGGTTCTGGATACTCTCGAGCGCACGCATCGCATAGCTGGGCGAACCTTCTACCACAAGGATCACCGAAAGTCGCGGATGCGAGCCACGTCGAACCAAGTTATCCGTCCTCTCGACAGCAGTGAATCAAACTGTCGTTCATGGTACACCCCGGCAATAAAAGCAATGAGACACCGGTTGTATTGCACGCCAAGAACAGATGTTGCACACGCGCAGCCCACAGATGACAGGTGTCGACACACGACGCGTCGAGCCCTCCCCTAGTCGAGCACGACAAGCTCGGCGGGATCGTAATCCACGCCCATAAACGTAAGGCCGCAGGCAGGAGCCGTGGGGCCCGCAGCGGTACGGTCGCAAGCATCGATGACCTCACGCATCCACCCAGGTTCATGGCGATGCACACCAATCTCGACAAGCGTGCCCACGATCGTACGGACCATCGAATGCAGAAACGCATTGCCCTCGATGGTGAACGTCAGGATGTCCTCGCCAAACGCAACCTCATGGCCAAACTCGGCACGCATCACGCAGCGATGCGTGGGCTTGCCAACAGCCGAGGCAACCTTGCAAAAGCTTTTGAAGTCCTGCTCGCCCAGCAGCGCGGGGCAGGCAGCAGACATAGCCTCAACATCCAAGGGATAGCGATGCCACCACACGGCACCGCGGGACAGCACGGGGCGCGCATCTCGATCGGCAATACGGTACGTATACGTACGGGAACGCGCGTCAAAACGTGCAGAAAAGCCTTTACGGGCCTTGTAGACCTCGTTTATGGCGATATCTTTGGGCAGCAGGGCATCCATAGCCCGCAGCCACCTACGGCGCGTACACGCGAGCTCAGCGTCCGTTACGGGCACGCTGATGTACTGAGCCACGGCATGCACACCGGCATCGGTACGCCCCGCGCATGTCAGATCGATCGGGCGGCGAAGCAGCGTCTCGATGGCTCGACGCAGCTCACCCGCAACCGTCGTCTGTCCCGGCTGCTCGGCAAACCCGCTATACGACGAGCCGTCATAGGCGACGCGGAATACAAGGGTGGCGTCAAGCTCGAGAATCGAATTGAAATCAGACGGCGCAGTCATGGGCGCTCCCAACAAACAAGCAACGGTATCGCGACAAAAAAAGAGGGGTACGCGAACGTACCCCTCGAATATAGCCTATGCAGACGGAATGTCTACTCAGCGGTCTCCTCGACAGCCTCGACCTTCTTGGGAGCAGCGGCCTTCTTGGGGGCCGGAGCAGCCTTCTTAGCCTTAGGCGTGCAAGGCTCGGTGACGAGCTCCATGATAACGATGGGAGCGTTGTCGCCCTTGCGGTTACCGAGCTTCATGATGCGGGTGTAACCGCCGTTGCGGTCCTGCCACATGCCCTGAGCAGCCTTGTCGAAGATCTCGGCAACGAGCTGCTTATCGCCGAGCTTGGCGATAGCCAGACGACGAGAGTGCAGGTCGCCCTTCTTGGCCCAAGTGATGATCGGGTCGACGACCGAACGCAGCGCCTTAGCGCGGGTCTCGGTGGTCTTGATGCGGTCGTTCTCGAAGAGGGCCTTAGCAAGGCTCTTCTTCATGGCCTTGGTGTGGCTCGCATCGGTGCCGAGCTTCAGGCCCTTCTTAACGTTGTGACGCATGGTCTAGTTTCTCCTCAAATATGCGAAGCATTAAGCCTTCAGGCTCAGGCCCATGGACTCAAGCTTGTCCTTCACTTCCTCGATCGACTTAACACCGAAGTTACGGATGTTGAGCAGATCGTTCTCCGAGAACTCAACGAGCTGACGGACCGAGTGAATGCTGGCGCGCTTAAGGCAGTTGTAGGAACGGACGGAAAGGTCCAGATCCTCGATCTGCTTGTCCAGCTCGGCGTTGTCGTTGGTGACCTCGGGAGCGAAGATCGAAGCCTCCTCCTCGACCTCGGGGGTCTCGGCAAGGTTCATAAAGGCGGCCATATGCTGGTTGATGATATTGGCAGCCTGGACCACGGCGTCGCGCGGGGCGATGGAACCGTTGGTCTCGATCTCGAGGACAAGGCGGTCGTAGTCGGTGTGCTGACCGACACGGCAAGCCTCAACGAGCTTGGCGCAACGGGAAACCGGCGAGTACAGCGAGTCGACGTGGATCACACCGATGGGATCGTTGTCGCGCTGGTTAGCCTCGCCAGAGACATAGCCGCGGCCATAGCCGATGCGCATGCTCATGGTGAGATGGCCACCCTCGGTGAGCGTAGCAATGTGCTGCTCGGGGTTGACCAGCTCAAACTCGGACGGAATAAAGAAGTCCGCACCGGTGACCTCGCAGGGGCCGTCAACCGAGATGGTGGCGGTCGCCTCGTCGGTCGTGCCGAGAGCCCTGAAGACAAGACCCTTGACATTCAGGACGATGTCGGTGACATCCTCGACCATGTTAGGGATGGTCATGAACTCGTGCTGCGCACCATCGATCTGAATAGCCTCGACGGCGGCACCCTCGAGCGAGGACAGAAGAACGCGACGAAGGGAGTTACCCAGCGTATCGCCGTAGCCACGCTCGAGCGGCTCGACGGAGACACGAGCAGACGTCTCGTTGATCTCTTCGACCTGAACCTGAGGCCTAATGAATTCTGACATGTATTACCTCCAGCCTCAGCAGCCCGGATGGACTACTTAGAGTAGAGCTCGACGATGAGCTGCTCGTTGATATCACCGCTGATCTGCTCACGCGTCGGCAGAGCGAGCACGTTACCAGACAGCTTCTCGATATCGACCTCGAGCCAGCCAGGGACCTCAAAGCGCTCGGAGGAAATCAGGGCCTCCTTGATGGGGAGGAGGTCACGGAACTTCTCGCCGACAGCGACGACGTCGCCGGCCTTGACGCGGTAGGACGGGATGTCCACGCGCTTGCCGTTCACGGTGAAGTGACCGTGACGGACGGACTGACGAGCCTCTTTGCGGGTGCGGGCGAAGCCAAGACGGAAGACGACGTTGTCGAGGCGAGACTCAAGGATAATCATGAGGTTCTCACCGGTGACGCCGTTCATCTTACGGGCCTTGTTGAAGTAGCCGTGGAACTGCTTCTCCAGAACGCCATAGATGAACTTGACCTTCTGCTTCTCGCGCAGCTGCATGCCGTACTCAGATTCCTTGCGACGGCGCTTGGGCTGACGGATAGATTCCTTCTTGCTGCTGTAACCGAGCTCAGCGGGATCGATCCCGAGCTGACGGCAGCGCTTAAGAACAGGAGTCCTGTCGATTGCCATATTGATACGATCCTTTCAGTTACACGCGGCGACGCTTCTTGGGGCGGCAGCCGTTGTGCGGAATGGGGGTCTTGTCCTGGATGCTCGAGACCTCGAGGCCAGCAGCCTGGAGGGAGCGGATGGCGGTCTCACGACCGGAGCCGGGGCCCTTGACGAAGACGGAAACCTTCTTCATACCGTGCTCCATGGCCTGCTTGGCAGCAGCCTCGGCAGCCATCTGGGCAGCGAACGGCGTGGACTTACGGGAGCCCTTGAAGCCCACCTGGCCAGCCGACTTCCAGGAAATGACGTTGCCCTGGGGATCGGTGATCGAAACGATCGTGTTGTTGAACGTAGAACGAATGTGAGCCTGGCCCACGGAAATGTTCTTACGGTCCGCGCGCTTCAGACGGGCAGCGCGAACGTTCTTCTTAGCAGTAGCCATCTATCTAGCGCTCCTTATTTCTTCTTCTTAGCACCGATCTGACGCTTCGGGCCCTTGCGGGTACGAGCGTTAGTGTGGGTGCGCTGGCCGCGGACCGGGAGGCCCTTGCGGTGACGAAGGCCGCGGTTGCAGCCGATGTCCATAAGGCGCTTGACGTTCTGGTTGCGCTCACGGCGGAGGTCGCCCTCAACCATGATCTGGTTCTTGTCGATATAATCACGGATAGCGTTAACCTCATCTTCGGTGAGGTCCTTAACGCGCGTATCCACGTTAACGTTGCACTCGACGCAAATCTTCGTCGCAGTGGTGCGGCCGATGCCGTAAATGTAGGTCAAACCGATCTCAACGCGCTTCTCACGCGGGAGGTCGACACCATTAATACGGGCCAACGTAGTCTCCTCTCTTAACCCTGACGCTGCTTATGACGGGGGTTCTCGCAAATGACGAGGACCTTGCCATGGCGCCTAATGATTTTGCACTTATCGCACATCTTCTTGACCGAAGGACGTACCTTCATCGTTCTTCCTTTCGGTAGCGCTCAAACTACTTCCCTACTATCTACTCGCCCAGCCGCAGGCGTTTAAAACTATGGCTGGTCTTCACACACAATCCGACCGTAGGTTGAGCTAAGCCTGCAGTCGGAAATGGAGTGCGTGTATGCGTGCCGCTATTTGTAGCGATAGGTGATGCGGCCGCGGGTCAGGTCGTACGGGGAAAGCTCCACGACAACCCTGTCACCGGGGAGAATACGGATGTAATTCATTCGGATCTTGCCAGAAATGTTGCACAGAACCGAATGACCGTTCTCGAGCTCGACCTTAAACATGGCGTTGGGCAGCGGTTCCTTTACCGTACCCTCGAGCTCAATTGCGTCTTCCTTCTTCACAAGCAATCATCTTTCTCTAGAAAACGACAGCGATTGAGTATTCTACAATACGTATGCACGCATCGTAATATCTTCGTAATGGCTCCACAACTACGTGGAACTTGTTACATTTGAAATGTAAAACAAAGCCGTTCCCTGATGCCCAAGATCGCCTTGAAATGAGAAGGAATAGACCTTGGGGTCATGCCTTCGAAATTGAAAGGCGAGGTTGGGCATCAGGGGGCGGCGACTTTTACATTTCACCGCCCTGCAAGGAACACCAAGCACCTTGCGCATCCGTGGTGAGAATCACCGGACCGTCATTGGTAATGGCGACGGTGTTCTCGTAGTGCGCGGCGGGCAGGTGATCGTTGGTCGTAACAATCCAACCGTCGGAGCCCGAGCTCACATGGTTGGAACCCATCGTAACCATCGGCTCGATGGCAATGACCATGCCGACCTGGAGGCGCACGCCCCTCCCCTTCTTTCCATAGTTAGGAACGTTGGGGTCCTCGTGCATCACACGGCCAATGCCATGGCCCACATAGTCGCGAAGCACGCCGTAACCGTGAGACTCGGCGAGAGACTGAACGGCATAACCGACGTCCCCGATATGGTTACCGGGAACAGCCTGCTCGATGGCAGCCTTAAGGCAATCGCGCGTAACCTCGCACAGGGCCTTAGCCTCGGGCGTGGGCGTGCCGACGAAAAACGTCCAAGCGTTATCGCCGACCCAACCGTCGACAACGGCTCCCGTATCGATGGAGATGATATCGCCATCGCGCAGAATCATGTCGGGGTTGGGAATACCGTGGACCACAGCATCGTTGATCGATGCGCAAATCGTCCCCGGGAACCCGCCGTATCCCTTAAAGGCCGGTGTGCCGCCATGCATGCGAATAATCTGCTCCGCGAGCTGATCGAGCTCAAAAGTCGAAACGCCGGGGCGCACCATGGCTCCAACGTGGCGGAGCGCCATCTTAGATAGCGCTCCTGCCTTCTTCATCTGCTCGATTTGCATTGCAGACTTAATCTTGATCATAGACCGAGGGCCTCTTTGACATCCCCGTACACGGTCTCGCGAGCCTGGTCACCGTTGACCGACTTGAGCAGACCCTGGCCACGATAGTAGTCGACGAGCGGGCTCGTGGACTTCTCGTAGACGTCGAGACGGTTCTTGATGGTCTCGGGCTTGTCGTCGTCGCGCTGATACATCTCGCCGGCACACTTGGGGCAGGTAGCATCGGCAGCGGTGCCGGTGTAACCGCAGGCGCGGCAGGTGCGACGCGAAGACAGACGATCGATAATGACCTCGGGGGCCACGTCGACCAGAAGGGCGCAGTCGATCTCGCGACCCATCGCGGAGAGCTCGGAATCGAGCGTCACGGCCTGGGCGGTGTTGCGCGGGAAGCCGTCGAGGATGAAACCCTGCTGGGCATCATCGGCGGCAAGACGCTCCTTGACAAGATCGATCACGAGCTGGTCGGGAACGAGCTCGCCAGCGTCCATGTACTTCTTAGCCTGAATACCAAGCTCGGTGCCGCCCTTGACGGCAGCACGCAGCAGGTCGCCCGTGGAAATGTGAGCGACGCCAAACTCGGCGACGAGCTCCTGTGCGACGGTGCCCTTACCGGCACCCGGAGCTCCGAGCAATACGAGGTTCATGAGCAATCCTCCTCTAGCCTATTTAAAGAATCCATCGTAATCATACATCTTGATCTGGCCTTCGAGCTTATCGACCGTGTCGAGCACGACGCCGACCATGATGAGGATGGACGTGCCGCCAAATGCCTGGATCAGCTGGTTACCCGTGAAAGAGAAGATGATCGAAGGCACGATGGCGATGAGCGCCAAAAAGACAGCGCTGGGAAGCGTGATCTTGTTGAGCGCGTTCTTGATGTAGGCCGCGGTAGCTCTACCCGGACGCACGCCCGGAATAAAGCCGCCCTGCTTCTTAAGGTTGTCGGCCGTGTCATCGGGGTTGAACACCATGGAGGTGTAGAAGTATGCGAAGAACACGATGAGGACAACATTAAGCACCCAGTTGAGCCAACCGGTCGAAAGCGCAGAGGCAACTGCCTGAATCCAGCCGATGCCGGGGAAGAACACGGCAATCTGAGCCGGGAAGTACAGTAGCGCCGAAGCGAAGATGATCGGCACGACACCCGCGGTATTGACCTTGATGGGCAGGTAGGTAGTCTGGCCACCCATCATGCGACGGCCCACGACGCGCTTAGCGTAGGAGACCGGAATGCGGCGCTGGCCACGCTCAAGGAAAACAATCAGCGGGATAACCAGCAAGATGATGGCGCAGATGATCACCATGGTGATGATGCCACCGGCATTGCCCTCGGTGCTGGAGAAGATCGCCTGCGGCAGACCGGCCATGATGTTCGCAAAGATGATCAGCGACATGCCATTGCCGATACCGCGCTGGGTGATGAGCTCACCAATCCACATGATCAGCATGGCGCCCGCGGTGAGCGTGCCGACGATCATGAGGTCGAAGATGATCTCGGGGGCGCCGGCGCCAGTAAAGCTGATGCCGAAGCTCTTAAAGAGGAAGAGGTAACCCACGGAGTTGAGGATTGCCAGAGCCAGGGTGAGGTAACGCGAATACTGCGTAATCTTGGTCTGACCGACCTCGCCCTCGCGGGCAAGCTCATGCAGGGAAGGCACAACGGCCTGGAGCATCTGGAGGATGATCGAGCTGGTGATGTAAGGCATGATGCCCAGGGAGAACACCGACACATAGCTCAACGCGCCGCCAGAGAAAAGATTCAGGAGGGCCATAGCACCTGCGGCGACCGAATTGTTATCGGTCGAGAAAAGGCCCAGCATCCCCTGGAAGGGAATGCCGGGCACAGGAACGTGCGCACCAATGCGGTACACGACGAGCATAGCTATGGTAAAAAGAATCTTTTCACGCAATTCTTTGATGCGGAAAGCATTCTTAAGACCATTTAGCACGGCAGCTCGACCTTTCCGCCAGCGGCCTCGATCTTGGCCTGCGCAGAAGCGCTGACCTTGTCGACCTTGACCGTGAACTTCTTGGTGAGCTCACCATTGCCGAGCACCTTGACGGGCTCGAACTCGCTCTTAGTGATGCGAGCGGCCTTAAGAGCGGCACCGTCGATCACAGCGCCGTCCTCGAACTTACGCTCGAGACGCTCAACGTTAACAGCGGTGTACTCGATACGACGGGGGTTGCGGAAGCCCGGAAGCTTGGGCAGGCGCATAGCCAGCGGAGTCTGGCCACCCTCGAAGCCGGCACCCTTGGTGCCGCCAGAGCGGGAACCCTGGCCCTTCTGACCGCGGCCAGAAGTGGTGCCGTGACCCGAAGAATTGCCACGGCCGACGCGCTTGCGGTTCTTGGTGGAACCGGGCGCGGGAGTAAGATCGTGAAGCTGCATTTGCTACTCCTCTACAATCTCGACAAGGTGCTTGACCTTGAAGATCATGCCGCGGACGGACTCGTTGTCAGCAATCTCGCGAACCTCGCGGATCCTGTGGAGACCGAGGGCACGGACAGTACGGACCTGGTCCTGCTTGCAACCGTTGGTGCTGCGGACCTGCTTGATCTTGATGGTGTCAGCCATGCTTAGTTCTCCTTACCGACGAACATCTCGGAGACCGTCAGGCCACGGCGAGCCGCGACGTCCTCAGGGCTGGAGAGCTCCTTGAGGCCCTCGACGGCAGCCTTGATGATGTTGAGGCCGTTGTCGGTACCGAGGGACTTGGACAGGACGTTCTTGATGCCAGCAAGCTCGAAGAGGGGACGCACAGCGCCGCCGGCGATAACGCCGGTACCCTCGACAGCGGGCTTGATGATGATGCGGCCGGCACCAAAGTGGCCGAGAACCTCGTGCGGGATGGTGCCCTGCTCGGTCACCGGCACGTGGAACATGTTCTTCTTGGCATCGAGAGACGCCTTGGAGATGGCCAGGGGCACCTCAGCGGATTTGCCCATGCCAACGCCGACGTTGCCCTTGCCGTCGCCAACGACGACGAGAGCGACGAGGCTCATGCGACGACCGCCCTTGACGGTCTTCGACACGCGGTTGATGTAAACGACGCGCTCCTCGAACTCGGAGGCCTCGCGCTGCTGCTTCTGATTACGAGCCATGTGCTACATACCTCCTAGAACTCGAGACCGGCGGCACGAGCACCGTCGGCGAGGGCCTTGACGCGGCCATGGTAGATACGGCCACCGCGATCGAAGGCGACCTTGGTGATGCCGGCCTCGATGGCGCGCTTGCCAACGAGCTGACCGACCTTCTCCGCAGCCTCCTTGTTCGAGGTGTGGGTGCCCTTGAACTCGGCCTCGAGGGTCGAGGCAGAGACGAGCGTCAGGCTGGAGCCCTTGCTGTCGTCGATGATCTGGGCATAGATGTTGGCGTTAGTACGGGTCACGCGAAGACGCGGACGCTCGGAGGTACCCGAGACCTTGCCGCGAACACGACGCTGACGACGCTTGAGGCCTTCCAGCTTCGCCTTATGCTTGTTCATACGTAAACTCCTAAAAAGGTTGATCTTGCCAGCACCTGACGGGGTGCTGGTCTTATGCGAGTGAGTCGGTTACGACTACTTGGCGGCCTTACCCAGCTTGCGGCGGATGTGCTCGCCAACGTAGTGGATACCCTTGCCCTTGTAAGGCTCGGGAGGACGATGGCCGCGGATCTCAGCGGCGATCTGACCGACCTGCTGCTTGTTGATACCCTTGACGTTCACGTGGGTGTTGTCGGGAACCTCGAAGGTGATGCCCTCGGGAGCCTCGACGATCACGGGGTGCGAGAAGCCCAGGGAGAACTCGAGGTTCTTGCCCTTCTGCTGCACGCGGTAACCGACGCCGGCGAGCTCGAGCTTCTTCTCGAAGCCCTCGGAAACGCCAACAACCATGTTGTGGATGAGGGCGCGGGTGAGGCCGTGGCGGGCACGGGTCTCACGCTCGTCGTCGGGACGGGAAACGGTGAGGACGTTGTCCTCGACGTTGATAGCGAGCTTCTCAAAGACATCGAGCTCGAGCTGGCCCTTGGGGCCCTTGACGACAACGTTGTTGCCGTTGACTGCCACTTCGACTCCGGCGGGAATCTGGACAGGCTTATTACCGATACGAGACACGGTGATCTCCTTTCCTTCTACCTACCGAGCGAATTACCAGACGTAAGCGATGATCTCGCCGCCGACGTTGTGCTTGCGAGCATCGCGGTCGGTCATGACGCCATGGCTGGTGGAAATAATGGCGGTACCAAGGCCACCGCGGACGCGGGGCATGTCGGCAACGCCGGTGTACTTACGCAGGCCCGGCTTGGAAATGCGGCGGATGCCGTTGATGACCTTAGCCTTCTTGGGACCATACTTAAGCGTGATGTGCAGAGTCTTCTGGGGAACGGTGTCCTCGACATCGTAGCCCTCGATGTAGCCCTCCTCGTGCAGAACACGAGCGATCTCGACGAGCTTCTTGCTGCTCGGCATGGAGACCGTGGCCTTGTTCACAGAGTTAGCGTTACGGATGCGCGTAAGCATATCTGCGATCGGGTCTGTAAGGTTCATACAGATTCTCCTTCGTTCTTGATGAACACGTGCTCTTGGTTCTTCGCCGCCCTTAACGGCAAAGCCTTTTTAGCGCGTTTTCCCTGTTCCAAACTGATGCTTGAAACGCTGGTAGTGACTTACCAGCTGGCCTTCTTAACGCCGGGAAGCTCGCCCTTGAGTGCAAGCTCGCGGAAGCAGACACGGCACAGGCCGAACTTGCGGTACACAGAGTGCGGACGGCCGCAGCGCTGGCAGCGCGTGTACTCACGAGTAGAGAACTTCTGCTTGCGATTGCACTTGACGATCATCGATGTCTTAGCCACTTATATCCTCCTCACATAGAGTATTGTTCGCCCCAAGCGCCGCCCCCTTGTGGGAACGGCGCTTATAGGGCAGGTGAACCTATTTCTTGAACGGGAAACCGAAGGCGTCCAGAAGGGCCTTGGCTTCCTCATCGGTGTTGGCGGTGGTCACGAAAGTGATGTCCATACCACGCTGGTGATCGACGGAGTCGAAGTCAATCTCGGGGAAGATGAGCTGCTCGGTGACGCCCATGGAGAAGTTACCACGGCCGTCAAAGCTCTTGGCGGAGATACCGCGGAAGTCGCGGATACGGGGGATCGCGACGGAGGTCAGACGATCGAAGAACTCCCACATACGGTCGCCACGCAGGGTAACCTTGCAGCCGATCGGCATACCAGCGCGCAGGCGGAAGGTAGCGATGGACTTGCGGGCACGGGTAATCATCGGCTGCTGGCCGGTGATGGCGCGCAGGTCGCGCACGGCACCGTCGATGGCCTTGGAATCGGTAGCGGCCTCGCCGACACCCATGTTCACGACGATCTTCTCAAACTTGGGGATCATCATGACGTTCTCGTACTGGAACTTGTCCTGAAGCTGCTGCTTGACCTCATTGTTGTACTTGGTCTTCAGACGCGGCACATACTTCTCTTCTGCCATTGTTCACTCCTTCTTGGGGTTTTAAGCACGGGGCGTGGCCACGATGGGTTGTCCTCGTGCCTCCTGGCTGCATCCGCGCCGCTCATGGCATTTCGCGGTTTGGACTCGACGCAGCAGGAGCCGACAAAACAATCGGTACTATACGCGCATCGGGAGCGTATTACCAGAAAAACCTCGTCTGCCTGCACAACTCCACAACTCCCCCGCACAAATATGACCCGCATGTGCCAGGGGTAGCTAATTTGGGACGGGGCTTTTTTAGCTACCCTGCGACAAGGTAGCTAAAAAAGCCCCGTCCCAAATTAGCTACCCCTGGGATGCGAGTAGCGCTTGCGGGGGACGAGCTTGGTGCGGCGTAGGTGGATCATCTCGGCGGCGATGGAGATGGCGATCTCCTCGGGGCAGAGCGTCTCGATGTGCGCCGCGGGAATCTCGGAGGCCGCGTTGGTGTAGGTGACCTTACTCCCCTCCTCCACCAGCGAAAGCCTGGGGCAGCCCGCAATGGTGCGGCGCGATTCCTCGCCATGGTACTCGGCAACGTCACCCTCGAGGGCTTGGATGACAAACGGTTCAAAGTCGATGACGAAGTCGCCGATACGTCGATACGCCAAGACGTCGGCAACCGACTGGAACAACGGCGTCTGGGTCGCGTCCAGGTGCAGTTAGCACAGGCAGATGGCTCCGCCGCAGATCATGCCGGTATCGGAGTTCTCGCCGCCCATGGTGTAGCGGACCAGACGCGATTTACCCCCGGCCAGCAGCTCGCGAGCCTCGTCCAGCGCAAAGAGCTCGATTTTGCCGCCGCCGACCGACGTCGCCTTGTCCGAAATATAGTTGATATAGCTGGCATCGCCGCGCGGGTCGACGTCGGCGCATTTAAAGCCCTCAGTCACCTGCACGCCGTCGGCCAAAAGGCCGCGCAAGCAGCCGTCAATCTGCGTGACCATGTACGGTTTGAGCAGAGCAAAAGCGGTTCGACCGCTAAGCAGCGACGATCCGCCATCCTTGCCCTTAAGCCCCATAAGGTCGGGAAAGAGACTCGCAGGGAACAGCACCGGCGAGGCGGGTTCACCGTTTAGGGCAAGACGCACGGGCGCGACGCCGCCGTTGGCCTTAAAAGCGCTTATCCCGCACGCCCACGATGCAAAAAGGGGGCACCCCGCCGGTTGGCAAAGTGCCCCCTTTACATGGTTTACCTCAACCCGGCTTTAGGCCTGGAACCAACGGGCGGCGTTGACCTCGCCGTGCTCGCAAGAGGCGTCTGAGATGTCGGCGGTCTTATAACGCAGCGACGCTTTCGTTATTTGCGTACAAGTGGGGTTTATGGCACAGTAAGCCCAAACTAATTTTTAGGAAGGCACCCATGACCCCCGCACAGATTGAGTTCTACAAGCGCCTTGCACACGGTCTGGCGCTCCAATTTGGCCCCAACTGCGAAGTCGTCGTCCACGATCTGGAGACCGAGGACGTGGACCACTCCATCGTAGTAATCGAAAACGGCCACGTCAGCGGGCGCAAACTGGGTGACGGCCCCAGCCATATCGTGTTTGAGTCCATGCACGAGGGCACCACCGACGTGCACGACCGCGAGCCATACCTCACCAAAACCACCGATGGCAAGCTGCTCAAATCGTCGACGATCTTTATCCGCAACGACGAGGGCAAGCCCGTCGGCATTTTGGGCATCAACTTTGACATTACGCTTATGAAGGCTTTTGAGCGTTCGCTCGACGCCTTTACCGGCACCGGCGGCACGGGCTACACCGAGCCCGAGCCCATTACCAAGAACATCGGCAACCTGCTCGAGGACCTGCTGCACGAGTGCGAGCAGTTTGTGGGCAAGCCCGCGGCGCTCATGACCAAAGACGAGCGTATTCGTGCCATTGGCTACCTCGACCGTCGCGGCGCCTTCCTCATTTCAAAGTCGAGCGAGCGCGCCTGCGAGTTCTTTGGCATCTCCAAATACAGCTTCTATAGCTACCTCAACGAGGCCAAGGCGGCGGCCGGCGACAAATAGTCAGCGCGCCTGCACCCCTCCCCTTTTTGGGCGCGAGTTCTGGAAAGCATGAATCCAAGACCGAGCCGCTTGGGAAGTTCCATATAATCGATGTCATTGGTATTTCGAAAGGGTGGAACAGAATGGCGTTGAGCAAGGCATCATGCACCGATCGCGGATTGATTCCGGCAATTGGTGGACATGTGCACCGCATGTTCGATGAGGGTGAAGACAACCTGTTTTCGCTGAGCCTTGACGACGTGATGGATGATCGCCCGTGGACCGCCGACGAACTCATGGGCGGCGGGGCTCGCCCGTCAAGTCCCAATCCCGCACTTGCGCCTAAGCCCGCATCTGCGCCGACTCCTGCGCAGTCGCCTGTTTCGACGCCCGCGCCTACGCCCGCTCCCACTTCGGCGCCCACGCCCGCTCCCCGCCCCGCAAGCGACCCGTCCGAAACGGCGGCATTTCTCGCTGCAGCGACGCAGGGCAAATCGGCCGACAGCACCGTCATGTTCAGCGCCCAGCAGTTGCCTGTTCCTGCGGCACGCAAGCCTCAGGTCACAAGGCTCGATGAGCCCGCTGCCCATCAGGTGGCCTACGATTCCTGGGCTGCAGCCGATCTGGATGAGACCTCTACCGGCATGCTGGCGCTCGACGTTCCAGTTAACCCGCTTTTTGCCGCCAACACGAGCGCCGCGGACTATGAGGGCGGTGCGGCATATTCCGATTATTCCGATGGCTATGATGGCACCGGTCGCATCGAGACCGAGGATTATGGCACCGCATCGAGCGATTATCTCAACGATCCGTACGCTGCCGCGCCTGCACCGGAATATGACCCGGAGGCCGCGTCCGCACCGGCGTATACCAAAAGCACGGGCGAAGAGCTCTTCGCCGATTATTACGCCGAGGAAAAGGCACTGCGTTTCTCGGAATTTCCGCAGGCAGTCAAGGTTGCCTTTATCGCCATTATCATTGCCCTGCTCGGCGTCATTGCGTTTGAGGGATTCCAGCTGTTCCGCGGCCCCACCCAAGCGGAGTCGGAGACCCAGCAAAAAGAGGACGATAACGAGTATCTGGACATCAACACCCTCAAGGGCGACCCCAACGACGGAGACGACGAGTAGCGAGGGTTAAGTGAGGGCCGGAAGAGCCAGCGGCACGTTACGGCTCCAAAAGCCCTGCCATAAAGATGGGCAGATACAGCACGTCACCATCGCGGTGAAGATTACATTCCGCAAGTACCAGGGCGCGATCGATTCCGTAGCCCTTCGTTGTCAGTGCGTTACCGAGCGCCGCGTGGCACTTAAAGCTCTTGCCCGATTTGACCTCGATGGCAAACACTTCCCCATCGAGCGTCTCTTCCACAAAATCGAGCTCACCGACCTTTTTGGACGTAAAGTAGCACAATCTAAACCCATGAGCTTTGAGCTCTTGGGCAACGAAGCCCTCAAACGCCGCCCCCATGTTCATGCCAAAGGCGCCTTCCGCCTCCCCATCAAAAACGCCTTGGGCGACCCTTTTGGAATACGACGACATGAGCATTCCGGTGTCCAGGTAAAACAGCTTGAACAGATTTCGTTGCTCCCCCAATAAAAGGGGTGCAACGGGCGCCGTTACGTTATACACGGGAAGCGCGACACCTGCCTCCGATAACCAGAGAAAATGATCTGTCACCTGCGAAAAACGTTTGACACCGTTAATCGATGACAGTTTGAATCGCTTGTTTTTGGAGCCGGCCTCGCTGGGAATCAAATCATAGATATCGCGAATAACCAAGCGTAGCTCGGGCGGAGCGTACTTTGCGATGTCATCACGATACAGGGCGTGAAGATCGCGGTGGATGTTTCGAACCTCGTCGACATTGCGCGTCGCCAAGAAGGAATTGACCGCGTCGGGCATGCCTCCCACCACCACATACTGATGGAACAGATCGAGCAAGCGGTCATACAGGTAGCCGGGGAGCTCCCCTTCATCCTTTAGACAGCCCCTGAGCATGTCAAACACGCTGGCACCAACGCCATTTGCCCAGCAAAACTCCTCAAAGTCGAGCGGGTACATCTGGACCTGCTCGACATACCCCACCGGCAGGGAATCGATGCCCTCGAGCTCAACGCCAAGGAGCGATCCGGTGAGGATGTATCGAAAGTCGCCGCGCTGGACCAGGTATTTGATAAACGTCACCACATTGGGGCATCGCTGCACCTCGTCGATAACCACGACGGTCTTGTTCGCAACCATCGGCTGCGTCGCAGCAATAGACATGCGCATAAGCAGGTCGTCCGCACTTTTCGCCGCCAAAAACGAATCACGCACGGACGCATCGGCGATAAGGTCGAACGTCACGATATTTTCGAACGATTCGTTTGCAAAGACATTGACCAAATATGACTTTCCTACCTGTCGGGCACCCTTGACCAAAAGAGCCTTGTTAGGCGACGAGGCAAGCCAAGATTCAAACCGTGCTTTCGCTTTTCTCTGCAGCATAAGCGCACCCCTTATTACGTGCTGTTTTAGCACTAGGATACACTTTTCCGTGATTGTTAGGTGCTCATTTCGACACTTTTCCGTAATTTGGGCGGCTCGAATTTGACACTTTTCCGTACTTTCATACGGCTGCTTTCGACACTTTTCCGGATGTTTGCCGAATAATTGCCGCGCAATCAAGCGTCGCTTGCACGTCATTTCGCAGGCGGCGCTTGATTTCTGTCCGCGCGCGCTGATAGACTCCATCTTGCCCGCAAGGAGCGGGCGCGTTTTATCCAGAGTCGGGGTAGAGAGTTGGCTCCACGATCCCGACGCCAACCGGCCAAGAGACACGGTGGCCCTGCCAACATCGATGAAAGGAGTCCGTATGGACAATTTCTCCGTGCGCAGTGAGCGCAACTTCCACAACCTGGCAGCCAAGCCAAGACGAATGCATCTTCTAGACGAGCCGAATGGCTACGCCTCGGCCATGGTCAAGAGCAGCCTCTCCCACCAGATGCGCTTTACGGTGGAGAAGCTCGAGGAAGAGCTTTGCGCCGCCGGCAATCCGCACGCGCTGCAGATCAAGCTTCTTGGAGACGATTCGCGCGAGCCGTCTAGCTGGAAGCTCTTCGCCGACGGCGTGTGCGTTGCGGACGGATCCGGCACCTTTGCCCGCGAGTGCTTCTGCGAAGGGGCCGAGACGTTTCTGGACCTGTGCCGCGACGCCGTGCGCGCGGCCGAGCTGCGCCAGTGGAGCCAGAGGGAGTATGAGCTGTTGAGTGCCGCACGCGGGATCGCGATGGCTCAGACGAACGCCAACGGCGTCATGGTGGCGTTCAGTCGTTGACCACACGATGTCAAAAGACTGACACTTGTGTATGCCTTTTGACATACACAAGTGCCAGCGCGATTCATTCGTAATCGACAGGACCTTTTACTCGCCGCCTGCTGTACAGCCAATTACAGCGTTGCAAGAACCCTGGAAGCAGATCAAACGCTCAATTTGCTCTTAATAGAGCCTTATTCCGAAGTCTCTCACAACCAGTGATTTCGTCACTTCGCATTTCGATTAGCCAGAATGTCTGAACTCCAATCATTATGTCGATGGTCGCACGAGAAGCTTCTCCGTCCGCGTAGTAAGTGTTGCTAAAGGAATCACTCAACCCAAAAGCTCAACAACTCCGCTTTCGAATGCTTGAGGGAATGCAAAAGACCTTGACGTACCTCGGAACTCGGCACTCACATATAATTCGGTCTCAGCAAGCGAAGACTGATTAACACAAGTAACAACGCCCTCTCCAAGGCCGGCGTGTCTGAGATGACTTCCAACTGGAGGCGGGGTTTTACCAATAGATACAACATGAAGAGTTGAAACCACCTCGGAGCCTCGTCCAACCCTTCCCTCTGAGTTACCTTCAAGCCAATCCAGAAGAGCGATCGGATCGCCCATTAAGTCAGACGGCGGGCTCAATATAGAAGCTGAGTTCTTTTTGTCGCTCATATCATCTAATGAGCTGAAGCCCTCATCGTCGTCTAGGCCGAGACTATGCGCCTCCCACTCAAGATCGTCGAGATCGACATTATCTGCCTGGTCGATTTCCTTAGGCGAACTATCGATATAATCATCACCATATTGGGTAGCGTAAGTGTTAAGCACCGTCTCTATCGCTTCATTTTGATCTTCGCGAGTAAAGGCCGAAAGATCGATCATGGAAGAAAAGTTGATGGAAGGAAGGACGACCTCATAGGCTGCAATATTGCGCGATAGCGGGTATTTGTAGTAGTCCCTTATTGCTTCGAATTCCAAAGAATCAAACAAGTCGACCGAGCTTAGAAGCGAACATGATCCGACATGAATTCTATCGAGCTGCCCCGTATCGACTGTATCTGGCGTAAGCCAGTCCGATAGGTAGATGGCTACAGAGTCCTCATCCGCCGCCTGGAGGAAAGAAAGCAAAACGGATTCTTCGCTTCGGAAAAAAACAATACTTGGATTATCGTTAAATTTCGAAAAAACCGCATGAATGTTGTAGGCGGCCTCACTGCGCAAGGTACCAGCGTCTTTTAAATCAACAGCGTAGATATCGACGTTAGCAGATGGTTCTTCGTAATCGGTGCTATAAAATACGGCAAGTTTCGCGCACTTACCAATCAGGCTCAATGCGAACCTGTCCTCGTCGGTAAGAAATTTATCCTCGGGTAGAAGTGAATACACGAACCTGCTGGGCGAACAGGCGGCTATATCAGCTTCTTTATCCTCATCTAGATACCCTAAGTTTGAAAAAAAGCACACAGCAGCACCGTCAATTGGCAGAGCAATCAATTGATCAAACCATTGATATTCGTCATCAAGCGTAACGGCGCCGTCGTTCAACGCATTCATCCTTGCATAAGAGACTCTAGTTTGTCGGAAAAATCTACGCCATCAATTTCGTCTTTAAAGGTCTCCATGACATCCATGGCGCGATCAAGATACTCGTCTGCCGTTGTGCCATGACCATCTATGAATTGCTCGTACATCTCTTCGATTCCCCCGCGCACATACGAATTGAAGAGCTCCATATTGGCGACTAGTTTATCAGGAGAGGCATCATCTGCATCATCGCGAAATGCGCGGTCGATCCTCTCTTGCGCATCTAGGCCTGAAGTATCATCGAGCAGCATTGCAAGACGATATAGGAGAACGCATCTGCTGCGTTCCTTTTGTAGGGTGTCGGCAAGAATGCTCGCCGAAGCGCTCCCGGAATCCTTCTCCGCGCGACGGTTATGCAAAAGGCCAAAAACGGCGCCGTTCATATAGACATCAATGTAACGAGCATACAGCTTCGCATCATCTCTGAAATACTTAACATAGGTGGCGTGTTTGCCGGTCAGCGTGATATCGCGTTCGAACATTTATGCCTCCTTCAGTTCCGAGTGTTGTTCGCTTATCTTTGAAAGCACATAGCTGGCGCCAACCCTGCCTTCAAGTACGGGCTTAGCATAACGCCAATCTTTATTCATTACGAACATAATGACCTGCTCCGAGGCCATGGGCAGCTCTTTCGAAATGTTTGCAATGTGGGTCTCATCGGTGTTCGAGAATGGCGCATCCATCACAAGCGGGTACGGTTCCGAGGAAAGATCGTACTCCTGTTTGCCAAGTTTGGTTACGACCTTATCCTTTGCAATCGAGACGAGGCCGGCTATGAATGCAAAGTTCTTGACTCGATTAAGACCCTCTGATTCGCCAGTCATCTTACTCGTGCCATTTAAATCGGTAACTAGGTTTACCTGATAGTTCGCATCGATAACAACACGCCTCTTGCCGTGATACATCTTTTCGAAGATAGTGTTCACCCGTTCCTGCAGGGTTTCGCGAATCTCAGATTCTTTCTCAGAATATGTCTCGTTTAACCATTGAGATATAGCCTCGGCATACCTGATATAGAGAATTATTTTCTTGTTTTTATTAGAGGCAACAGAAAAAAGCTCGTAGGTCTTGCGCGCCTTTTCAGCCTTGGCCTTCAGAGCGCCGTCCTCTCGCATGAGAGCATCACGCTGACTTGCCTTCTTCCTGATTTGCCTTTTGACATCGTTTCTTGCCGCCTCATATCGACCGAGATCCGGGAGTTCCTCTATTTTAGAACTGAGTGAGTCAATATCGTCGTGCGCCTGATCGATGCGCTGCGACGTTGTATAGACATTCGCCTTGCGGTCGTTCATGCTAGCAAGGATGCGGTTGATATCGCCGGCCAGATTGACGATGTCTCCCCGGAAGTTCTTGACCGCGTTTCCGATAGACTCCGGCGGGCAATAGCGCATTTCGGTTTTAATATGCTCCACGGCGTCCGCATGCTCACTGAACTTCAGACCACAAATGCAAACCCCCCTTTCGAGAATCTCCTCCAGAGCCGGCTTAGTCAAATCCTTGATCCCCTTGTCATCGAGCTCAGCATCCTTCAACAGAAGCTCTGCCTTGTTGACGAGAGGCACAACGAAGTAACGGAGAGAATTATCGCTAAAATCGTTCCTTAGGAGACTCTTGGTCCTTTCCACAGCAGCCTCATCGCGAGAAACGTCGGCCTCAAGCTTCATTTTTTTAGCTTGCAGCGCTTTTGTATCTTCGTTATCTCGAAGCTTCTCATCGAGTTGCGCCTTCTGCGCACTCAATTGCTCCAGCTCGCCGTCACACTCAACAAGCTGGTTTTTTATCTCGTCGCACCTATCGGTCGCATCCTGCATAATCCTAAGAGCTTGAGCTGCCCGTTCGTCGCCATCCTGGTCCATGGAATCGTAGAGTTTTCCGATAACAGAACGTTTGTGACTCTTATCACCAAGGTGCTTTATGGCGTTGTAGAGCACGGACAGACCAACCAGATCTTTGACGGAGGAGCTGAGGTCCTTTCTTGCGCTGACGGACGCAACGCGCTCCGTGTCAAAGAAGAAATAGCTCGAGAGATCTTCCGGAAGAATCGATTTGATGACCTCATCGACTTTGCCTGGATTAATCGGCTCGGATTGTCCATCTGGCTTGAGAAAGCTCATTTTCTTCGTAGGCGCGTCGCCTCGTACATTTCCACCAATCTTAGAATAAGTCTGTTTTCTCAAAAGAGAGTAGAGTCGATTATTGTGAACGAGCTCAATCTCGACCTCAACGTCGGCGGTCTCGCCATTTCCCATCCTATCGGCAACGTCGTAATTCAGAAGCATTTCCGGATTGAGCAGGTTTACCTTTCCGTAAAAACACCAGTTGAAAGCTTGAAGCAGCGTCGTCTTGCCGAATGTGTTGTCGCCAAGGATAACGGTGACGTTCTTGTCGCTGTCGACTGAGA
The DNA here is from genome assembly GCF_003436895.1 of Collinsella sp. TF09-1AT. Taxonomy (NCBI): domain Bacteria; kingdom Bacillati; phylum Actinomycetota; class Coriobacteriia; order Coriobacteriales; family Coriobacteriaceae; genus Collinsella; species Collinsella sp. TF09-1AT. The sequence goes on along the minus strand of NZ_QSRC01000001.1, from coordinate 191,980 downwards.
ACTCAACACGCTGAGATCCTTCGTATTGTCTGAAGTTTAGTAAGCGGAGTGATTTGAGCAGCATTGGTTCTCCTAGTAAGTCCTATCGGCGACATTCTTGATGGTACTGGTGATTAGATCAATCATTCCATCGTTGGTCTTCGCTCGCGTGTTGTTGTTGTTGCGCTCGGCCTCGAGAATCATGCATTTCATCTGGTTGAGCTTGTTCTCATCAATCTCGATGGGCGCGGTATCGTTTTTAAACATAGTCTGTCTCCTCGCTGTCGGGTTTAATATCGAATGCGATCGTCAGCTCAGTCGTCGCACTAATAGTCTCTGCGGGGTTCTCTGCAATTGCGGCAAAGTCCTTCATTCGAGCAAGCTCTCTGGACACAAGGGACTTCGAAGAAGCCGCGATATCGGGTGGGTAGTCTCCGATGTCTTCTGCAGGCATGGGAAGAGTGACGAAATCGTAGATGGTTGCAGAGCGCTTTCCCTCAGCAAGTCTCAAAACACGCCCGCGTCTTTGGATGTACTCTTTGGGATTGGTGCTGCTCGCAAGAATAAAGGCGGTCTCGATAGAGGGAATGTTGACTCCTTCATCGAGGCATCGAATAGCGACGAGCGCTTGCATCTGCTTTCCTTCGGCAAATTCTTTTTGAAGCAGCTTCCTTTTCTCCGCATTCTCCCGTGAAGTGAACTGAGACACCTTCATATGGAGCTCATTGCCAAGCATGGATGAGACAGCATCAATCTGACGTATTTCCCCTTCTTCTGGGCAATCTTCCATATAGCCAGGGTCCTGAATAGTCGTTGACCCGCAGTAAACGAGCATATGGCTCTTGTCGACAAAGCCTCGCATCAGTTCTTTAAGCTTATTCACTTTTGCATTAGCGCCCGCAACGAGGGCGGCGCGCTTGATCAGGAGCATCTTTGCGTGTTCCGTTAGCTCGGATTTGCTCTTTGCACCAGTCGAGGCGACTGCTTTTGCGATTTCCTTCGACAGCGCGACGTATTGCTCTAGCTCATCCGATTCGAGGTAAACGAAGACCGGGTGATAGTAGTATGGCGTCAGCATATGGTTTCTGATTGCATCCTCGAGAGAGTATTCGATGCATTTCTCGCCGAAGAAATCGAAAAGGGCCTTGGTTCCGTCCTCGTCTCCATAACGCTCAATCGTCGCAGACAACCCGAGCCTGTATCGAAAGTTTCTTGGCAATGCTTTGATCGACTTCTCCGCACCGAGATTATGGGCCTCATCGACAACAATTAGGCAATTGCCATTAAGCTTGCCAATCTGCTCTTGCATGAAGGGCAGCCCGAAAGTTGCGTTAGTCGTTACGATACAAAAACGTCGGATTACTCCGAGTTTGAATCCCCCAACAGCATTGCGAACCCTGTCTTTCCAGTTTTTTTGCTTTGAGGCAGAGTGGCACACGATGGGCTTCATCCCAAAAGCGAGGATATCCTCTTTCCATTGCTCGACCAAATGTTGGTACGGACAGACTATGACAACGCCAAGATTATGATTAACGGTTTCGGAAAGTCGGCAGACAGCCGCGAGGGCAGTCAGCGTTTTGCCCGTACCTGTCGCCATATCGAAGATGCCCCTGAAGTCGTTGGCTTCCCAGTTTCCGACAGCTTCTTTCTGGTAATCGCGGATTCCGTCACGAAACCATTCCGGGAGCCTTGGAGCATCATCATTTGGTTCCGTTGCAGCCGCCTTATCTTCTTCATTCATGCCATCCGGCGTAATCTCGCATGCGTTGGGATCGATACCATCGCTAATCTTGTACCGGTCGACAATGGCTTGGCTTACTTGGGGGAAGTCAACTACAGTGACGCCTGGCTCATAATCGCCCCACATCGCAGTAAACGCAGAGACCTTATCGTTCACGCGGTCGGCGTCTTGGGACCAGGACGTGTAAACATCGATCGATTCGTAGTTGCAGTGAAAAGCGTTCTCAGACTCGTTCATGGAACCAGAGAAGGCAACGATATTGCCGTCGGCGTCATACATCAATCCGAGCTTCTCATGGAACATACCCATTTCGCCATCTCGTTCAAGAAAAGCGATTTTAATCGTTAGAACGCCAGAGGCGATAAGATTTGAAAGAAGATTCAGACGCGCCTGCTCAAACTTGCCCTTAGGCTTGTCGAGCTCGCGGAGCAAGGCCTCTAAAATTACATCATCGCGCCGGGAAACGCCGTCTCGAATGGCTTCAATGTCGGCGTCCGATAAACGAGGAGAAGCGATTACCTCAATCGTACCGTTATTCTTGATGAGGCCCTTAAGACCCTCGGTAAGACTAATTAACGCGGAAGACGAAAAGAAGCCAACCGCACGTCTATAGAGGACCGCTTGGGAAAGAAGTGGCGTATAGAAATCACGGACAACATCGCGCGATAGCGATCGATATTCTCTTCTGATATCCAAATCAACAAAGCTCACCGAAACACCTCCGTCTGACGATTTATTTATTATAAGGCGGCTTATAGGCTTGTCAGACAATAAGTGACTTATCCACTGGGGATAAGTTCGGCAGATGGTTTGGTTTTATCAATGGGCGGCTATTTTTTATTCATCGATGACGTCCAACGCTCGTTCCAGTGTCTCGAACTCGGCGTCGCCGGTCAAAGCGCTCACGCTGAAGCGAATTGTTCCAGCGGGTAGAGTGCCGAGAAAACGATGGGCGTATGGGGCGCATTGAATGCCGGAGCGCACAGCAACCCCACATCGGCCAAGGACCATTTCCCCTTCATCCGGTGAGTACCCGTCAAACAGAGCAGACACAACGCCTATTCTCTCGCATTCCATGCCTTCGCCGATGAGAGAGCAAAACCCGGCGGACCTCAGGCACTCCAAAAGCCTGTCCCGATTCTCCATTTCGATTTTGCGAATCGCTTCCAATCCCTGCTCGAGCAGCCAATCTGTGGACGCCTTAAGCCCCGCGATTGCATACGTGTTTTGGCTTCCGATCTCTTCCATCTGGACGATATTCTCAGGGAGCCGCTGCTCGACCGAGTTGATGCCATTCCCGCCAAAAAAAACGGGCCTGAGCTCGGCTCCGCGATTGCAAATAAAGCCTCCGATGCCAAATGGACCATATAAGGTCTTATGGCCCGCGAAGACTGCGAAATCAAACAGATCGCTGGAGAGCTGAAGCGGGAGCAAGCCAGCAGTCTGGCTCATATCGATAACGGTCGTTGCGCCATAGGCTTTAGCCATTCGCGCGACAGTTTCCACAGGAACGACCGCGCCGCATACGTTGCTAGCGTGAGTCATCACAACGAGCCTCGGCGGCTGGGCAACAAAGGCTTCCTCGATTTCCTCATATCGGGGCACAAACGTCTCGTCATCAAATGGCAGAATCTCAATCCTTATACCAGTCGTTTCGGCCAAATGGAATAAAGGCCTGGTTACAGCGTTGTGCTCAAAGGGCGTGCAGTAAACAACGTCGTCTTTGGCGAGGTTCAAGCCAAGAAGAATGCGGTTTAAAGCATCGGTCGCCGAAGCCGTAAAAACGACCTCACCCGCAGGGCAGTCATAGAGCTTCTTCAGGTTGCTCTTTGCTGCTTTGGCGATTTCGCCGGCAGCAACGGCCAGAGCGTTGCCTCCCCTGCCGATATTGCCGCCGGAATTGCGATAAAAAGAGTCGGCATAGTCATAGACGACGCTCGGCTTCGGAAAAGTGGTCGCCGCATTATCGAAATAAGCTGTTTCTGGCATAGCTAGCAAAGCCTCCTCAGAACATCGAAAACGACCTGTCTCTTTTCCTCAGGGGAAAGAGCACCGCCCATCTCATCCAAGCACGCAAGAAGCCCAGTCTTAAGAAGCTTGGCGCGCCGGGACGGGATAACGACCGGGAACGTTTTTTCCCTAAGCACGCCGCCCTCGTCGGCAAACCTGATGCTCAGACAGGCGGATTCATCTTCAGTCGTTCCCGCTTCATCGACGGTTGATTCGACCTCAGTTTTCATACCTTGAACGATTCGGAGGAAGTCATCAAATCTTTCGTCATTCCAGTCGTCGATGCGAAGCGCGGTCGCCGCCTTGGCAATTCTGTTGATAGTCACGAAGTCGTCGCCCGTTGAAGTAACCACAGCTTGAAGGACTTGATTGTTGATACCCGAATAGACGCTCGTTTGCACAGCCGGATGGGTGTCAACCCAATCCCTCAAAACGGATGAAAGACTTGCGTCCTGATGCGCATCGGGACCGAACAACGCCATCAAAGCGTGCGCTAGCCCCTCGACGCAGTCGCGCAGATATCCATCGCACTCGTCCTTCTCGTTTTTGAGCGCGTAAATTAAGGCGTCCGAATCGCAAGGCTCTCCGAATATCGAGGGAATTTCCTCGAACAGCAGCTTGTCGGTGTCGCAATCTATTTTCTTTATCGCCTTAAAGAAACGCTTCCTTACGCTCGAGATGGGCTCCGCCCCACCATGGGAGCGATCAATATTGGCATTACGGGTCATCTGAGGAAGGGCCACATACCAGAGGCGCATGGCATCGACAACGTCCGCTCGCGTAGCCCTATCGGACTTGCATCCGAAAACCCCTGCGGCCTTCTTCACGTAGGCGTCCATCTCGGGGGACCAGTTGAGTCTTGTCAGGCGGTAATCGCTTGGATTCTTTGCGATGTCGTCGAAGAGGGTCTCGTTAATGGACCGCTCTTCGCCATTGAAGGTTATCTTGATCTGCTCCCTGTAGCCCCTGAGAACGTAGGCAAGATAGAGAGGGATCGGGCCCATTCGCAAGCCGATGCCGAGATCGCGCCCCATCAGTTTATCGTAGAGCTCTGAAAAGGGCGTGTTGTCAGCAGTTTCTATAAAGTCCTTGATGGTATCGATGACTGCTTCAATGCCTGCCTCTGGAACGCCGGGTTCGTCAATTGCTTTCGCGATATCCTTGATGAGTCCAGTCTTCTCGAATGCGCTCCTCGCCATGGACGTCTCCTGGCCGTTGCCCACGAAGCCCAGGTTTTGGGCAAGCGTAGGCGCACACAAAGCCTTGAGAATCTTGGTTCGGCTGCTGAAGGCCGTTCCCGTTAGGTCGTTTTTGTTGAGGGACTCACTGGTTATTCTTGGCGTTGAGCCGAAGACTTCGTCGCAAAGCAGAGACAGCTCTTCGGAGAGCTTCCGCTTGCGTGTAACAACCTTCTTCTGACTCCCGTTGACGTAATAGAGGGATTGCCTCAGCTCTGGCTGAAAGAAACCGGCAATATAGCCGTTGACGATTTCCGAGTAGTCCTCGATGACTATCTCGTATTCGTCAGCAAGCGCTGCATCGTCGGCTGCCTCCTCCTTCAACTGCCTTGCGGCCTCAAGCCGGTAAAGCGCCTCATCGATCCTCGTGAACGACCTCGGTACAACCGCAACGGTCAGCTTTTCACGCGAAAGCTCATTCTTGGCAAGGTCTTTCAGCTCAACGAGCTCATCCGGTGTCGAACAGTAGACTCCGACAACTTGACCATCCGCCACCCAATCGTTGCCGGTGTCGAGGATATGATCGGGCCTCACCTCTTGCTCGCACCATTTCTTTAGCGAGGATGCGTCAACGAAGCCACACTCAAAGAACCTGACCATGCCTTTGTCTTCGTTGTATCGAGACGGGTACAGGGCCATATTTCCGATTTCTCGGTTAAGCGCCGCTTCGCAGGTCATCATGCTGCGGAGCGAGCCAGCTCGATTGAAAACCTCTGCATCCACATGAACGCCAGTGGTTTCTTTGAGTTTAAGATATGCGTTGCTGCGCCTCAGGTAGACGATTGAGTCTCCTTCGACAAGGCGCGTAATGGCCTCATCGACCTCTTTTGCTCCCAATCCGCAGTCGCAAAAGAGGTCGAGGAGGGTCTCCTTGGTTGGCTCCACTCGATCGTATTGCGCGACCGCGTCGATTGCGGCAACGGTTTTTATGATGCGTGCCTCGAGAGAGACGGGCTCGACGCGCGAAAGGGATGCGCGAGCAAGCTCGTACACCCTATGGAGGGGGCTCGTGTACATTTCCTTGCGAAGGAGGGGCTCGAAGTAGTCGTAAATGCAGTCGGGAGTAACGAACTCTGCCGACTCCGCCAGAACCGCCGACATGGTTTTGTCGCCTTCGGCGCACAGGAAGGTGAACAGGGTTCTCTCGTTCTGGGCAACTTTCTCAGACAGCTTCGGGAGCAAGAACGCCGTCAACGGATGCAACGGGTAGCAACCACGCACAACGACATCGGACATATTGCCCGCGAAAAGTCCATTATGAACGTAGCGTCCCTCGATTCGCGATAGAAGCGCTTCATGATCGCAGCGCCAACGGCTCCACTTCGTGGAATCCTTGATGATCGCCGAAGACATAAGCTCGTAGGACTGGTTCTCGTCGTCGGACATTTCGATTTCTTCAAAGCGACCGGACACGCCGCGCCACCCATCGACCTTCTCTTTGGGCAGGTCGGCGTCAATGTAGTTCGAGATGCTTTTGTGGCTAATAAGCAGAAGATGTAGCTGCTTTTCTGCACCGCTCCTGTTGCATGCCTCGGCAAAGTCCTGAAGAAGCCTCGTGTCTTCAACGGTGGCTCGTCCTATGCTCGTCTCTAGATACTTGCTGAATTCGTCGTAAACGACATAAAGACCGCTAACGCCGCGCTCGGCAAGGCCGAAGAGCACCTGCTCGTATACGGAAAGCACGTCTGCTCCGTCGAGCACATCAAACGTGCTACCCGAGGTCAATCTTGGGTAGGCGGCAACGAACTCTTCATACGTTTCAGTTTCCAGGGCGCGCAGTTTTGCGACTGTCGTGCCGTAGGTCAAGCCCGTAAGCTCTTCATATCGTTTCAGCGTGCTCGGATAATCGCGGCGCCATCTGTCAAGTACTCTAATTGCGCCGTCGTAATTCGTCGAAGGCATAAGATCGGTGGAATCGCAAAGCTTCAGGGCATTTCTGAGCGCGAAAAGAAGCGAATGGCGAAGATCGGACGTGCTTCCCGAAATAACGACGGGAAGCAAGCGCTGGCCATCTTGAACGAATCTGTCGAAGGTCTCTGCAAAACCGCTGTTTCTGCGCCTGTATGCGTTTGTGATTCTCTGAAATGCTCCGGGGTCTTTGCACCACATCGCCATCAGCGCCGCGAGCACGACATGGGACTTACCCTTGCCGTAGGCGCCGACGAGCAGCTTTGCCCGCTGATTAGAGGGGGCAATAACATCGCCCAAGATGCGCTCAAGGTAGCGACAAACGGAATCGGTGGGAATGAGGCCCTCGATTTTCTCTTTGGAGCCGAAGTCGAATTCGATGTTTATCGATGTTTGAAAGTCCTTGTTGGGGACGACCATATCTTTTAGGTTCACGGGAGCGCTCCTAACCAATAATCTCGTAATAGCGCTCGAGGCAAGCGGTTGCAGTCATGCCTGGCTCATTGAGACGAACGACGTCGAGGCCAGCAGTGCGATTTATACGGACATAGCCTTCGCCCTCAAGTTCGTAAAGCTTGCCAAGAAGCGCCACGGCGTCAAGGTTGAAAACCCTTCCGGGCGAGCACGGCGCATCGAGCAAGTCAGCGAGCCTTATCTCTCGTCCGAGAGGGCTGTCCATGCGTTCTTGGAAATCCACCATCGTGCAGATGCAATAGAGCACCAGCAGCTCAGGAAGCATGGCGGGATTAGCGCTCGTTTTGCGAAAGCTTCTTGCGCTGCGGCTCTCGATGCTCACAAGGCCGAGTTCGCCGAGGGGACAATCGATAACGCTCTCAGGCGAGCCGCCCTTCTTGCCGGCATAGCCGTGCGCGACGTAAGTGTTGATGATGCAGTTGAAATCGTCCTCGAGCGACTTAAGGGACACATCCTTCTTGTCGTTGTAGGTGAAGATGTAGCGCTCAAGGGCGCGAGTAAAATCCTTTCGCGTAAAAACGCTCATACCGAACTCATTGAAGAAAAAGTACCAGGAAGCGGCGCCCTCTAGAGCGGATGCGAGGTTGCAGTGAAGCGCCCAAAGCGTACCGATCTCCTCCGTGTACGGGTCGTTTTCATAGATAAGCTTACCTAGCGCCGTAAGAACGTGCTCGCGATTGCGAGATCCCTTCCTGTAGTCCACAAGACCAAGCGTCTGCATCCAATAGCGCAGTGCCACGACCTGGTTCGAGCCCAAACCTAGCTCGTCCATCGCGGCCTTGCTGTTGCTCGGCATAAGAAGTGCAGCATTATCGGGATTCGCTATTGTGCGGAGGCCTTTTCCGAGCCATCCTTTGCGCACAGCAAAAGACTGGTGTGCCTTGAACTTCATCTGCATGACGTTACTCTTCCTTGGTTCTGAGGTACTTGCGCATGAGGCAACCGCCCTCAAGATACTTATCGGTTACGCACTGTCGACAGTGCACGCACTTCTGCGGGTCAATTCGGTAGCCGTCCGACGTAATGCTGATCGCGCCGAAACGACACAGGCCTTCGCATTTGAGGCACTGCCTGCAAGCATTGAACTTAACGACCTGGTACTTCGCCATGCGCAGCAGCGTCTCGGCATCAGAGGTCTTCAGAACGCGTACTTTTACGGCGTACTCGTAGCCAGGTTGCGCGAAAGGCATAACGGAGATAAGAGGCTCCCTCGTGCGGTGATCGACGATGACTTTCTCGTCGAGTAGCGGACGGCCGAGGCCAGGCGCATAATCGCCTATGGGCGTCATTAGGCCCACCAATTCGTCTGAGTAGGGTCTCTCAAGCGAGAAGATGGTCGCGCTGTCGTCGGTGGCGCAGTGGCTCGCCTCAACAATAACAGAGCTTGCAGCGGCAAGACCGTTGCCCCCTTGGCGCGCTTTCCACTTGCCCGTGTCGACGTATACCTCCGGGTCCGGTTTACCGATGCGGCGCGCGAAATCAACTAGAAAGCTACGCCATTTAGCCGCAGCTTCTGGCATGTAGATTTGAGACAGGAATTGGGCTCGCGCGTTGTTGTTTGGGCAGCACCAGCAGCCCACGCGCTCATAACCGAGACGGTAGGCATCGTTGAAATCGATTTTTTCACCAAGTATGTACAACCAAACGTCAAGGTCATTCCAATAGAAAATTGGTGCCGCAACCGTCTGCCGCTGAATCTTGACGGACTCAGCGCTGTCCTCAATGCGATTGTACTTGCTACGCGAGACCGACTCTCCCTTGCGAATGCCGTAGAAGGTCAAGATGGGCTCATCGCCGAAAAGCCCTTTGAATGCTCGCGAAATCGGCCCCGTTTTGAACATCGAACAACACCACCGCATCATTCGCGCCGGCGGACCGATGACCTCGGCCATATCGTAAAAATCCTGTTCGTAGTTACGCGCAGTCTTGAAAATCGCCAAAGGATGGTTGGCGCGAAAGCGCTTTGCATACTCGGTAGTACTAGGAAACTCGAGCGTAGTATCGCCGAATATATGAACGAGGTAGGGGTCACTTAAGGCGCGAACAGCAATATCGGCGGTTACGGTCGAATCCTTGCCGCCCGAAAAAGAGACAACGAGGTTTTCCTCGGGATAATTCTTGGAGGCGTCGACGACGAAAGAGCACGCCTCGCGCACGATGGCGTCAAGATGCTCATGGTTCGCTTCAACAAAAACATCGACGTAGCGATCGAATGCATCGTAGCTATTCTCCTTGGCATATTTGTCAATCTGCGACCTGACCTCGATTGGGTTAGAGGAAAGGAATTCGGCAACCGCAATGTTCGTTGCCTTGCCATTGACGTAATACTTGCTTCCCGAAGCCCACACGGATTCATGAATATATGCAAGGGGTTTCCCCGTCATTACCTCAAAAAGCAGCCTTTCCTCTGGAAAGACGGGGCGCATATCTGCACAAAGATACTTTGCCTCGTGCCCGCAAATCGGGCATTCGATTTTTCGGTCCCCCGGGATGTGAATCAACGGGATGTTGCAGCTGCCGCACCAATAAACGACATGAGGAGCCTCTTCGATTGTCTCTCCGCCGCATTCAGGGCATGTACCGCTATCGGTGAAGCGGTTGCATTTTGTGCAGTACATTGCCCCTCCTTTTAAATATTCAGCCCATTGGATGCTGACATCCAATGGGCTGAAGTGTAGCAGACAATCAAGAAAATCAGAAGGAGGCACCTTTGATTGGCAAATCAAATAAATTTTTAATTTATCAAAACATCAAAGAAATACAATGGCTATTAAACATAGTCGTTTGCACAGGCAATCTCCCGTGATCGAATACGTCAAAAACTATTATGAACAATAATATCCCATCGGATGGACGCTTCAAATATCTCCAAGACCGTAAGGCGTGCTTGTTCGCATAGCATAAACCAGTCAGGGCTCCCTAAGCCCGCACGGCGCGGGTCGAAAAGAGCGCCTCCGCCTTTTTATTCTCCTTATGCACACTAAACACCAAAAAAGTCCCCTACCTCCCCTCCGCCTTCAGCTTCAGCAGCAGGTCGCCCAGCTCGGGGCACTTGCTGGAAAGGCGCGTCTGGGGTCGCTCGCCCATCCCCCACCGTTGGCGGACTTCCTGGGCGCGCGGACTCACGTGATAGTCCCCCTCCATCGCCTGCTTGAGCAACTTGGCGGTTACGCGCGCATCGGCCAGAGCGCTGTGGGCGTGACCCGTCGACTCGTCAAACTCGATGCCAAACCACGTTGCCGCGTCGCCCAACGAGACGCGCCCGTGGCTGCCCACGTCCATGATCGAGGTGTAAAACGCCTGCAGGTCGGCCCAATCCGTAGGAAATGCGGAAAGGTCGATGTGCTTTGCCTGGCACTCGGTCAAAAGCTGTCGGCGATCCGTCCCGCTCCAGCAAACTATCTGGGCGGAGTAGCGACCGATCCAATCGCTGAGCCTTTTGACCACCATGTAGAGCGGATCGGCCATCGCGGTGTCCACGGCCGATATACCTGTGAGCTCGCGGACGGGGAACGCAACGCCTTCGGTAAATTCCGTCTGCACAAACTGCGAGAACTCGCCCATAACGTTGCCGTGGTAATCGAGCTTGACGGCGCCGACCTCGATAATCTCGTTGCGCAGCCCACGTCGCTGGCGCTGTTTTGGCACCGGCGCAAACTCAAAGTCCAACACAATCTGGCGCGCAAAGTTCGTCGTATCGATAGCCGAGATACCCGGCGTCTTTTCAGCTGACACGGTTAGGGCCTTTCTCCGTCAACTGCCGCTTGCTACATAGGCGGCTACATTGCCGTAAGGATAGGCACCCGCGCGGACATGAAAGCGGGGCGCAATGCCATGCGCCGGTCGCACGCCATGCAGACGGCCCCAAGAGAATCGCCCGCTCTATTCAAATGCATGAAAAAGATTTAGGCCCGGTGACTTGAATCAGCGGTCATCCCGGGCCCATCAGAGCTCGTAGAGCTCTTGGTTGCTTTGGTCTCGCTCTTCACGGCGCTTATCGAACTTTCCGAGGCACTCAAGCAGCATTCGAAGCATAACAAGTCGCTGCCATTAAGGCACTGACCTCTTGACCAAGCAACGGCGCTGCCCAGCTATCACCCTTGGGCTGCCGTCAACTTTATTCTATCCGCGAGCATCTGGTTTACCAAATGGATTTTCGGTAAAGGAAGCACGGCACGCCCGCAAAACCACTACGCCCCAAGTGCCGCCATGGGAATCACCGCCACGCCGTCGTCGCGTGTGTAGGCAATGCTCCCCTTTCCAACCACAACCGCCAAAAACGCCGGCGCGGCGTTCTGGGCGGCAGGATTGGAGAGCACTTTCCTCTCCAGCGCCTTGAGATTTCTCGCTCCATCGTCTGCCTTCGCATCACTCAGCTTGACCTCGATGGCTCCCATCCGCACAGGTCCTCGGTCAGCTTGAGCCTGTTGAAGAGGTCCAAGTACGCAGCGATGATCCTCTCGTCGGGGCCCGCCTCACCGTACGAGGCGTCCTTTATGAGCGTCTTGTACGTAACAGCTTGGCTCTCGTTCATGGCAAGAGCTCGCAAAAGGCCGTGTGCAAGCTCGGGCGATCATGCGATATGCGAAATTACGCCATTCTCAATGCTGTTTTTACGCTACTTTCAATGTAGTTTTTACGCCATATTCATTGAAGGTTTTACGCTCGGCATCCTTAGCGAGACCCATTCCGAGCATCACATCAGAGCGCGCTTAGTTATCTCCGCTCGCACATCTCGGCAAACGAAATCAGCTTGGTATCTCCCCTGCTCTTCGCAGCTTCCTGACATCCTTGCGTAAAGCCACGCTTCGAGAAGATCACGTAGCTTTTTTGCTGCCGCCTAAAGAGCTCGCTTCGATGCACGAGCTTTTGCAGCACGTCTTCGCCCGCCGGTTCATTGCGCCATTTGCACTCCGCAAACAGCGCAGCGCCCTCGCCATCGTCAACGATCAAGTCGATTTCTTCCTGCGTATGCGTGCGATTATCCGTCCCCCACCAGCGCCCGACGCTCGCCGGAACCACATCGAGCTGGCCCGCGCGCGCGAGTTCGTACACGTATTGTCTGCATATAAGCTCAAAGACCGTACCCATGTAATCCGATATGTGCGGCTCAATGCGCTTATACGCCATCTCGGCCATATCGTTTTGAATCAGCCCGATGTTCTGCGGCACAAACTTGTACCAGAACCTAAACATCTGGTCGCTCAGCAGATACACGGCTCGCTTATTGCTCGTCTCGTTTAGGGGCAGCTCGCGCTCGACAATTCCAAGCGACGCCAGCTTATCCACATAGCTCTTTACATTGCTTGCAGGAATTCCCGTAGAGCTCGCAACCTCCGAGATTCTCGAGCGCCCCTGAGCAATTGCTTGCACGATCGCATCATACTGCTCGGGATTACGGCACTCTTGCAAAAGCAAGTTGCTCGGCTCCTCAAAGAGATAGCCCGTAGGGGTAAGGAATAGACGTCTGATGTTGTCCTTGAGCGATGCGGCGGAATCGACTTTCTCGATATACGCGGGAATGCCGCCCGTCATGCCATAGCAAACCGCAGCGTCTTCGCGATCCATGTCGTGCCACATGCCGAGGGTCGTCGTAAAATCGAGCGGTATGATCTTAAACCGGGCCGTACGCCTACCGTATAGTGGGCTCTCGTAGCCCAACACCTGTTCCTCCATAAACGAAAGAGACGAGCCGCATAGAATCAGCATGAGCTTGGTCTCTTTGTACAAGTGATCGATCTTGTCTTGCAGCAACGAGCTAATCTCGGGATTTGATTGAGCGAGATAGGGATACTCGTCAATCACGACAATCAAACGTTCCGCGCGGGCCATGGTGGCTAACGCATCGAATGCCTCGTCAAAACTACGAAACGACACACCTGCAGCACCAACCGAGCCCGCAAGTATCGCCTGGCTAAAGCCGTGCAGGTTTGCCTCTGCGTTAGTACGACGAGCTTGAAAGTAAATAGCCTTCTTGCCTTGGATGAACTCTGTGATAAGACGCGTTTTACCCACACGACGACGGCCGTAAATCACAGGCATCTCAAATGAACCCGCGTCATACAGTCGATTGAGCTCGGACATTTCCGCTGTTCTTCCGATAAACATAGGGCCTCCCTTCCTTTACGTTATAGCTAGCTATATTATACCTTCCTATAATATAGCTAGCTATAACGTAATATGGCAATCGGCACGCATGCGAAAGAGGCGGCGCCCCGCCACACGTGGAATGTCCCGGAAGCACCGAGGCAAATCCGCCCTACGAGCGCTTGTCGGACTTTCCAAGGCACTCAAGCAGCGTTCGAAGAAAAAGAAGAGGGGTCGACGCCGTTAAGGCATTGACCCCTTGATCTAAGTAACGGCGTCGCCCAGCTTTCCACCACTTGGGCTGCCGTCGACCTTATTTTACCCGCGGCACTAATTTAGGACAGCTCGGCAAACGAGATCAGCCCAACGTCTCCCCTACTTTCCGCGCCATCCGAATTGTCAAAACGCAAGGCGTCCCCCGGCGACAAGTGGTCAATCACCCCTGCGATGCACTTGGCCATTTGTGGTGCAGCTGGCTCATATCCGTGAGCATCCCAGTAGCGCAGATAATCCGCGAACTGGCGCGTGGTCGCATAGTAGAACAGGTCATAGTCGAGCTCGGCATCGGAGCAGTTGGGGCGAGCGTTCGCCATAATGCGAAAATCGACGAGCGCGCACGCACAGAACTCATCGAAGCCGTGCCCAGGAATCTGCGACGACAGAATGGCATGGTACTCCGCTCGATGCTGCATTACGTGTTCGAGGATATGCCGCACCATGTCCTCCATGTTGCACTGCGAATCGCGCAGATCGTTCGCGAGGATTCGAGCATACATCGCGGTATGCTCTTTGACGAGCGCGGCGGCGAGCGCATTTTTGTCCGAGAACTGACGGTAGAAACCCGTGCGTCCGTAGCCGCTACGACCGATGATGTCACTCGCCGTTATCTTGGAATACGACTTTGTTCGCAGTAACTCGACAAGTGCCTCTAAGTATGCTTTCCTCGAGCGATTCATGGATTACCGGCTTCGCAAAATGAATGATGGTTAATTATGTGTTCTCTTATGAACACTTTTGGATATTTTATCCCCTAGTAATGCCGAATGAAATAGACCAAACTTAGTTTATCAGCGGTTTTGATACCGTAATTCGCAACATAACGGAGGGAACAGATGGGTAAACTTGATGGAAAGGTCGCAATCGTCACGGGCGCGACGTCGGGCATTGGCCAGGGTGTCGTCTGGTGCTATTGCGAGGAAGGTGCCAAGGTCGTTTTCTGCGGTCGACGCCGCGAAAAGGGCGAGGCATTCGAAAAGGAGCTCCGCGATGCTGGGCATGACGCGACCTTTGTGCAGGCGGATATGACAAACGAGCAGGATGTCGATATGCTCTTTTCCGCGACCATCGAGGCGTATGGCAAACTCGATATCTTGGTCAACAACGCCGGCATGATGACTAACTTCCAGGTCGAGACCATGGACATCGCCAACGATTTCGACCGCGTGATGGCCCTCAACCTTCACAGCTACGTCTATGCCACGCAGCTTGCCGTCAAAGCCATGACGGACGGCGGCGCAATCGTCAACGTCGCAAGCATCGGCGGCCTTGGCGGTTGCCCCGGTATGAGCAGCTACGGCGCCAGCAAGGCGGCCACGCTCTCGTTCACTCGCTCGATGGGCGCGGAGCTCGCTCCCAAGGGCATTCGCGTCAACGCCATCTGTCCCGGAACGATCTTCTCCGAGATGATGCCGCGCGACGGCGAATTCACCCAATACACGCTGGCAAAGATTCCCATGGGTCGCGGCGGAGAGCCGCGTGAGATTGGCACGGTCGCCGTGTTCTTTGCGAGCGATGATTCCAGCTACGTAACGGGAACGCAGCTCATCGTCGACGGTGGCATGACCGCCTAGACATGGTTGCCGCACACACCGCGGCGCTTGGGCGATTGAGCGATGCGGCGGTTTTTTGGTTCTGCCTCATATAATCCAATGCCTCCTGCCCGGCCCTTCGAAAGAGGGGTCGGGCTTTTGTTGTGACCGAGGGGCGATGGAAGGCACGGCATATACAGTTGATGTTGAGCGCGGACGATCTGTCAGCAATGGCCGTCCGCGCTCTACCCTAGCCGCGGTGACGGATGCGGCTGTAGGGCGTATCCACCATGGGCAGATTTGGACGCAGCTTGCCGTCAAACGCGCGGTAGGCGTTCTGTACGGCGGGCGCCGTGGAGATCGTTGCGATCTCGCCGATGCCCTTGCCGCCGTATGCCACGGGCAGCAGCTCGTCCTTCTCCACGTAGATGGCGTGGATATCCGGAATCTCGGGCGCACGGAACAGCCCAAGCGTACCGTATCTTGCCTGGGGTACGCAGTCCTTGAGCGGCCAGTCCTCGGTAAGCGCATAGCCCATACCCATGAGCACGCCACCTTCGATCTGACCCTGGATGGAGATGGGGTTGACCACCTTGCCGGAATCGTGCGCGGCATAGACCTCGCTCACGCGGCCGTCATCGTCCAAAATGACCACATGTGTGGCAAAGCCGTAGCAGATGTGGCTCTTGGGGTTGGGAACATCCGCACCCAGCTTGTCGGTCGGCTCCAGGTACACGTAGCCAAACTCACATCCCTCGAGCGCCTTGATGGCGGCCGCGGGATCCTGAGGATGCATACCCTGGCCGGCGACGAGCTCCTGCGTGTGCAGCTGATAGGCGCGACCGTCGTCGTACTCGATCTTGACGCCGTCGCCATGCGCATTCACGGGAGCGGCGGGCGCAGACTTGCCGGCCTCGATGTCAAGCATGGCATCGCGCAGCAGGAAGGCGGCACCGCGCACGGCCTCGCCAGTCACGACCGTCTGTCGCGAGCCAGACGTGGTGCCGGAGTCGGGAGCGTTCTCGGTGGAGCACTCGCCGTTGGCAATGCAGTGAAGCGGCAGGCCACATGCCTCGGCAACGTCCTGCAAAAAGACGGTGTTGCAGCCCTGGCCGATGTCGGACGTGGCGGCGTAGACCACGGCGCGGCCATCCTCGACGCGAATCTTGCAGCGGCCGGCATCGGGCAGGCCAACGCCCACGCCGGCGTTCTTCATGGCGCAGGCGATACCGGCGTGTCCGGGATGCGCATAGTAGGCATCCTTGACCTCGAGCAGCGTCTCCTTAAGCGCCGTGGAGCAGTCGGCAATCTGGCCGTTGGGCAAAACCTCGCCCGGCTCGATGGCGTTACGGTAGCGGATCTCCCACGGATCCAGGCCGACCTTCTCGGCCAGCAGGTCGATCAGGCTCTCGAGCGCAAACTCGGACTGGCAAACGCCAAAGCCGCGGTACGCGCCGGCGGGCGGGTTGTTGGTGTAGTAGCCAAAGCCGCGAATGTCGGTGTTCTGGTACTTGTAGGGGCCGACGGCATGCGTACAGGCGCGCTCGAGCACCGGGCCGCACAGCGACGCGTAGGCGCCGGTGTCAAAGTTGATCTCGCAGTCCAGGCCGGTAAAGTTGCCCTCGGCGTCGCAGCCCAGCGTAAAGGTGCCGTCCATGGCGTGGCGCTTGGGATGGAACGCGAGCGACTCGGCACGCGTGAGCTTGCACTTCACAGGACGCTGGAGCTTATAGGCAGCAAGCGCGGTGGTCAGCACGCACGCCTTGACGGCCGCACCGTCCACATGGATGGTGCCGGTGCCGCAAGCGCTTTCGGAGCAGCCGTCCTTGGCGGAATGGATATGCAGGTCGTCGCGCAGATAGCGCAGCAACAGTTTGTTTTGGGTTGTCGTGCGCTCGACGCCGTTAACGGTAAAAGTGAATTCCTGTGCCATGGTGATTCCCTTCTACACGCCGGCGGCGATGCCGGTGCGATCGTGGATGGCGCCATGCGGGCAGACGACGGCGCACATGCCGCACGACAGGCAGTCCACACCGTCGATATGGGCGCAGTTGTCCTCGATGCGGATTGCGCCGGCAGGGCACTTTTTGGCGCACATGCCGCAACCGATGCAGCTCATGTCGCAGATCTTGCGGGCGATGGCGCCCTTATCGGTGTTGTTGCAGCGCACCAGGATGTTCTGGTAGCCGGGGACGAAGGCGATCACGCGCTGCGGGCACGCCATGCCGCACAGGCCGCAGCCCGTGCACTTGGAGCGATCCACGCGGGCGATGCCATCGACCAGTGCAATGGCGCCGTGGGGGCAGGCCGTGACGCAGGCGCCGCAGCCAATGCAACCTTCGCTGCAGCGGGCGTCGCCGCCTGCGGAGGCGCAACCGCTTCCGCAGGCAACGTAGGCCACGTTATGTTGAATGGATTTGGCCATAAGAGACTCGCCTATTTCTTAAGGAGGTACGGATAGCTGTCGCGCACGGCCTTGATGGTCGGGCGGACGGCCTCGGGCAGACCGGTGTTGACGGCATCGACCGAGACGGTGCGGACCGTACCGGCGACGCGGACCTTAAAGTGGTCCTCGTCCACGGCCAGGAAGCCCTCGTTCTCGGAGTTCTCCATGTCCTGCACGCTCCAGAACAGGGTGAGCTTGTCCTTGTAGGGACGACCCTCCTGGTAGGGGCAGAACACGGCGCAGTTGCCGCACTCGTTGCACATGCCGTCGACATGGACAACCTGATGCTTGGCCAGGCCCGGCACCTTAATGGCAACGTTGGCGCGGTTGGGGCACACGTCGCAGCAGACCTCACACACCGAACCGCAGCCCAGGCAGCGAGTCTTGGTGCAGTTGCGCTTGTCGCGGCACAGCGACCCCTTGCGCTCGTAGCAGGTATCCTCGCGACCGGCCTGCTCGTTGCAGTCGGCGTACCTGTTAAAGTCCACACCGGCGATGGCACGGGCAACCTCGGCGGCATCGGCGATAGCCTCGACCACGGTCGCCGGACCGCGGCGGCAGTCGCCGGCAGCCCAGACGCCCTCGACGCCGGTGGAGGTGGCGGCAAGGCGGCCGCGACGGTCGTGCTCGACGCCCGCGGCATCGTACAGGCTGGCATCGATGCCCTCGCCCACGGCGCAGATCACCGTGGTGGCGGGAAGCTCAACAGTTTCGCCCGTGGCGACGAGGCTGCGACGGCCGCTTGCATCCGGCTCGCCAAGCTCCATAACATCGCAGGTCAGCACGGCGCCGTTGAGCGCCTTGGGCGCCAGCAACTCGCAGAACTCAACGCCGTCGGCAAGAGCAAGATCGAGCTCTTCCTCGTCGGCGGGCATCTGCTTCTTGGTGCGGCGATACACCAGGCGCACGTTCTTCACGCCTGCCAGGCGCTTGGCCACGCGGGCAGCATCCATGGCGGTGTTGCCGGCGCCAATGACCACGACGTCCTCGCCCAGCTCGAGCTTCTCGCCCTTCTTGGCGGCCTCGAGGAACTCCAGCACGTCGAGTTCGGCGCCCTCGCCCAAGCCCGCAGAGCCGGGCATCCAGGCGCCGGTGGCCACGACCACGTCGGTGAAGCCCCGGGCCTTGAGCCCGTCGATGGAATCCACGCGAACGTTGAGCTGCACCTTGGCGCCAAAGGCCAGGCAGAGCTCGGCGTCGTGGGAGATATCGTCGCTCGCGATACGGAACTCGGGAATCACGTGACGGACCACGCCGCCGAGAGAGTCGCGGGCCTCAAAGATGGTGACGGGCACGCCGGCGCGCGTCAGGAAGAACGCCGTCGCCAAGCCGGTCGGGCCGCCGCCGATAACGGCAACGTTGCGCTCGCCGTCGTTGGCGATGGCCTGGGCGCGCAACTTGGGCAGCACGGCGGTCATGGCCTCGCGGGCGGCCTTGAGCTTGCTGGCGCGAATCTGGGCGCCCTCGGGCTCGTAGAACGCACGCTCGCAGGCACGGCCGCAGGGATGCGGGCAGATGGTGCCGGTAATGAACGGCAGGGCGTTGCGCTCGATGATAATGTTGAGCGCGTCCTCGTAGCGGCCCTCGTCAACAGCCGCCAGATAGGCGGGAATATCCTGCTGGATGGGGCAGCTCGTGCGGCACGGCGTGGTAAAGCAGTCGGAAAGCGGGCTCTTGCCGGCGACCTTGCGGTCGGGCAGCGGGCGCAGCGGCTTCTTGTAGAGCGGGTTGGTGAGCGAGTCGGTCTGGATCGCGGTCACGGCCTCGAGAGAGACGCCCGCGAACGGCTTGCCATCCAGGTCGGTAAACTCGCCGGCCATCTGGCTAAAGCGCTCGTAGCCACCGGGCTTGAGCACGTCAGTCGCCAGGGTGACGGGCCAAATGCCGGCGTCATACAGGGCACGGATGTTGTAGACCGTGGCACCGCCGGAGTAGCTGATGCGCAGCTTGCCATCGAACTGCTCGGTAATGCGGCGGACGGCCTCGATGGTCAGCGAGAACAGCGAACGGCCCGACATGTACATCTCGGTGGAGGGCAGCTCGTTCCTCGTCACATCGACGGGGAACGTGTTGGTCAGCTTGACGCCAAACTCCAGGCCGCGCTCGGCGCACAGGGCAATCAGGCGCTCGAACATAGGCACGGCATCGGCCCACTGCAGGTCCTCGCGAAAGTGCGTGTCATCGAAGACGATATAGTCAAAGCCCAGCTCGTTGAGGCGCTGACGTGCAAACTCATAGCCCAGCAGCGTGGGGTTGCACTTGATGTAGGAGTTGAGGCCCTTCTCGGTGATCAGATAGGTCGCGATGCGCTCGATCTCCGCCGGCGGGCAACCATGCAGCGTGGGCTCGGTAATGGAGTTGGAGACACGCGCCGGGATGGACTCGACAAACGCGGCATCGACATGCTCAAATTTGTCCAGGTTGGCGAGCGCCCATGTGCGGCACTCGTTCCAGACGTCAGAGCCGCTGGCGTCCTTCATGCCCTCGATGTAGGCGTCGACCTTGGGGCTCTTAATACCCTCGAGGTCATAACCCACGGACATGTTGAAGACAAAGCCGTCCGGGCTTCCCAGGCCGTACTCGCGAGCGATCAGGTGGCAGGCAAACCATGCCTTCACGTACTCGGCAAAGGCCTGCGGAACCTCGAGCTCGGTCGACCACTCGCAGTTGTAGCACTCGTCCTGCGCCACAATGCAGGGTTTGTTCACACACTTGGAGAGCTCCTCGCCATCCATCACCTGAACGGTCTTGAGCTCAAAGAAACGAGAACCGGCCACGTAGGATGCCACGATGTTCTGGGCCAGCTGCGTATTGGGACCGGCGGCCGGGCCAAACGGGGTCTCGATGCACTCGTCAAAAATGGGAAGCGCGCCCCCCTGGTTGGTCGTGACCATCTTGCGCACGCCAAAGATGGCGTCCTGGGTCTTGTGCTCCTCGATGATCCAGTTCATCAGCTGCGAAAACGGGATCGGCCTCATGATGTCGCTCATAATGAGCTCCTCTCTGTAACGCCCGGCGAGACCGCGCGGCGGGCGCAAATACGGTGTAGCGCTAGCACAGCGCCGGCGACCCCGCGGAGGCCGCCTATACGCGCGTCGGATGCGGCGAAACATCCGACGCGCGTGAATCTACTCGTAATTAGTAGGCGCGATCGTTGAGCGTGCTCCAGAGCTTCTTGGACTCAGCCATGGTCCACGCGTTGATCTTGTCCTCATCAATGCCAACGAACTCGCGATCCTTGTACAGGACGCGGCCGTTGATGATGGTGGTGCGGCAGTTTTGCCCATCATGCCAAAGAGCATGTGGCCGTCGATGTTCTCCTCGCTCAGCGGCGTAAAGGGCTTGTAGTCCATGACGATGACGTCGGCGGCAGCGCCGGGCTCAAGCACACCGAGCTTACGATCGAAGTACTTGCTGGCCATCTTGGCGTTGTTCTCGAACAGCATGGTCATAGCCTCGCACCAGCCCACGTTGGGCATGGCGGCGATCATGTGGTTGTCGTTATCGCGACGCTCCTTGGCGGCCCACTGGGCAAATTCGGCGTTCTCGGCAATGGCCTGGTCGCATTTTTCCTGGCCGCGGCGATCGGAGACCTCGTAGCACAGGCACGAACGCATGCCCAGCTCCTAAGCTGCATCCTTAATGGTAAAGAGGCTTCCCGGGATCTCGCAGAAGCTCGCATGGTGATCGAAAATCGTGGTGACGCCATCGCGGATGGAATCCAGGATCGTGGCATAGGCGCTGGCCTTGGTGCCGTCGAGCGTCAGGTTATCGTCGATCTTCCACCACTGCTGCTCAAGATTCTCCAGGAAGTTGGTGGGGTTGCAGCCCTTGATGGCAAGGCCGCGGGCCAGACCCGAGTAGATGTGGGTGTGTCAGTTGACGAGTCCGGGCATGATGAGGTTGCCCTGGGCGTCGACGTACTCGGCATCCGGGTACTTGGCCTTGAGCTCGCACTCGGGGCCCACTTCGACGATTGTATCTCCGTCAATGGCGACCGCACCGTTTGGAATGAACGGGGTCTGAGCGTTGCGGGTTAAAACGGAACCGTTAGCGACCAGAAGCATGGATGCTCCCTTCAACATCAGGGGCGGGGTTTGACACCTCTGACATGGCGGAGTGCGAAGTGCCGGCCTACACCGGAAACGGGCCCTCTCCCGTCAACGCTTCACCAAAGGGACAAACCCTTTGAAGTGCGGCCTATCGCCGCATGGCGTTGGCGGACGAGGCGATACGTCCGCCAACGAATAGCACCGAATTGGTTACTTCTTGCTCTCGGGCAAGACCAGATCCACAGCGGCGTCCTTGGCGGCATCGATATGCTGAGCCACGACCGGCGTCTGCGGAAGAATCAGGTTGAGCACGATGGCCATGATGACGGTGGGGGTCACGGCGTTGGAGCCGATGACGGTGGACACCCAGGTGGGCATGCCCTCGCCGGCAAGGCAACCGCTGGCCATCCAGATACCCAGGCCAAAGACAACGGAGGTGCCGACGATGGTGGTGGTGCGCTGTGTGAGGCCCTCGCGGGTGAACATGCGCACGCCGTTCATGGTGATGGTGCCAAAGACGCCGACGGTCGCGCCGCCGATGACGGGCTGCGAGATAGCGGAAAGGACGGCAGAGAGCTGCGGGAACAGGCCGGCGATGGCAAAGACGGCTGCGATGATCACAAAGACCCACTTGTTGACGACCTTGTTGGAGCAGATGATGCCCACGTTCTGGCCAAGGGCGCTGGTGGGAAGACCGCCCAGCAGACCGCCGACCATAGAAGTGAGGCCCTGGGACACGATAGCGCCGGAGAGTTCGCGCTCGGTGGGCATACGGTCGATGGAGCCCAGGCAGGCGGCGGAGACGTCACCGATAACCTGGATGGCAACCATGGGGAACACGGCGGCGAGGGTGATGCAGACCTCGGGATCAAACTCGAGCGCATAGGGCATGAGCTTGGGAAGGGCGAAGACCTGAGCGGTGGCGACGCTGGAGAAGTCGATCATGCCAAAGGGGATGGAGACGATCATGCCAACGATCATGCCAAAGAACACGGAGCCCAACTTGAGCGTGCCCTTGCCAAAGTTGGCGAGCGCAAAGACCACGACAAAGGTGATAAGAGCGACGTACCAGGCCTGCGGGGTACCCCACAACGGCGTACCCATACCGCCGGCCATATACTTGACGGCCGTGGGATAGAGAGACGCCAATGGAGAAGATGACCGTACCGGTCACGACGGGCGGGAACAGCTACTTGATCTTGCTGTAGGCCAGACCAAAGAGGACCACAACGGCGCCGCCGACGATCTCGCCGCCCAGCAGCGCACCAAAGCTAAAGCCTTAACGGGAGGCATGCCTTCGCGAGTGAACAGGGCTTCAGTGCCGTTCGTAACCGTCTCCTGGGTCATTTGACCACCAATCCTCGAAGTAGTTGTTTTCGCATCTAACGCTCTATTGTGACGCAGTGCGGGGTTGAGGTTGTGCCTTCGTTGCATATCGCATTAAAGATGATTCTCATTCTCAATAATAATTTTTTGTTATCAGACCATTCTTCAGCTGAGAAAACGCATTTCCGCAGGTCAGAAAAGTGTCTGGTCAAAATAACATCTAACTTTTCTTTTGGTCGACTGCTTACCGCCAAAATCCTACCGTTCGTCTGTATTACGCAATGTACCTGCGGATATGCGAGATGATGGGCAGCGTGTTACCATGAGAAAAACTGTTATGAACACTTCGATAGAACCCAAAGGAGTTGCCCGTGAACGAGACCGTACGTCGCTTTTTGCCGATGGTCGATTTCTTGGAGCAGGTACTCGGTAAGAACAGCGAAATCGTGCTGCACGATTTCTCGGATCCCGACCACGCCATCGTCGATATCCGCAACGGCATCGTGAGCGGCCGCAAGGTCGGCGGTCCCGCCACCGATCTGGCACTCAAGATCATGCACGACGCCAAGTATCGCGACCTGCCGTTTATTACGGGCTACGAGGGACGCGGTGCCGGCGGCAAGACGTTGGAGTCAGCGACGTACTTTATCCGCGAGAATGACGAGATCGTCGGTATGCTCTGCGTCAACACCGACCTCTCGACCGTGCGCTCCATCAACGCCATGGTGCAGCAGCTCGTGGCGTGCTTCGACGCGGCGCCGACGCGCACGGAGCCCGCCCCTATCGAGGTCGAAAGCCTTTCGGAGTCCACACAGGAGCTCATCGACCGCAGTATTTCCGAGTTGCTCGAAAGCCGCGGAATGGAAGTTTCTTCGCTCGGCCAGGCCGACCGCGTCGATGTTATCCGCCATCTCAACGGCAACGGCGTGTTTATGCTCAAGGGCGCCGTGGCCTGCGCCGCCTCCGCGCTGGGCATCTCTGAGCCCAGCGTATACCGCTACCTGCAAAAGGTCCGCAAGGAGGGCTAACGAGCAGAATGGAGCGCGGGTAGTCTTTTTGGGACGGGGCTATTTTAGCTACCCTCCCTCTGCCCGTCATCTCGATGAGCCGCAAGTAAAATCAATCTTGCATGTAGGGGTAGCTAAAATAGCCCCGTCCCAAAAAGACTACCCCTGACACAAAGAACCTTGCAGCTTCGCACGCGCTGCAGGGTTCTTTTGCATGTCATGTCTTGTTTTCGCCAACGCCTTAGAGAGCGGCGACGACCTCGATCTCGACCAGACCGCCGGCCGGAAGGGCGGCAACCTGGAAGGCGCTGCGCGCTGGGAACGGGGCCTCGAACTTGGAGGCGTAAATCTCGTTCACGGCGGCAAAGTCGGCAATATCGGCCAGGTAGACCGTCGTCTTGACAACATCGGCAAACGTGGCGCCGGCAGCGGTCAGCAGGGCCTCGACGTTAGCAAGGGACTGCTTAGCCTGGGCCTCGACGCCTTCAGGCATCTTGCCGGTTGCGGGATCGATGCCCAGCTGGCCGGACAGGAACACCATGTTGCCGATCTGGATGCCGGGGGAATACGGGCCGATGGCTGCGGGTGCGTTATCGGAAGAAACAACGCTTTTGCTCATGTTTTTCTCCTTACAAGTAAAAGGGAACGGGAGCGCGGCATTCATACCGGGAGGCACAGTTCGGTCTGAATGCCGCGCTTGATTGGGATAGTAGGGGATGATTTTGCCAGATGCAAGATAATTATCAGATTGCGAGAATATTTTATTTTCCAACGGTTTCCCCGGACCGCCGAACGGTTCTCCACGGGGTCAACCAGCCCAAGCTGCTGAAGACTTTATCCCGCTTGGAGCACGGGCCTCGTCCATCGCGACGGCGCAACTATACTTTTGAGTATCTGAGCATTTTGAAAGGCAGGATATGACCGCAACCGCCAGTCGAACCACCAACCGCAGGCCCGAGCTTTTGGCCCCCGCCGGAGGGCCCGAGCCCTTTGCCGCCGCGCTCGCCGCCGGGGCAGACGCCATCTACTGCGGCATGGGCAGCTTCAACGCCCGCCGCAAGGCAACCAACTTTACCGATGAGGCCTTTGAGCAGGCCTGCCGCGCCGCGCACCTGGCCGGCTCGCGCGTCTACGTCACGGTCAACATCGTCATCAAGCAGTCCGAGATGAGCGATGCGCTGCAGCTCATCCATCGCTGCTCCACGCTGGGCGCCGACGCCTTCATCATCCAGGACTGGGGCCTGTTCTTTGAGGTCAAGCGCACGATGCCCGGCATCGAGACGCATATCTCGACCCAGGCGAACATCCACGACGACCGCGGAACCCGTTGGTGCCGCGAGCAGGGCGCCGACCGCGTAACCCTCTCGCGCGAGCTTTCCATCGACGAGATTGCCGCCATCCACGATGCCGCGCCCGATTTGGACCTTGAGGTCTTTAGCCATGGCGCCATCTGCTTTTGCTACTCGGGCCTGTGCCTGCTGTCGAGCTTTGCCATGGCGGGCCGCTCGGCCAACCGCGGCATGTGCGCTCAGCCCTGTCGCTTGCCTTACGAGCTGATCGACGAGAACGGCCGCGCGCTCTCCCCCGCCGGTCGCGAGCGTGCTCTATGCCCGCGTGACACCAACACGTCGCAGCTTGTTCGCCGTCTGTATGACGCCGGCGCCGCATCGCTCAAGCTCGAGGGCCGCATGAAGGCCCCCGATTACGTGTATTCCATCGTCGACGTGTATCGTCATCAGATTGATGACATGCTGGCCGATGTTTCGACCTCTAAGGATGAGGATGCCGCCCGCCAGCGCCAACTCAAGCGCTGCTTTAACCGCGACTTTACGCACGCCTATCAGGACGGCACCTCGGGCGACGAGATGATGAGCTACGAGCGCTCCAACAACCGCGGCCAGATCGTAGGCACGGTACTCGGCAGCCGCCTGGCCAACCGCGATGTGCGCGGGCTCAAGCCCGACGACCGTCGTCGCCGCGCCGCCATCGCCCGCATTGAGCTGTTTGAGCCCGTGGGCAAGGGCGACCTGCTGGAGCTTCGTCACGACGATGAGTTCGACCAGTTCCTGACCACCATCGCTGCCGAGGATGCGGCTGCCGGCGACATCATCGAGTGCCGCGTGCCCCGCAGCATGCCCGAGGGCTGCCGCGTGCGCGTGATTCGAAGCCAGCGCGCTATTGACGCCGCCAGTGCCGCGCTCAAGCGCGACGTGCTGCGCCGCCGCGCCGTAGATGTGTCCGTTGTGGCACGTCTGGACGAGCCATTTACCGTTACGCTCACCTGCTGCGACGACCCCGCGCTCACCGCCACCGCCACCGGCTTTACCGTCGAGGCCGCCAAGACCCGCGCCGTCGAGGCGGCCGATCTGGTGGAGCACGTCGGACGCATGGGCTCCTCGCCCTTTGAGGCTGCGAGCTTTGATGTGGCGCTCGATGAGGGCTGTGGCATGGGCTTTTCCGCCGTACATAAGGTGCGCGCCGCTGCTTGCAAGGCGCTGGAAGAGGCCATTCTGGCACCCTACGAGGAGCGCGCGAAAACGCTCGAGTTGCCGGTGCTCGACAAATGTACGCGCCCCATGCCCGCACACTACCGCGATGAGCCGCAGATCTGCGCCGCCGTCACCTCGCTCGAAGCAGCCGAGGCAGCGCGCGCGGAGGGTGCAACGCGCATCTACATGACCACCGATGCGCTCGAGGCCGCCGGGCTCTCCCCCGCCGGCGCATTTGAGCAGGGCATCGTGCCCATACTCGACGAGGTCTGTCGCGCCATCGACCACGAGCGCGTCGATCCTTGGATCAATGCCGGAGCCACCGTCGCCGTCGGCAATATCTCCGAGCTCGCCGTAGCCGCGCAGGCCGGCGCCACGGCGGAGGTCCGCTCTTGCCTGCCGGTGCACAATACGCCCTGCATGGGGGCGCTTGCAGAGCGCGGAGCCGATGCGTTTTGGCTCTCGCCCGAGATCACGCTCGACGAGATTGTCTCGCTCGGCTCCGCCGCGCCCGCGGCTCTGGGCATCACCGTCTTTGGCCGCCCGCGCGTCATGACAAGCGAGCATTGCATTCTGCAGGTTGCCAACGGCTGCATCCACGATTGTGCCAACTGCCGCCTGCGTGCCCGCAAGCTCTCGCTCAAGAATATCGATGGCAAGGTCATGCCGGTGCGCACCGATATCCATGGCCGCTCGCGCCTGTACGACGCCTACCCCATCGACCTCACGCCGCAGGTTCCGCAGCTGCTCGATGCCGGCGTCCGTCGTCTCATGGTGGACGGCACACTGCTCGAGGCCGATGAGATTGGCCGTGCCGTCGCTCGAACCCGCCGCGCCGTCGAGGCCGCGAAAGCCGGCCGCAAGCCCGCCGCCCGCCTGCGCGGTGCCACCTCGGGCTGTATGTTTGTGGGAATTAGCTAACCGAAAGGCTTACACGTGAACGAAGAACCTCAAGTCCTCTACTGCGACGCCTGGCTCATGGCTATCGACAAACCCACCGGCATGATCGTCCACGGCGATGGCACCGGCGAGCGCACACTTACCGACTACGCCAGCGACCTTTTGCTGGCGATGGGCGACGGTTTTGCCGCGACCGACATGCAGCCGCTCAACCGCCTGGACCGTAACACCACTGGCATGGTGCTGTTCTCGCTCGACAAGCAGACGCAGCCCGCCTTTGACCAGATGGTGAACGACCACGCCTTCGAAAAGCACTATCTGGCGCTGGCCGAGGGCAAGATCGACTGGAACGAGAAGCTCATCGACAAGCCCATCGCCCGCGACCGCCACGACAGCCGCAAGATGCGCGTCGGCGCCAGCGGCAAGCCGTCTCAGACGCGCGTCAAGGTACTCAAGCGCCTTAAGAGCCGCCGAGGCCTGCCCACGCGTTCGTATATCGATGTCGAGCTGCTCACCGGTCGCAAACACCAGATCCGTGTGCACCTGGCCAGCGAGCGTCACCCCCTGGTTGGCGACGACCTGTACGGAACGCCGCGCCCCTGCGGCCTGATGCTCCACGCCCACAGCGTGTCCTTCACGCATCCCGTAACCGGCGAGCACATCCACATCGAAGCCCCCTGCCCCTGGGAGCCCTAAACCACCACAATGGGGACAGGCACCTTTGTGGTGGTTTTGCCGCAATGGCTCAGCCGCGGTCCCAAAACGTCTCGATCTGTAACAGTTAGAACCCTTTTTTCGGTCTATCTGTTACAGATCGAGACATTCGAATCCCCCTCAAGAGAAAATCTCAATCTGTAACAATAACTCGGCAAAATCGGCCCAAGATGTTACAGATTGAGATATTCGGATCCCACCGGAGAAATCATCTCAATCTGTAACATCTGGAGCCCGCATTTTGGCCTTCCTGTTACAGATTGAGACGTTATGGGACCACCAGGAAAAATATCTTAGCTTGTAACATCTGGAACCCATATCCCTCTCTTCCTGTTACAGATCGAGACAAATCCCCAAACAGCAAAAGGCGGCAACGTCCCTGGTGGACGTTGCCGCCTTTCCATTGGCAAGACCCTTCCGCTCCCGCTACTCGGTAGCCTTGTCGAGAGGCTTCTTAAGGAAGCTCAGGACCAAGCAGCCGACCACGGCACCGATAGCAAGGGCCAGCAGATACTGCACCGGGTTTGTGATGACCGCGATAACCCAGGCGCCACCGTGCGGAGCGGGGCTCGCGCAACCAAAGAGCATCGACAGGCCGCCAGCGGTCGCAGAACCCAGGATGCAGGCGGGCAGTACGCGAAGCGGATCGGCCGCGGCAAAGGGAATGGCGCCCTCGGTGATAAACGACAGACCCATGATGTAGTTCACCAGACCCGCCTTACGATCGGCCTCGGTCCAACGGTTCTTAAAGAACGTGGTGGAAAGCGCGATGACCAGCGGCGGCACCATACCGCCCGCCATGACGGCAGCCATGATCATGTTGCCCTGCAGCGTTTGCTCGGCAAGGGCCGCGGTGCCAAAGACATATGCGGCCTTGTTGATGGGACCACCCATGTCGGTCGCCTGCATACCGGCGCAGATAATGCCCAAAAGAACGATGCTCGTGCCCGAAAGGCCATTGAGCGCGCCGCTAATGGCGGTGTTGATAACACCCATGATCGGGTTAACGGCCATCATAAAGAGGCTCGTAAAGAGAATGCCCAGGACGGGGTAGATGAGCATGGGCTTGATGCCATCGAGCGACTCGGGCAGCACGCTTGCAGCCTTCTTGAGCGCATTGACGATAATACCGGCGGCAAAACCGACCAACAGCGCACCGAGGAAGCCCGCGGAGACGAGCTGCGCCTGCGCGTCCGCATCCATGGCTGTCGTGAGGTAGCCCAGCGTAAAGCCCTGCTTTGCAATCCAGCCGCCCACAAAGCCCGCGGCCAGGCCCGGACGATCGGCAATGGACATGGCAATGTAGCCCGCAAGGATGGGGAGCATAAAGTTGAACGCCTGGTTGCCCGCAAGGTTAAAGAAGGCCGCGACCGGAGTGCTATGGCCGTATGCGCTCGTGCCCAAACCCGCCTGGTCCAACAGAAACGAAAGCGCCATAAGGATGCCGCCGCCAACGACAAAGGGGAGCATGTGCGAAACGCCGTTCATGAGGTCCTTGTAGACCCTACGACCCAACCCCTCGGATTCGCCCTCGGCAGCCGCCTGTACCGCGGCGCCGCCGGACACATGATGAATAGGAGCATTGCCCGCAAGCGCAATATTAATAAGCTCCTCGGCGTCATTAATGCCACGCGTCACCGCACAGGAGTAAACCGGCTTGCCATCGAAGCGATCGAGCTCGACATTTTTATCCGCCGCAATGATGACACCCCTGGCACCAGCGATGTCCGCCGCGGTCAGCACATTTTTAGCGCCGCCCGAACCCTGAGTTTCGACCTTAATGCTCACGCCCATCTTGGCTGCTTGATCCTCCAGACCTTTGGCCGCCATAAACGTGTGCGCAATGCCCGTGGGGCACGCCGTGATCGCAACCACGTCGTATGCCCCTCCCCCTGTTTTCTGATCCAAAGCCGACATTTCTCCTCCTTTTGAACGAGCAGACCCCACCCCTCCCGCACGGAAGGGTCAAAACCTGCATATTGCCTTGTAAACGAGATATTGCTCAGACCTATGAAGATCTGTTATTAAGCCAGACCGTGCGCCCGATGTGCCCGCAGGCGCACGGTTCTAGGTGGAAAACTGACGTGAAGAATGCACCCTTAAGCGATGATGACGTTCTCCATTGCCTGGTACTTGGCGGGGACCTCGCCTGCGGTGATAATCGCTGCGTCGCGGAAGTCTGCGAATTTGACGGGCGCCACCATGCCAAATTTACTGGCATCCGAGATTACGAAGCGTTTAGCCGTATGGCGCATCGAGATACGCTTGACTTGCGCTTCCTCGATATCGGGCGTCGTGAAGCCCTGCTCGGCGGCGATACCGTTAGAACCCCAAAAGCCGCAGTTGAAGTTGTAGCGATCTAGGGCTGCCAGGGCATCGGGGCCAACGAGCGCCTCGGTCTCGGGCTTGAGCTCGCCGCCCAGCACCACGGTTCTCATGCCGCGTACAGCGAGATGCTGGGCATGGAGCACGGAATCGGTCACATAGGTGACCCCTTCGAGATGCGGAAGATGTTCGATGAGCCTGAGCGTCGTCGAACCCGAATCGATGTACACAAAGCTCTCGGGCTCCACGAGCGCCGCGGCGCGAGCGCAGATGCGCTCCTTGTCGTCGTTATGGAGGTCGCTGCGCTCGCTAATCGTCAGGTCGCGCGTCACGTGTGCACGCTCAAGACTCGTCGCGCCACCGTGCACCTTGGCGATGCGATGTGCTCGGTCGAGCGTCTGAAGGTCGCGACGAATGGTAGAAGCCGTCACGCCCAGGGCATCGGCAAGCTCTGGCACCGTTACCGAGCCGGCCTGCTGAACCATCAACACGATCGCATTGAGCCTATCTTCCGCAAGCATCGCTTACTCCTCCTCGGGGTAGACGACTCCCCAATCGGCGCGGAGCTTGGTCATAAGCTCCATAACATCAGAAGCATAATCCAGAAGTTCGCGCTTGGAATCATCGCCGGCAACGGCCTGCTCGAGGTCAGCCATCTCGTAGCACAGGGCGTAAGCCTCGGTGCCCGCGGTGACCTCCTCGCGGTGGCCGTCTGCAGTCCACACGATGGTCGCGTGATCGGCGCGCGGATATTCGTTGACCTCGATATAGCACTTGTCGAAGCTGATGACCGAGCGCTTGGGCTGCTTGGAGTGGAGCGTGAGGCTCACCACACCCAGCTGCTGTTCGGCATTACGGCAGACGATGCCGCCTGCAACGTCAACGCCGGTCTCGCAGGTGTTGCCAAGCGAAACAATTTCGGTTGGCTGGCTGGCCATGAACAGGCGCATGACCGAAAGAGCATACACGCCAATGTCGAGCATGGCACCGCCAGCAAGGTTGCGGTTGTAGAAGCGATTGGTCAGATCACCGTACTCCTTATAGCTACCAAAGTTGAGCTGGGCGAGGTTCATACGGCCAAAGTCGCCTGCATCCATGCGACGGCGCAGCTCCTGATACAGCGGCATGTGGAGCACCGTGGTGGCATCCATAAGGACCACGTTGTGTTCGGCGGCAATGGCGCGGGCCTCGTCGAGCTCGGCGGAGTTGAGGGTAATGGCCTTCTCGCAGAGCACGTGCTTGCCGGCGGCCAACGCGGCACGCAGATAGGTAATATGCGTGTTGTGCGGCGTGGTGATATAGACGGCGTCGATGTCCGGATCGGCGTAGAGGTCCTCGACCGTCTCATAGACCTTCTCGATGCCATACTGCTCAGCAAAAGCTTGAGCCTTGGACAGCGTGCGGTTGGCGACACCCGCAAGCTTGCGGCCGGCAAGAGCGAGAGATTGGGCCATCTGGTTGGCAATAACGCCGCAACCGATCACAGCCCAACGGAGCTCGGGAGCCGTAAAGATGTCCTCGGGGAACGGCTTGTCCTGGACCGAAGCGAATGCTGCTTTGGCGGCTGCCGCGGCGTCGAGTGGAGCCTGCTTAGAATCTGCCATTATGTGTCTCCTGTGTCATAGAACGTCTTGCATTTCTGACAGCTCTATATTCGCACAAACACGCGCGTCTGTGCGCGTTTTTGCGTATCTCACCGCTAAACGGTCATTATTGCCCCGTAAACGGCACATATATACGCATAGGTGCGTAATTAAACGCAATCTAACGCGCATAAACGCGCACACAAGCAATTTATACAGCACGACCCGCTCATTTATGCTTACCCAGTTAGGGTACTCATGTAAGTCTGTCCCCAATGAGTAACTCATTTAAGTATGTCCCCAATGAGTGGGGATCAAAAAAGGCCCGGGTGCCGTGGGGCATCCGGACCTTTGCTAGCAACTTGATGTTGCGGGCAGCTTAGAACTTGTGGCCGCACTTCTTGCAGACGCGCAGCTTGTTCTTGCCGTCCTTCTCGTGACCGACGCGGGTAACCTTACCACACTCGGGGCAAACGAGATTGACGTTGGAGGCGTCGATGGGAGCCTCCTGCGAAACGATGCCGCCCTGCTGGTTGGCAGCGTTGGGCTTGACGGCCTTCTTGACGACCGAAACGCCCTCGACAACGACCTTGTTCTCGGCGGGGAGAGCACGCAGGACAACGCCCTGCTTGCCGCGATCCTTACCAGAGAGAACCTGGACCTTATCGCCCTTCTTGATATACATATATCTCCCCTAACTACAGGGTCTCGGGAGCGAGCGAGACGATCTTCATGTACTTCTTGTCACGAAGCTCGCGAGCGACGGGCCCGAAGATACGGGTGCCGACGGGCGAACCATCGTTGTTGATGACGACGCAGGCGTTGTCATCAAAGCGAATGTAGGAGCCATCCTTGCGGCGGATCTCCTTAACGGTGCGAACGACGACGCAACGGACAACGTCCTTCTTCTTGACGTTGGCGCCAGGGGTAGCCTCCTGGACAGCACCGATGAACACATCGCCGATGCCTGCATAACGACGCTTGGAACCGCCAAGCACCTTGATGCAGCGAATCTTGCGAGCGCCGGAGTTGTCGGCGACGTTCAGCATGGTTTGCATCTGAATCATGGTAGATGTTCCTCCGAACTAAGAACCGAAGAGAGGTGCGCAGCCTTTATACGGCCCGTGGAATGCAAGCCAGGCATACGCACATCTTCGGAAACGTACAAGTCGTAAGAGCGACTGCTTATTTAGCGCGCTCGACGACCTCGATGAGGCGCCAACGCTTCATCTTGGACATAGGACGGGTCTCCATAACGCGGACGGTGTCGCCCACGCCAGCCGTGCACTCCTCGTCATGAGCGTGCAGCTTCTTGGAGGTGGTCATCATCTTGCCGTACTTGGGGTGACGCTTGCGCTCGGTGATGGTGACGACGATGGTCTTGGCACCGGAGACAGAGGTAACGACACCCGTACGGACCTTACGCGTGTTACGCGAATCAGTCATGTTCTCTCCTTAGGTCCTACTCGGCGACAGCGGACTTCTCCGCTGCGATCTCGCGGGCACGCTGCTCCGTGAGGACACGAGCAATGTCCTTCTTCACGGTGTTAACGCGAGCGGTGTTGTCCAGCTGGCTGGTGGCCATCTGGAAACGAAGGTTAAAGAGCTCGGCGCGCATTTCCTTCAGCTTCTCAACGAGCTGAGCGTCCGAGAGCTCACGAATCTCTGCGGGCTTCATTAGTTCTCCTCCTCGGCCGTCTCTTTAGCGGCAGGCTTAGCGACGATCTTGGTCTTGATGGGGAGCTTGTGCTGCGCCAGACGCAGAGCCTCGCGAGCGACCTCCTCGGGCACGCCCTTGACCTCGAACATAATGCGGCCGGGCTTGACGACGGCCACCCACTCCTCGGGGTTACCCTTACCGGAGCCCATGCGGGTCTCCGCAGGCTTCTTGGTGATGGGCTTATCGGGGAAGATCGTGATGTAGACACGACCGCCACGCTTCATGTAGCGGGTCATGGCAATACGAGCGGCCTCGATCTGACGGTTGGTGATCCAATGGGCCTCGAGAGCCTGGATACCAAACTCGCCGAAATGCAGCTCGGTATTACCCTTGGCCTGGCCCTTCATGGAGCCACGCTGCACCTTGCGGTGAAGAATACGCTTAGGGGCAAGCACTACTGACCCCTCCTCTCGGAGTTACGACGACGAGGACGGGAAGAGCCCTCGAGTGCAGGGTTGGGAACAGGCTGGCCCGGGAGCTTCTCGCCCAGGTAGATCCAGACCTTCACGCCGCAAGCGCCCATGGTGGTGCTGGCGACAGCCGTGCCGTAGTCAATCTTGGCACGGAGGGTGTGCAGAGGCACGCGACCCTCACGGTACCACTCACGACGACCCATCTCGGCACCGCCGAGACGACCGGAGCACTGGATACGGATGCCCTTGGCGCCGGCCTTGCGCGCGGACTGGACAGCCTTGCGCATAGCGCGACGGAAGGCAACGCGGCCCTCGAGCTGCTCGGCGATAGACTGAGCAACGAGGTTGGCGTCGAGCTCGGGGCGCTTGATCTCGACAACGTCGACGGAGAGCTGGCCCTTGGAGACGCCAGCGACCTTCTCGAGCTCGGTGCGGAGGGTATCGATCTCGGCACCCTTCTTACCGATGACAACGCCGGGGCGAGCGGTGAGGATGATGACCTTCACCTTGTCGCCAGCGCGCTCGATCTCGACGCGGGAGACAGCTGCGCGGGAAAGACGCTTCTCGAGGTACTTGCGGATCTCGAGATCGTTACCGAGGGTCTTAGCGTAATCCTTCTCTGCGAACCAGCGGGAGCGCCAGTTCTCGGTAATGCCAAGACGGAAGCCGGTGGGGTAGACTTTCTGACCCATACAGCTTTACGCCTCCTTTCGAGGAGCAACGACGACGGTGATGTGGGAAGTACGCTTCAGAATACGAGAAGCGGAACCCTTGGCGCGGGGACGGATGCGCTTAAGCGTCGGACCCTCGTCAACATAGGCAGCGGCGACAACCAGGTTGTCGGCACGCAGACCGTTGTTGTTCTCGGCGTTCGCAACGGCGGAACGGAGAACCTTCTCGACATCCACGGCGACGGCGCGGTCGCAGAAGTGGAGGATGTCGAAGGCCTGAGCGACAGGCTTGCGGCGGATCAAATCGACCACCAGGCGGGCCTTGCTGGGGGAAACACGCACGTACTTAGCGACGGCGCGAACCTCGGTGGCCTCAGTTTCAATAGACTTAGTTGCCATTTACGGTTAACCCCCTATTTGGCCTTGTGGCCACGGAACGTACGAGTCGGCGCGAACTCGCCGAGCTTGTGACCAACCATGGACTCGGTAACATACACGGGCACATGCTTGCGGCCGTCGTGGACGGCGATGGTGTGACCAACCATCTCGGGGAAGATGGTGGACGCGCGGGACCAGGTCTTCACGACGTCCTTCTTGCCAGCCTCGTTCATCGCGGTGATACGCGAGAGAAGGCGAGTCTCCACGAACGGGCCCTTTTTGAGACTTCTGCTCATAAGTGCTTTCTCCTAAAACTCGGTATCCGAAATTACTTCTTACGGCGACGAATGATGTGCTGGTTCGAGACCTTCTTCTTCTTGCGCGTACGAAGGCCCTTCGTCGGCTTACCCCAGGGGGTAACAGAGGGACGACCAGAGGTGTGGTTCTTGCCCTCGCCACCGCCGTGCGGGTGGTCGACAGGGTTCATGACGGTACCGCGGACGGTCGGGCGCACGTTCATGTGACGCTTACGGCCGGCCTTGCCGATGACGATGTTGGCGTGATCGGCGTTGCCGACCTCACCGACGGTGGCGCGGCAGGTAACGAGGATGCGGCGCATCTCGGAGGAAGGCATACGGACGATAGCGTACTTGCCCTCCTTACCCATCAGCTGACAGGAGTTACCGGCGGAACGGGCGATAGCAGCGCCCTTGCCCGGCTGGAACTCGACGGCGTGGATGAGCGTACCGACGGGGATGTCGGCGAGGGGCAGAGCGTTGCCCGGCTTGATGTCGGCGTCAGAACCGGACATGATGGTCTGACCGACCTCGAGGCCCTTGGGGGCCAGGATGTAGCGCTTCTCACCGTCAGCGTAGTGCAGCAGAGCGATGCGAGCGGAACGGTTCGGATCGTACTCGATCGTGGCAACCTTGGCGGGCACGCCGTCCTTGTTGCGCTTGAAGTCGATCACGCGGTAACGACGCTTCACGCCGCCGCCCTGATGGCGGGTGGTGATGCGGCCGTTGTTGTTACGACCGGCCTTCTTGGGCAGGGGCTCGAGAAGAGACTTCTCGGGCTTGGTGCAGGTGATCTCGGAGAAGTCGGAGATCGTCTGCCAACGCCTACCAGCGGAGGTCGGCTTAAGGTGCTTTACAGCCATTACAATCCCTTTCAATAGGAATCCGTTAGCCATCGCAGACAGGGATTCGAGGTTCTGCCTCGGGTGCGATGACACCGGACGTATACACGGTTCCGGGCGTGTCCATTTTATACGCCCAAAACCTTGAGCTCTCGCCTCCCCTATTTGGGAGGCATGAGCTCACTCAACAGCAGCGAGTCTTAGGCCTGGTTGCCAAAGACCTCGATGGTGTCGCCCTCGGCCAGCGTGACGATGGCCTTCTTCCAAGAACGGGTCTTGCCGGCGACATAGCGCACGCGCTTGGTCTTGGGCTTGACCGTCAGGGTGTTCACGCGAACGACCTTGACGCCGAAGATCTCCTCGACAGCGTCCTTGATCTGATACTTGTTAGCATCCTTGGCGACCTCGAACGTGTACTTGTTCAGCTCCATGCCGGAGAAGGAACGCTCGGACACGATCGGACGGATGATGATCTCGTGGGCGGTCATTTATGCAAGCACCTCCCCGAAGTGAGCGGCGATGTCGGCGGGCATCAGCACAGCGTTGTTGTTGACGAGATCGTAGGTGTTGGCCTCGTCGGCGGTGATGATGAACGTCTTGGGAATGTTGCGGAACGACAGGTAGGCGTTGACGTCCTCATCGCGAACGATGATGGTCAGACGCTTGCCCTCAAGGCCGAGAGCCTTAAGCATGGCGACGGCAGCCTTGGTGGAAGGCTTCTCGAAGCCGTAGTCGTCGACGAGCACGAGCTCGCCATCGGCCAGCTTGGCGGACAGCGCGGAGCGCATAGCCAGCTTGACCTCCTTGTTGTTCATACGCTTAGCGTAGGAACGGGGCTTGGGGGCGAAGACAACGCCACCGTGACGCCACTGGGCAGCACGGATGGAACCCTGGCGGGCACGGCCGGTGCCCTTCTGACGCCAAGGCTTCTTGCCGCCACCGGAAACCTCAGAGCGACCCTTAGCAGACTGGGTGCCCTGACGCCAAGAGGCCATCTGGCACTTGACGATGTGGTGCATAACGTGGATGTTCGGCTCGATGCCGTACACCTCAGCGGCGAGCTCGGCCTCGGCGACCTTCTTGCCCTCGCTGTTCTTTACTTCAAACTTTGCCATTTAAGTGTTCTCCTTGGTATGACGCTGGGCTAAATGGGCTGGGCCCTTAGGCCATACGGATGGCGACGAGACCATTCTTGGCACCCGGGACAGCGCCCTTGACCAAGATGAGGTTCTGCTCGGCATCGATGCGGACAACGGAAAGGTTCTTGACGGTAACGCGCTCGTTACCCATGTGACCGGCCATCTTGACGCCCTTGAGGACGCGCGCAGGATAGGCGCACTGACCGATAGAACCGGGGTGACGCTGGAAGTGAGAACCATGCGTCATAGGACCGCGGCGCTGACCCCAGCGCTTGATGCGACCCTGGAAGCCCTTACCCTTGGAGGTACCGATGACGTCGACCTTCTCGACATCAGCGAAATCAGCGACGGTGACGACCTCGCCGACCTTGTGCTCCTCGCCGTTCTCGACGCGGACCTCACGAAGGAAGCGGACAGGCTCGACGCCAGCCTTGGCGAAGTGACCAGCCATGGGCTTGTTCACGTTCTTGGCCTTGATGTCGCCGAAACCGATCTGGACGGCGTCATAGCCGTCGGTTGCCTGAGTTTTAACCTGCGAGACAGCGCAGGGGCCAGCCTGGATGACCGTGACGGGAACGACGTTGTCGTTCTCGTCCCAAACCTGGGTCATGCCAATCTTGCGGCCGAGAATCATGCTGATCAAGATATGATCCCAACTCTCGCGTGGTCTTGGGACAATGCGTACACCACCGAGCGTACGCCCCTAGAGGACCACTACTTACACGACGTGCTCCCCAGCCTTGTATTGTGCCCGAACTACCTGACAACCCTATTAAGCAGGCATTTTGTCCAGCCAGAATACTCCCCTGGTTTCACACAGCTGTTTAGTATACACGGCTGCGGGCGTATCCATCGAGATTCATATTTCACTCACATTGTTTACGCAGGTAAAGTGCGTGGAATCGCCTGGGCTTTGGCGGAGGGGCGGCGAAATATATTAGGTTTGCTGCTCTACAGTCCTGCGCAAGACGGAAAGCACATTAAGTGCTTTCCTTTGCGTGCGGAACTCGCGACAAACTTAATATATTTCGCCGCCCCTCCGCCAAAGCTCGAGAGACGACACGTTGATGTCTGCTTAACTCTGCTCGCTCAGCAAATTACTTTGTTGAGGGTCCACTATTTGCTGGAGGGTGAACTTGCATTGCATTGGCTCGCCTTCTGCTTGTTGCTTCGCCTCATCGAAATCGAAGATCATGATGGCACAGTTGGGGAGTTTTGTTGGGAGCTCGAAGCCCTCTGGGGCTGCAGCCTTGATGAATTGGCGGCTGGCGCTGCCGTGACTTACTGCTAGGAGAGTTTCAACGTCTTCGGCGCTCATGAGGTAAGCGAGGGTACTTACCATGCGCTCCTGCAGGGCATGGCTTCCTTCTCCGCCAAATGGGACCAAATCCTCGCCGGGGTCCCAGACGTCGGTGGGCAGGGCTTCGTGAGGGCCTTCTTCGAAGGTACCGTAGCTGCGCTCGATGATGCCTTCGCAGGGTTCGACGGCTGCGTCCGGGCCGAGGAGCTCGGTTGCGACGAGACTTGCCGTGTCCATAGCTCGGCCTAAGGGCGATGAGACCACTTTGTTGGGGACGACGTCGTGGCCCTTGAGCCATGCGGCCGCCATTCCCGCTTGTTTGCGGCCTAGGTCGGTCAACGGTGAATCGCAGCGGCCCTGGACCAGCTTTTTGACGTTGAATTCCGTCTGGCCATGGCGGAGCAGATACAGCCTCTTCATGTTCTCCCCTTCTGCATACATTACTTTGCCGACACAGCCCTACTCGTGGGCATGGCCTACGTAGTCTTCGTCAATCGTAATCTTGGCAATCGACTTAGGATATTCGGATTCGACCCTCTGGGCCAGCGTGTGCTTTACGTCTTCGGCACTCATCTGCAGATCCGAGGGACGCACGCAGTCAAAGATCACGTTGGTGTGCGTAGGGCCCGGCACGCAGCGCAAGTCGTGAATCGAAAGGCGGCTATCGATCTGTTGAGCCATAGCGTTAATGCACAAACGCATGCTCGCCACCTTGGGGTCGTCGGTCACGATGGGGTCGTAATGGAGCGTGACGATCATGCCGTCTTCGTCCTTAAACGACTGTTCGATGTTATCGAGCGTGTCGTGGCTCTCTAGTGGACTGACCTCAGCTGCCATCTCGGCGTGGGCGCTCGCAAACTTCCTGCCCGGACCGTAATCGTGAACCATCAGGTCATGCACGCCCAAAACACCGGGATAACTCATGATCTTGCCACGGATATGCTTGACCAGTTTGGGGTCTGGTGCCTGGCCCAAAAGCGGGCTCACCGTATCTTGGATAAGCTCAAAGCCGCTCCAGCCAATATAGGCGCCAACGGCAAGGCCGACCCAGGCATCAAGATTGACATGCGTCACCTGAGAAACAATCGCACATGCCAGCACAGCACCCGTGGCAAGAACATCGTTCTTGGAATCCTGAGCCGTCGCATGCAGCGTCTCGGACTCAATACGGTCGCCGAGCTTTTGGTTGAGGGCCGCCATCCACAGCTTAACGACCATCGAAAGCAGCAGGACCGCAACCAGGGCAAGCGAGAACTCAACAGGCTCGGGATGGATGATGCGTTCAACCGAGGATTTGATTAGCTCAAGGCCGATGAGCAGCACGAGCGCCGCCACGACCAAGCCCGAGAGATACTCGTAGCGTCCATGTCCGTAAGGATGCTCAGGGTCCGCCGGCTTACTCGCCAGTTTAAAGCCAAGCACGCTCACGATGTTTGAGCTGGCGTCGGACAGGTTGTTCATAGCGTCCGCCACAATCGAAACCGAACCCGAAATCACACCGATGGCACCCTTCGCAGCACAAAGTGCCACATTGGCGATAATGCACACCACGCCCGTCAACGTGCCCACGCGCGCACGGTCACCTTGTGCTCGTTTAACAATCCACTCGACCATCTTTACCTGCCCCCAACAGCGTTACTCATACACCCGTTTGTCGAATAGCTCAGTAGTGTAGACCCTTTACAGCATCGATACAAAAAGGCCGCAACCCAAAGGGCTGCGGCCTTATCAATCGTGCGATCGAGCAAAAAGCTTAGAGCTTGATGTCGATATCGACACCAGCGGGAAGGTCGAGACGCATGAGCGAATCAACGGTGCCCGAGGTGGGGTCGAGGATGTCGATGAGGCGCTTGTGGGTGCGCATCTCGAACTGCTCACGGGAGTCCTTGTTCACGTGCGGCGAGCGGATGACCGTGTACAGGTTGCGCTCGGTGGGCAGGGGGACAGGACCGGAAACGCGAGCACCGGTCTTCTGAGCGGTCTCGACGATGAGCTTCGCGGACTGATCGACGACCTCGTGATCATAGCCCTTGAGGCGAATGCGGATCTTCTGGGTAGCCAACTTAAACCTCCAAAGAGTGCGAGAGATGTTCTCGCGGATTACGTAACAGGGAGCTCGAACTTAGGCGTTCTTGCTCATGACCTCGTCCACGATGGACTTGGGCGCGGGCTCATAAGAGTCGAACTGCATCGTGTAGGATGCACGGCCCTGGGTCTGGGAGCGAAGGTCGGTAGCGTAACCGAACATCTCGCCCAGCGGCACCTTGGCACGGATGAGCTTGCTGTTCTTGCGATCTTCCATGCCCTCGATCTTGCCGCGGCGACCGGAGAGGTTGCCCATAACGTCGCCCATGTACTGCTCGGGGGTCTCGACCTCGACAGCCATGATCGGCTCGAGCAGCTGCGGGTCAGACTTCTTGAGAGCGTCCTTGATAGCCATGGAACCGGCGATCTTGAAGGCGGCCTCGGAGGAGTCGACCTCGTGGTAAGAACCGTCGAACAGGGTGACCTTAACGTCAAGGACCGGGAAGCCGGCAATAACACCGGTGTTCAGGGCCTCCTGGATGCCCTTGTCGATGGACGGGATGTACTCCTTGGGCACGACACCGCCGACGATAGCGTTGACGAACTCGTAGCCGAAGCCCTCCTCCATCTTCTCGAGCTTGATGACGGCATGGCCGTACTGACCGCGACCACCGGACTGACGGACGAACTTGCCCTCAGCCTTCTCGACGTCGTGACCAGCGGTCTCGCGGTAGGCAACCTGGGGCTTACCAACGTTAGCGTCAACCTTGAACTCGCGGAGCAGACGGTCGACGATGATCTCGAGGTGCAGCTCGCCCATGCCGGCGATGATGGTCTGACCGGTCTCGTGGTTGGTGGACACCGTAAAGGTCGGGTCCTCCTCGGCGAGCTTGGTCAGAGCCAGAGACATCTTGTCCTGCTCGGCCTTGGACTTGGGCTCAATGGCAACGTCGATAACGGGCTTGGCGAACTCGATCTTCTCGAGGACGATCTCCTTGCCCTCGGCGCACAGGGTGTCACCGGTGGTGGAGTTCTTGAAGCCGACGCAAGCGACGATGTCGCCGGCGGCAGCGTCATCACGGTCGATACGCTCGGCAGCGTTCATCTCGAGGATGCGGCCGAGGCGCTCGCGCTGACCGTTAGAAGCGTTGATGACGTAGGAGCCGGACTCAGCACGACCGGAGTAAACGCGGACGTAGGTGAGCTTACCGACGAACGGGTCGGTCATGATCTTGAAGACCAGGCCGGAGAAGGGCTCGTCGAAGGAAGGATGACGCTCGACCTCCTCGCCGGTGTCCGGATCGGTACCGGTGATGGCCTCGACGTCGAGCGGGCTGGGCAGGTAGTCGACAACAGCGTCGAGCAGCTCCTGAACACCCTTGTTCTTGTAGGCGGAGCCCACGAAGACGAGGTTGAGCTCGTTGGCCAGGACGCCCTTGCGCAGAGCAGCCTTGAGCTCCTCGACGGTGAAGTCCTCCTCCATGAGAATCTTCTCCATGAGCTCGTCATCAAAGCTGGCAGCAGCGTCGAGGAGCTCCTCGCGCTTGGTGGCAACGATGTCAGCGAACTCAGCCGGGATCTCGTCCATCGGCTCGGGGTAGGTCATGCCCTTCTCGTCGGCCTTGAAGTCCCAAGCAGTCATGGTGACCAGGTCGATGACGCCCCAGAAGTTGTCCTCGGCGCCCATCGGGACCTGAGCGGCCACGGCGTTAGCGTCGAGACGATCCTTCATGGTCTCGATAGCGTTGAAGAAGTCAGCGCCCACGCGGTCATACTTGTTGATGAAGGCGATGCGGGGGACGTTGAAGGTAGAAGCCTGACGCCAAACGGTCTCAGACTGGGGCTGGACGCCGGCAACGGCGTCGAAGACGGCGACAGCGCCATCGAGGACGCGCAGGCAGCGCTCGACCTCGGCGGTGAAGTCAACGTGGCCCGGGGTGTCGATGATCTGGATGCGGTAGTCCTTACCGTCCTTGTTCCAGAAGCAGGTGGTAGCAGCGGAGGTAATGGTTACGCCGCGCTCCTGCTCCTGAACCATCCAGTCCATGGTGGCAGCGCCCTCATGGACCTCACCGATCTTGTGGGTCTTACCGGTGTAGTAAAGAATACGCTCGGTCGTGGTGGTCTTACCGGCATCGATGTGGGCCATAATGCCGATGTTACGGGTATCGGAAAGCTTGTACTTAGGCTTAGCCATGTTAGTTCCTTACCTTAACTTACCAACGATAGTGAGAGAACGCGCGGTTGGCCTCGGCCATCTTGAAGACGTCCTCACGCTTCTTGACGGAAGCGCCCAGGCCGTTGGAAGCGTCGAGGATCTCGTTGGCGAGACGCTCGGCCATGGTCTTCTCCTTGCGAGCGCGGGAGAAGTTGA
The DNA here is from genome assembly GCF_003436895.1 of Collinsella sp. TF09-1AT. Classification (NCBI taxonomy): domain Bacteria; kingdom Bacillati; phylum Actinomycetota; class Coriobacteriia; order Coriobacteriales; family Coriobacteriaceae; genus Collinsella; species Collinsella sp. TF09-1AT. The sequence goes on along the minus strand of NZ_QSRC01000001.1, from coordinate 148,735 downwards.
CGATCCAGCGGATACCCAGAGCGGTGGAACGACGGGAGTTGACCTCCATCGGGACCTGATAGGTAGCGCCACCGACACGCTTGGGCTTAACCTCGAGCGTGGGCTTGACGTTGTCCATAGCCTTCTTGAAGGTAGCGAGAGCGTCGCCGCCCTCGGACTTCTCGGCAACGATCTCGAAAGCGGTGTAAACGATGCGCTCAGCGGTGGCCTTCTTGCCGTCAAGAAGGACCTTGTTGATGAGCTGAGTCACCAGGCGGTTGTTGTAAACGGCGTCAGGCTGAACCTCACGACGATTAGCTGCTGCACGACGCGGCATGTGAAATCTCCTTAAGTGTCTACCGTGCGGCGCTCAAGACGGCACACGGCGAAAGTATCAAAACGTTATCTGGCTTATTTGGCCTTGGGGCGCTTAGCACCGTACTTGGAACGGGCCTGCATACGGTTCTGGACCGGAGCAGCGTCGTAGGCGCCACGGATGACGTGATAACGGACACCAGGGAGGTCACGGACACGACCGCCACGGACGAGCACGATGGAGTGCTCCTGCAGGTTGTGGCCCTCACCCGGGATGTAAGCGGTAACTTCGATGCCGTTGACGAGGCGAACACGGGCAACCTTACGAAGAGCCGAGTTCGGCTTCTTGGGGCTCGTGGTGAAGACGCGGGTGCACACGCCACGCTTCTGGGAGTTGTGCTGCAGAGCAGCGTTCTTGGACTTCTTGGGCACGGAACGGCGGCCCTGGCGAACCAGCTGGTTAATAGTAGGCAAAGCGTACTCCTTCTCGAATGATTCCAGCTTTCTGTAAAGTGCAACGGCTTGAATCGAGGGGTCAGCATCCCCCTACGAAACACGCAGTTCGATAGGATACGTGGCGTTAGCTGTGCCGTCAACAGACCACGCTGCCGGGCGTATCCCAAAATAGCTATATTTCCGCAAAGCCTCCATAAAAGGAATCCCCGCCTGTGCGCAAGTGCCCATTCCAGCCGTCCATGTAACGCAAAATAGGCCGCTTCCCCTCTTGGGAAGCGGCCCAGACCTTACGAATAAACGATGGTAAAGGGTACTTCTGTTTCGGTCTCTCCTGTTGATGTGTACCTCGTGCCCTCAAGGGTTACTGAGACCACTTGGTCGACATCAATCAACTTCGTTGGCACCCAAATGTTCTCTCCGCTATTGCGTGCCATCGAAACATAGAAGTTGTACGCCCCTGCGTCGTCATCTTCGATAGTCTGCTCCGATCCATCCTTGTAGCTGACGGTCAGTTTATGATCAACTGCTTCATAGCCCAGATCATCGATGTGCGTCTGGATGGAAAACGGGCTGATCTCGAGAGGCGAGTCGTCGGAGCGGAGCTCCTTTGTATCGACGTGCGCTCCGACGTTAAACTCTGGCGTCGATGCCTCGATCACCTTCGCATCCTCACCTTTGCCCTCTGTCCAACTGATATTCCAGGTGATCGCATGTCGTAAATCTCGATCGCGATTCCAAGATGCAAAGTACATCGTGCCGTTAATGACCGTGTCGCTTGATGTGTCTTTATCAATGGTGCAGCGTGTATCAGCCCATTCCTCGCCGAAGTTCATGCTGGGTGTACTGACGCCCCCTTCTTCTTCACCATAGAGAACAAGTTCGCCAAGCTCTGCCGCCGGCTTGTAGTAGTTAACGCCATTCGGATTGGACAATGTAAACGTCACAGCACCGCAACCGTTCTCGTCGATTGCCATCTCATGAATGTCGAGCGTATAGCCGTTGCCCTCGACGGACAGATTGACCTTCTGGGCTGCACCCTCCAGGCTTTGGGGCGCGATACCATCACCAAACTCTCTGGTGTAGGTATATTTCGTCCCCGACGAGCCGCCATTTGTCCAGGTAACGGACTCTCCGTTGCCATGGTTTCCCCAGGCAGAGGCAAAATAACTGGAATTGACAACAGCGTAGGCGACCCCTCCGGTCGCCAGCACTCCGGCAAGACATCCGATTACGGCAACATACAGAGGCTTCGCGTGACCCTTTCGGCGAAGCGGCTCGCCAGCAGCGGCATAAAGAACACGGTTAGCAAGATCGCTATCGGCTTGGACGGACTCGAAGGCCTGCTTGATTTGGTTGGATTTCACGGTCGCCCTCCTCTAGGATGAACTTGAGTTTCGATCTGCCGCGAGCTAAACGCGTTCGAACTGTCGCGGCTGGTACGTGCAGCAACTCGGCAATCTCTGAAGTCGAGAAGCCCAGATAGTAATAGAGCACGATGGGGATACGGAATCGTTCCGGAAGCCGCATGACATCTGACAGGACGGCCTTGGTCTCATCCTGCGCTGTCGAAAGCGACTCGGCCAGGTTCTCAATATCCTCCACACGCCTCCATGGCTTTCGAAAGAGCGATTTGCATTCATTGATCGTGACCCGGATAAGCCATCGACGAAGATGTTCCCAGCTCTCAAATTGCACATCGCTTTTGAGCAGCTTAAGAAAGACGTCTTGTGCAACATCGTCGGCATCGGCGCGATCGCGCAGGTACGTCAATGCGATCCGAAACACGACATCCCGGTGGTCTTCGACCGCCTGTCTAAATGCTTGTTCTTCCATAATCACCTCCCGGTGACGTTAATGGTTCTCGATGAGGCCCTCACCTTAGATACGCTCTTGTCGGACGAAATGTTTCAAATTCAAGCATGAAAAAACCGACCAAAATAAAACCTGTCCCTTTTTGGCAAGGGATCAACGGAACGCAACAGGTTGAGCATACGCAAGCGAGCGGCCCCCAGAGCGTACAAGGTGGCATGAAAAAGGCAGGGCATTGACCTTTTGGTCATGCCCTGCCTTTTGAATGACAGATTGTAGCTCTGGGGGCCGCGCAGCGACGGAGGTTGCCGCCGTTCGTTAGAACGGCGGAACTAGTTACTCCTCGTCGTTGTCCTTGGCCTCTTCGGCGTCGTCGGTGTCTACGAGCTGGTTGAGCAGCTCGTCGAGGGAAGCCATGTCCTCGTTGATGACACCGTTGGCGGGAGCCTTCTTGTCGTCGATCGGAGCGCCCAGGAGCTCCTCCTCATCGTCGGCGTGATGCGTCGGAGCGGAGGTGCCCAGCAGGATGTCGTCCGGACCGTCGGGGCTAAAGACCATCTGCAGCAGCTGCGAGAGGTCTTCCTCGTCGGCGACGTCGTCGTTGTTCTCGAGGATGTAGAGCAGGTCGTGGGCCTCCAGACCGTCACGGAGCTCCTCGATCGCCTTGGCACCGATACCATCGATGCGCAGCAGATCCTCCTCGGACTTGCCGACCAGGTCGCCGACCGTCTCGATGCCGACCTCGCTGAACTTGTTGGTCCAGCGCTGCGACACGCCCAGGTCGTCGAACAGGTACAGGCGAGCCTTCTCGGCGGAGATGGTGTGGCCGTTGCGGGTGAACGAACCGTCAGCACCACCGAACTCATCGTAGCCGGCCCAGTCGAGCTGCTGCGGGAGCTGCTCGTCCAGGTCCTTGAGCTCCACAGGAGCCCACTCGGGCAGCGACTTGGCGTTGGGCGAAGCCGGGCCGTCGATGTCCACGTAGCCGTCGGCCGTGCGATACGTCAGCTTGGCGTTGGCGTACGGCTTGAGGCCGGTACCAGCCGGGATCTTCTTACCGACGATGACGTTGGACTTAAGGTCGAGCAGGTGGTCGACCTTGCCCTCGATGGCAGCCTCGGTAAGGACGCCAGCGGTACGGATGAACGAAGCGCTCGACAGCCAGGAGTCGATGTTGGACGCGACCTTGAGCGTACCCAGGATGACGGGCTCGGCCACGGGAGCCTGACCGCCCAGGCGGGCAACGCGCTCAACCTCGTCGGCGAACTCATAGCGGTCGACGTACTGACCAAGCAGGTACTTGGAGTCGCCGGGGTTGGTAATCTGAACGCGACGCAGCATCTGACGTGCGAGCACCTCAATGTGCTTGTCGTTCAGGTCGACGCCCTGGCTGGTGTAGACGTCCTTGACGCTCTCGACGAAGGTGTGCATCGTCGACTCGATGTCGGTCAGCTTGCGCAGGTTGCGGAAGTTGACGAAGCCCTTGGTGATCTGGTCGCCGGCGCGAACCTCGCAGCCGTCCTCGATCTCGGGCATGAAGCGCACCGAAGCGGGGACGCGACGCTCGTCGAGAACACGGGTGTGATCCTCGGAGTCGGTGAGCGTCAGCACGTACTCGGACTTCTCGGGCTTAATCGAGAGGTGACCGGAGTACGGAGCCAGCTCGGCCTCGCGACCCAGAATCTTCTCGTTGACGTTGCCGACGATATCGAACATACGGCTGACCGTAGGCAGACCCTGCGTAATATCGTCGACGCCAGCGACGCCGCCGGAGTGAATGGTACGCATCGTAAGCTGCGTACCGGGCTCGCCGATGGACTGGGCGGCAATAATGCCGACGGCAGTACCGATGGCGACCGGACGACGGGTGGAAAGATCCCAACCGTAGCACTTCTGGCACACGCCGTACTTGGAGCGGCAGGTGAGCAGCGCGCGGAGCTTGACCTTCTTGAGGCCCGCATCGACCATCTTCTGGATGTCGGCAACCTTCTCGATGTAGCCGTCCTGCTCAAAGAGCACGGTGCCATCGGGAGCCACGACGTCCTGGATGAAGCAACGGCCGACGAGGTCGGTGTTGAGGTCGGTGGTGCCGGGGATGATGAGGTTGTAGGTGACACCCTCGTGCGTACCGCAGTCCTCCTCGCGGACGATGACGTCCTGGGCCACGTCGACCAGACGACGGGTCAGGTAACCAGAGTCCGAGGTGTGGGATGCGGTATCGACCAGGCCCTTACGGGCGCCGTAGGTCGAAATGAAGTACTCGAGTGGCAGCAGGCCCTCGCGGAAGTTCGCCTTAATGGGAAGGTCGATCGTCTCGCCGGACATGTCTGCCATCAGGCCACGCATGCCGCCGAGCTGACGCAGCTGGGTCTTAGAACCACGGGCGCCGGAGTCGGCCATCATGTACAGTGGGTTCTCCTCGTCGAACATGTCGAGCATGAGCGCTGCAACCTTATCGGTACAAGCGGTCCACTCGTTAACGACTTCGATGTGGCGCTCCGTCTCGTTGATGAAGCCCTCCTCGAAGTACTCGTTGATCTGGTCGACGTTGGCCTGGGCGCGGTCGAGCAGCTCCTGCTTCTCGGCAGGGATGAGAGCGTCCCACACCGAGATGGTGAGGCCGGCGCGGGTAGCGTAGTGGAAGCCGGAGTACTTGATGGCGTCGAGGATCGGACCGACCTTGGCCTCGGGGTAGCGATCGCAGCAGTCTGCAACCAGCTTGGCCACGTCGCCCTTGACCATCTTGTAGTTCATGAACTCGTAGTCTTCGGGCAGGCACTGGCGGTTGAAGATGATGCGGCCGATAGAGGTCTCGAAGCGCGCGGTCTTGTTGCCGGTGACGTCGAAGTCGACGAACTCGTTCTTGCCGTTCTTGACGCGGAAGATACGGGTGCCGTCCTCGTTGATGACGTTGGCGTTCTCGGCGGACACGCGGACCTGAATCTTGGCCTGCATGTCGACCTCGGAGCGGCAGTCATAGGCGTGCAGCGCGTCGTCGAAGCTCGAGAACACGTGGTTCTCGCCCGGCAGGCCGTCGCGAACCTGGGTGAGGTAGTACACACCGATGATCATGTCCTGCGAGGGAATGTTGACCGGCTTGCCGGATGCCGGCGAGCGCAGGTTGTTCGCAGAGAGCATGAGCACGCGAGCCTCGGCCTGAGCCTGGCTGGACAGCGGCACGTGGACAGACATCTGGTCGCCGTCAAAGTCGGCGTTGAAGGGCGAGCAGACCAGCGGGTGCAGGTGGATAGCCTTGCCCTCGACCAGCACCGGCTCAAAGGCCTGGATGGACAGACGGTGCAGAGTCGGTGCACGGTTGAGCAGCACGACGCGGCCGTCGATGACCTCTTCGAGGATGTCCCACACAAAGGTGGCACCGCGGTCGATAGCGCGCTTGGCGCCCTTGATGTTCTCGACCTTGCCGAGCTCGACCAGGCGCTTCATGACGAAGGGCTTGAAGAGCTCCAGCGCCATGGTCTTAGGCAGACCGCACTGGTGCAGCAGCAGCTTGGGGTCGGTAACGATAACCGAACGGCCGGAGTAGTCGACACGCTTACCCAGCAGGTTCTGACGGAAACGACCCTGCTTGCCCTTGAGGGCCTCGGCGAGCGACTTGAGCGGGCGACCGCCACGGCCAGAGACCGGGCGACCACGACGGCCGTTGTCGAACAGGGCGTCCACGGACTCCTGGAGCATGCGCTTCTCGTTGTTCACGATGATCGCGGGGGCGTCCAGGTCGAGCAGGCGCTTGAGTCGGTTGTTACGGTTGATCACGCGACGATACAGGTCGTTGAGGTCGGACGCAGCGAAGCGGCCGCCGTCGAGCTGGACCATCGGGCGCAGATCGGGCGGAATGACCGGGATGACGTCCAGGATCATGTTCGCGGGGCTGTTGCCGCCCTTCAGGAAGGCGTCAACGACCTCGAGGCGCTTAACGGCCTTCTCGCGCTTCTGCTTCTGGGAATCCTCGTCGGCGATGATGGCCTTGAGCTTCTCGGCCTCGGAAGGAAGGTCGATGGCAGCGAGAAGGTCGCGGACGGCCTCGGCACCCATGCCACCCTTGAAGTACATGGAGTAGTAGCGGGTCATCTCGCGGAACAGCGGCTCATCGGAGATGAGGTCGCGCTCGGTGAGCTTCATGAAGGCGTTGAAGGCGTCCGTGCGGAGCTGCTTCTCGTCCTTGCACTCTTCCTCGATGTCGACGATGCCAGAGGCGATCTCCTCGGGGGTCAGCGGTTCCTCGTCGGAGAACTCGTCAAAGTTCTCGGGGTCGCCCTGCTCCTTGAGGGACTCGATCTGGCGGGCGCACTCGGCATCGATCTCTTCCAGATCGGCAGCGAGCTCCTCGCGCAGGTCGTCGGCGTCGGCCTCGCGAGCCTCGTAGTCAACCTCGGTGATGATGTAGCTGGCAAAGTACAGAACCTTCTCGAGGTCCTTGGACTTGATGTCGAGCATACGGCTCATCGGGAAGCTCGTGGGGCTCTTGAAGTACCAGATGTGGGACACCGGAGCGGCGAGCTCGATGTGGCCCATGCGGTCGCGACGCACCTTGGCCGAGGTGACCTCGACGCCGCAGCGCTCGCAGACGATGCCCTTAAAGCGGATGCCCTTGTACTTGCCGCAGGAGCACTCCCAGTCCTTGGCGGGACCGAAGATCTTCTCGCAGAACAGGCCGTCCTTCTCGGGCTTGAGGGTACGGTAATTGATGGTCTCCGGCTTCTTGACCTCACCGTGCGACCAGGAACGGATCTGGTCGGCGGAGGCAAGGGAGATCTTTACCGAGTCAAAATCAGTAGCTTCGAAATCTGCCACAGTCAACTACTCCTTATCAGTGGTCGTGGCGGCGACGGCCTCGGGTGCCTCGGCGGTCTCGGCATCCTGGGCCTCGACGTCGACGTCAATGCCAGCGAGCGCAGCCAGGTCGTCGAGAGCAGAGGCCTCCTCGGCGGTCACAGGGGCGGAGGCGTCCTCGTCGGCATCGTGCATGGGCTCGATGTCCAGCGCGAGGGAACGAATCTCCTTAACGAGAACCTTGAAGGACTCGGGGATACCCGGGACAGGAACGTTCTCGCCCTTGACGATGGACTCGTAGGTCTTGACGCGGCCCACGGTATCGTCGGATTTGACGGTCAGGATCTCCTGCAGGACGTTGGAAGCACCGTAAGCGTACAGTGCCCAAACTTCCATCTCGCCGAAGCGCTGGCCGCCGAACTGAGCCTTGCCGCCCAGAGGCTGCTGGGTAACCAGGCTGTAAGGGCCAGTCGAACGAGCGTGGATCTTGTCGTCGACCATGTGGCCGAGCTTGAGGATGTAGGACGTACCAACGGTAATGGGCTCGCGGAACTCCTCGCCGGTGCGGCCGTCGAACAGGCGGGTCTTGCCGCGCTCGTCAAGCTGGGTGACGAACTCGGGGCGCATGTGATCGCCAAAGGCAGCGGTGGCCTTGTTGAGCATGTTCTTGTTGGCACGACGGATGACCTCGGCGATCTCGTCCTCCTTGGCGCCGTCGAAGACGGGCGTCGCGGTGAAGAACGGGCCGGGGACATACTTGTCGGAGTCGGCCTGCTCGGTATCCCAACCGCAGGCAGCAGCCCAGCCAAGGTGGCACTCGAGCAGCTGGCCGACGTTCATACGCGAAGGAACGCCCAGCGGGTTGAGGATAACGTCGATCGGGGTACCGTCAGTCATGTAGGGCATGTCCTCGACCGGCAGAACGTTACAGATAACACCCTTGTTGCCGTGGCGGCCGGCGATCTTATCGCCCTGCTGGATCTTACGACGCTGGGCGACGTAGACGCGCACCTGCTCGTTGACGCCGGGAGCCAGGTCGTCGCCGTTCTCGCGGCTAAAGCGGACGACGTCGATGACGCGGCCGTAAGCGCCGTGAGGCATCTTGAGGGAGGTGTCGCGGACGTCGTGGGCCTTGGCACCGAAGATGGCGCGCAGCAGGCGCTCCTCGGCGGTCAGAGCGCTCTCGCCCTTAGGCGTGACCTTGCCGACCAGGATGTCGCCAGGGCCGACCTCGGCGCCGATGCGGATGATGCCGTCCTCATCGAGGTTGGCAAGCATGTCCTCGGAGAGGTTCGGGATCTCGCGGGTGATCTCCTCGGGGCCGAGCTTGGTGTCGCGGGCGTCGATCTCGTGACGGGTGATGTTGATGGTCGTCAGCAGGTCCTCGGCCACCAGGCGCTCGGACACGACGATACCGTCCTCGTAGTTAAAGCCTTCCCACGGCATGTAGGCCACGGTGAGGTTCTGACCCAGTGCGAGCTCGCCATGATCGGTCGAAGGACCGTCAGCCAGGGGCTCGCCCTGCTCAACGGTGTCACCGACGCGCACGAGCGGACGGTGGTTGATGCAGGTGGACTGGTTGGAGCGCTGGTACTTGGCCAGGTGATACTCGTCCATGCCGCCGGCATGCTTGACGATGATCTTGGCGGCGTCGGCAAAGATGACCTCGCCGGCGTTCTTGGCCAGGGTGACCTCGCCGGAGTCCAGGGCGGCGCGACGCTCCATGCCGGTACCGACATAGGGAGCGGCAGGGTGAACCAGCGGCACGGCCTGACGCTGCATGTTAGCGCCCATCAGCGTACGCTTGGCGTCGTCGTGCTCCAGGAACGGAATCAGCGTGGCTGCGACGGAGAGCATCTGACGCGGCGAGACGTCCATGTAGTCGACGTCCTCGACAGGCACGTCGGCGGGAGCACCGAAGGAGCCGTCGAAGTCGCGGGTACGGGCGATCACGGTGTGCGGACGAACGATCTTGCCCTCGGCATCGGTTGTGATGAACTCGTTGGTCTTGGGATCGAGCGGCGTGTTGGCCGGCGCGATGACGTGCTTCTCTTCCTCGTCAGCGGTCATCCAGTCAATCTGATCGGTGGCAACGCCGTTCTCGACGCGACGGAACGGAGCCTCTATGAAGCCGTACTCGTTGACGCGGGCGTAGAGGGCAAGCGAGCCGATCAGGCCGATGTTGGGGCCTTCGGGGGTCTCGATCGGGCACATGCGGCTGTAGTGCGAGTTGTGAACGTCGCGGACGGCCGTCGGCACGTTGGTGCGGCGGCTGGAGCCCGACTTGTGGCCGGCAAGACCGCCAGGGCCGAGTGCGGACAGACGGCGCTTGTGGGTCAGACCGGTCAGGGGGTTTGCCTGGTCCATGAACTGCGAGAGCTGCGAGGAACCGAAGAACTCTTTGATGGAGGCCACGATCGGGCGGATGTTGATGAGCGACTGCGGGGTGATCTCGTCGATGTCCTGGGAGCTCATGCGCTCACGGACGACGCGCTCCATACGGCTCATGCCAATACGGAACTGGTTGGCGACAAGCTCGCCGACGGTGCGGATGCGGCGGTTTCCAAAGTGGTCGATGTCGTCGACCTTGAAGCCCTGCTCGCCGGCAGCGAGGGACAGCAGGTAGCGCAGCGTCGCGACGATATCCTCGTCGGTGAGCACCGTGACCTCTTCCTCGGTGGTGAGGTTGAGCTTCTTGTTGACCTTGTAACGACCGACGCGGGCCAGATCGTAGCGCTGCGGGTTGAAGAGCAGGCCCTCGAGCAGGCTGCGGGAAGCGTCCACGGTGGGAGGCTCGCCCGGGCGCAGGCGACGGTAGATCTCGATGAGGGCGTCCTCGCGAGTGAGGGCGGTATCGCGCTCCAGGGTGCGCTTGATCACATCGGAGTTGCCGAGCAGCTCGATGATGTCGTCGTTGGTGACGGCGATGCCAAGGGCGCGCAGGAACATCGTGGCGCTCTGCTTGCGCTTACGGTCGATGGAGACCATGAGCTGATCGCGCTTGTCGACCTCAAACTCAAGCCAGGCACCGCGGGACGGAATGATCTGGGCCTTGTAGATCTGCTTGCCCGAATCCATCTCGGAGCTGTAGTACACGCCCGGGGAGCGGACGAGCTGCGAGACGACGATACGCTCGGTACCGTTGATGATAAAGGTGCCCTGATCGGTCATCATGGGGAAGTCGCCCATAAAGACGAGCTGCTCCTTGATCTCGCCGGTCTCCTTGTTGGTGAGACGGACGTCGGTCAGAAGCGGAGCCTGATAGGTCATATCCTTCTCGCGGCACTCCTCGACAGTGTGCGCGGGGTCGCCGAACTGATGCTCGCCGAAGGTAACCTCGAGAACATGGTTCTGGCTCTGGATGGGGCTGGATTCCTTGAACGCCTCACGAAGGCCCTCGTCCTTAAAACGCTCAAAGGATTCCCTTTGAACAGAGATAAGGTTGGGAAGCTCCATGGCCTCCGGGATTTTCCCGAAGCTGACGCGCTTGCGCTCAGTGGCAGTGTATGCGTAGGTCACCAGGTTTTTCCTCCTTCACGGAAATGCTCGGTGGGTTGGCGAGGCATAGCTTCGCCAGTTATCGCAACCTAATAGTCTATCAGGTACCGACCGTTGGGCAAGAAAAGCCTTGACGCGATTGAGTTTTTGGAGTAGCAAAGTTTTTCAACAGAAAACGAGCAGGTAGATGGTGTTGTATCGAACATGCGTTCATATATTTTCTGTGAACGCGCACTCCCCCGCAGGACAACGACGGCCTCCCGCAACGGCTTACATGGCCCGCGAACAAAAAACGGGTGCGAACCGAAGTCCGCACCCGTGGCACGTGCTAGTTGCGCTTAAGACCGCCGCGCTCGTCGATGGCGTCCCAGAAGGCATCGGCAAAGCGGGGGTCGCTTGCTGCCATGAGGGCGTTGGTGGCCATCCAGCCAGAGGGAGTGCCGGTGTCGTAGCCCGACAGCGGGTCGATGACGACGGCATACATTGCCTCGCGGTCGAGCGAACGGGCCATGGCGTCGGTCAGCTGGATCTCGCCACCCTTACCGGCCTGCTGGTCGGCAAGCAGGTCCATGACCAGCGGGCTCAGCAGGTAGCGGCCGACGATGTACAGGTTGGACGGAGCCGCCTCGGGGGCGGGCTTCTCGACCAGACCGCCGATACGCCAGACAGCGCCCGGCTCAGCATCGGCAACGTCCTCGGCACCCTCGAGCGAACCGACGCGCTCACCGGCGATCACGCCGTAGCGGCTGACCTCCTCGGGCGAGCAAGCAGCGACGGCGATAACCGAAGCGCCACCGTGCTCCTTGGAGACGGCGAGCATCTTGTCGCAGATGTCGCGGTTGGGCACAACGTAGTCGCCCAGAAGAACCAGGAAGTTCTCCCCTGCCACGGCGTCGGCAGCAGAGCGAATGGCGTGACCGAGGCCCTTGGGCTCGTACTGATAACGGAAATCGACCGGCATACCGCCAGCGTGGGCTACGGCATCGGCATAGGCGTTCTTGCCGCGCTCGCGCAGCAGGTTCTCGAGCGAGCGATCGGGCTGGAAGTAGCTCAGCAGCTCGGGCTTACCGGGAGAGGTAACGATGATGGCATCGTCGACCTCCTCGGGCTCGAGCGCCTCCTCGACGACGTACTGAATGACGGGCTTGTCGAGCACCGGCAGCATCTCTTTGGGCGTGCACTTAGTGCCAGGCAGAAAACGCGTGCCAAGACCGGCGGCGGGGATGATTGCCTTCATGTTATTCAAAGATCCTTTCGCAGGCGCAAAAGCGCCCCATGCGTGCGGCACACAGCCGCAGACCAAATTGCGATACCCAAGCATCTTACCGCTGGAACTATATGTCGCTACAAGGCAGAGACAATTCTTCAGCAGGTCAACGCAAATTATTGCTCGAATGGTGCAATTTTAATGTCCAACGGCAGGGCACCCGCTACGACGCAAATCACAGAACATGGCAGTTTGAGCAACCGATGCCGAGGGACCGAAAAAACATCAAAACCACCCCTAAAAGGGGTGGTTTGCTCTTAGGGTATAACCCTTGGATTTCCGGCACGCGTCTAAAGGCGCCGGCCCTCACGGGGTTCGGGCCGCACTGCAGGTTGACCCGTGACGGGCCGGTCAAACCGGCGCTATTTGCGCCCCGGCCCCCTATCGAAGGGGTCCTCGTACTCCTTGACGCTCAGCCGGTCGAGCGCGATGTCGGCCTTCTCCTGCTCCCGGATGTACTTCGCGATCGTGGCCTCGTTCAGGCCGACGGTGGACACGTAGTAGCCCTCGGCCCAGAACTTCCTGTTGCCGAACTTGTACTTCATGTTCGCGTGCCTGTCGAATACCATCAGCGAGCTCTTCCCCTTCAGGTAGCCCATCACGCTCGACACGCTGTACTTCGGCGGTATCGCCAGCAGCATGTGGACGTGGTCGGGCATCAGGTGCCCCTCGATGATCTCTATCCCCTTGTACTGGCAGAGCTTCCTGAAGATCTCCCCAAGGTCGGACCTTATTTGGTTGTAGATGACTTTGCGCCTATACTTCGGCGTGAACACGACGTGGTACTTGCACATCCACTTCGTGTGCGACAGGCTGTAGGCCTTCTGGGCCATACGCCACCACCGCCCTCTCGACTCGGATTCCCTGCGGCCTGAACAATCGCAAGTGTCCGGCGAGGGGGCGGCTTTGTAAAGCCGGTTGTCCCCACCCGCATAGCGGGTGGTTTCTGATGCGGCGCGCTGCGCGCCCCGCACAGGCTAAAGCCTTTAACAAAAAAGACGGGGTTCGCAATGCGAACCCCGTCTGCAAAGAAATCTGGCGAGAAAGCCTGATTACTTGAGGGTGACAGCAGCGCCAGCAGCCTCGAGCTTCTCCTTGGCAGCCTCGGCGTCCTCCTTCTTGGCACCCTCGAGAACAGCCTTGGGAGCGCCCTCGACGACCTCCTTGGCCTCCTTCAGGCCAAGGTTGGTGAGCTCACGGACGGCCTTGATGACCTGGATCTTGTTGTCGCCGAAGCCCTCGAGCACGACGTCAAACTCGGTCTTCTCCTCGGCCTCAGCAGCGCCAGCAGCGGGAGCGGCGACAACGGCAGCAGGAGCAGCGGCGGAAACGCCGAAGGTGTCCTCGATAGCCTTGACGAGCTCGGAAGCCTCGAGAAGGGTCATTTCCTTAAGAGCATCGATGATCTCATCGGTGGTAAGCTTAGCCATTTCTAAGTCCTTTCGGTTTCCGTGTCTGTGCACGGAGATCAGTTAAAACACAGCGCGAATGCGCCAGGGGTGCGGCGTTGCCGCCGCGGGTGAAAACAGCGACTAGGCTGCCTTCTGCTCGGAAACCTGCTGGATCGAACGAGCGAGACCAGAGGAAACGCCGTTGACGCAGACAGCGATGTCGCGAGCGAAACCGGAGATGAGACCGGCGATCTGGCCGAGAAGCTGATCCTTGGTGGGCAGCTCGGCGATAGCCTTAACATCATCAGCGGAAACGGCCTTGCCGTCGGAGATACCGCCCTTGATCTCAAGGACGCCCTTGGACTTAGCAGAGAAGTCCTTGAGGGCCTTAGCGGCCTCGACCGGCTCGGTCTCGTAGAACACATAAGCAACGGGGCCGGCGAGGATCTCGTCGAGCTCGGGCTGCTCCTGGTTCTTGAGAGCGATCTTGACCAGGTTGTTCTTGTAGACCTTCATCTCGGCGCCGCACTCGCGAAGCTGATGACGCAGCTCCTGAGCCTGCTTAACCGTCAGACCGTTGTAGTTGACGACGAACAGACCGGCGTTCTCGGCGATACGGGACTCGATCTCTGCAACCTTGTCGATTTTGTACTGCTGGGGCATGAATTACACCTCCTCGAATTCTTTCCGGGCACGGTCCGCCACAAGGACGTGACGGGGGCATGTCCAAAAAGAAAGCCCCCGCGCTGCATGAGCGACGGGGGCGAGAAGACATATCTACTCGACCACCTCGGCTGGCGGGATGTCCCATTAAGCTTGCGGGCGAAGCCCGTTTGCACCGGCTGTCTCTGGCAGCGGATTCGTGCGTGAACCGAAAGTATTATGGCGGGGACCCCGGCGTCGGTCAACGGGCGCGAGGATTCGTACACAAACCCTGCATACGCTCCGGCCGGGAGGGGCAGGGCGAGTTTTCCGCTCGGTCAAGTCCTGGGCTCGCACGAAGGCCACATTAAGTGGCCTTCGGCTCGTGCGGAATCTACGGAAAACTCGCCCTGCCCCTCCCGGCCGGAGCTACGTTGCCTTTGCTGCGAATCCTCGTGTCCGTTGAGCGACGCGCCCCCCGCATAACCCTTATGTCGGTGGGCTGATGTGTTGCATCCCTGAGGACTACAAAGTCGAAATGAAGGCGGACAGGCGATTTAGGCCTTTGTCTAGGTTTTCGTCGCTTACGCAGTAGCTTAGGCGGATGTGGCCTTCGCAGCCGAAGCAGTCTCCGGGGACTAGGGCTACATTGGCTTCTTTGATGGCTTTGATGCAGAAATCTTCGCTGGTTAGGCCGTACTGTTTGATGCTGGGGAAGGCGTAGAAGGCTCCTGCTGGTTCTACTGCGTCGAGGCCCATGGCGTCTAAGGCTGCGAGTACGCGCTCGCGGCGGGCTCGGTAGACTTCGAGCATGGGGGTTGGGTCGACGGTGAGGGCTCTGGCTGCGGCGTCCATTTCGAAGGAGACGGCACTCGATACTAAGTATTGGTGAGCTTTTGCGATCTCGGCGATGACGGGGGCTGCGGCTGCGAGCCAGCCCAAGCGCCAGCCGGTCATGGCCCAGGGTTTGGAAAAGCTCTCGATGACTACCGTCTGCTCACGCAGCTCCGGGTGACGCTGGGCAAAGCGCTCGTAGCCATCCACATAGACCAGGCGGTTGTAGACGTCGTCGCAGACCACGTAGATGCCCGTCCGCTCCGCCACGTGCGCCACGGCGTCGAGCGAAGCCGCGTTGAGGATACAGCCCGTGGGATTGTTGGGCGAGCAAATGACGATGGCTTTGGTCGCCGGCGTCACGCAAGCACGAAGGGCGTCCTCGTCAATCTGAAATTGTGCGGGCTCCGTGTCCAAAAAGACAGCTTTGGCATGGTTGGCCACGACGATGCTCTCGTACAGGCCAAAGGCCGGTGTGGGGATAATGACCTCGTCACCAGGGTTGAGCATAGCCATGAACGTTGCCGACAGGGCCTCGGTCGCGCCGTCGGTCAGGATGACCTCGTCGGCAGAAAACGTAAGACCCGCGTCGCCCATGTAGGCAGACAGCGCCTCGCGCAGGGCGGGGCGACCGTTGTTGGGCGGATAGTGCGTGTCACCGCGCACCAGCGAGGTAGTCACCTCGGCGCCAATCACATCGGGCGTGGGAAAATCGGGCTCGCCAAGCGCGAGCGCGATGCACCCCGGGTGCTGAGCGGCGAGCGCGTTGATCCGGCGGATGCCGGAAGGCTTGAGCGTGGCAAGCGAGGTATTCATGGGCAGGCGCATGGCGTTCCTTTCGTAAGGGTTGCACTAGGATAGCGCGGCGAGGCGCCGCCAGACGGTGTAACCTAAACGGAAACGAACCGGAAAGGAGGCGGCATGGAGACAGATCCGCAGGGCAATAAGCCCAAAACACTGCAGAAGATTGCATACGTCAGTATTCCCAATAGCGCCGATCTTGAGTTTTTGCTCTGGGACCTGCAGGATGCCATCGCGGCCTATGCCCGGCTTTCCGGCACCGCGCTCCCCCGCCCGGTCGACTTGAAGGCGAATGACGCCGATGCCGCCGTCGATGGCATTGTGCTCGCGATTACGGATAAGCCCAACGATGAGGCGGCATCCGCCGCTCAACAAGCACTCGATCGCTTTGGCAATACGGGAACGCGCGTCTATGTCGTCGTTCAAGCCACCTGTGGGCGCACCGAGGAGGCGCACCGGTATATCGAGTGCCTGCGCCAAGCTTGCGAACTCCGTAGGCTAACGTGGTGCGGCGGCGTTGTCATCTGTGCCGGCAGCGGCATCGCGGCGCTTCACCATTCCCCACGCATGGGACTTCTGCGACGGCCGTTTTCCGAAGCGATGGATAAGCTGGTAGGCGCCGTGCGCATGGGCTGCTCGGTTGAGCACGCCCAACGACTCGGCGGCGGCGACACCGGGGATGTCACAGCAGATGGCGTGGTTTTCGCCAAGCCCGCCGTGCCCACGTCAATCTGGCACGCCATCATCAAACGTCTCGGCACCCGTGCTCAATCAACTATCTAAATTATCGAGCACCCCAGTCAACGGCCTCGCGCCAGCACTCAACGAGGCGCTCCAGGCGCCAGGCCGCGTTAGCGGGACTTGTTGACGGCAATATGACAGCGGGCAGGCCCGTCCGCTCCTGTAGATAGCGCTTGTAGAGGCGCCCCGCCGTGCCACCGTTGCATATTACCTGCTCAATGGACACGTTGCTGGTGATGAGCTCGATGTGTGCCGGCACGACGTTACGAATACTAGCGTCACTCGAGCCCTTGATATCGCAGCTCTCGATCACATCCCACAGGGCTACGCCGCCGTCGAGGAGCATGAATCGCTTGGCGGCAATCGAGGCGTCGAGTGTCGCCGGCGTACCGTCCGCCAAAGGATCGCCCTCATTGGGTGGCACAGGCGCACCGAGGCATGCCGCTATCACGCGCCAAAAGCGGTTCTGAGGGTTGCCATAGTAAAAGGCATTGGCGCGCGAAAGCACCGAGGGGAACGACCCGAGCACCAAAACGCGCGAGTGCCGGTCGAACACGGGCTCAAACCCATGCTCAATATGTTGATAGCCCTCGTCAGACGCAGGCATGGGCTAGACCCTCAGCAGATAACGCACCTCATAGGGCGCAAGCTCAAGCGTGCCCGCCAGCTCGACCGTGGGCGCGTCGTCGGCAAGCAGGTCGACAAAGGACCCGTTGAGCTCGCCGGCTGTAAAGGAATAGGTCTCGTCCACGGCATTCACCGCCACGAGCACCGTGGCGTCGTCGCAGGCACGCTCGAACAGCAGCTGCTTGTTTTGAATCACCACGTTACGGTACGCGCCGTAGTTGAGAGCGCGTGCCGCCGCGTCGTCGGCCGAACGAAGGTGCGCGAGCTGCGTGATGAACGCCGTCAGCTCGTTGGGCGCAGGCGCATTGAGCGCAGGTCGCAGCGCCCAGTCGCCATCGGGGCCGCCCTTTTCGCCAGCAATTCCCCACTCGCTGCCATAGTAGACGCACGGGATTCCCGGCATGCCAAAGAGCATGCCATAGGCGGGACGCAGGCACGACTTGTCGGTGAGGATGCTGGCCAGACGCGGCACGTCGTGGTTGTCGACAAACGACAGCAGGTGTTTGCCGCGGTAGATGCACCACGGGTCGCCGCCAAACTGGCGATGCAGCGAATGGGCGATCTCGAACATATTGACTGAGTTAAAGCTGGAATACAGGCCCTTGTAGCACTCGTAGTTGGTGCAGGAGTCGAGCATCTCGTCGTTGACGATCTGGTTGTAGTCGCCGTGGAGCGTCTCGCCGATCAGTACAAAGTCGGGCTTGAGCTCGCGGGTAAAGGAGCGCAGGCGGCGCATAAAGTCGCGGTCGAGCATGTAGGCGACGTCCAGGCGCAGGCCGTCGATGCCAAAGTCATCGGCCCAACGGCGCACAGACTCGAGCAGGTAATCGACTACGGCAGGATTTTGCAGGTTGAGCTTCACGAGCTCAAAATGGCCCTCCCAGCCCTCATACCAAAAGCCGTCGCCATAGCAGGAATCGCCGTCAAAACTGATGTGGAACCAATCCTTGTAGGGCGAATCCCACTTGCGCTCCTGCACGTCGCGGAATGCCCAGAAGCCGCGGCCCACATGGTTAAAGACGGCATCGAGCACCACGCGTATGCCATGGGCATGCAGCGTCTCGCACACGGCGGCAAAGTCGGCATCTCCACCCAGGCGGCGGTCGATATGGCGCAGGCTGCGCGTATCGTAGCCATGGCCATCGGACTCAAGCGGAGGGTTGATCAACACGGCACCGATACCGAACTCCTGCAGGTAATCGGCCCATTGGGCGATTTTCATGATGGGGGCATCGGGATTGGGCGCGGTACCGGCAGCTTGGAAGAGCTCATCCTCGGCAACAGGCGCGGCGTTTTCGCGCGGAGCCCCGCAAAAGCCCAGCGGATAGATCTGATAGAACGTCGTCTCGTATGCCCACATAACAGCCTCCCGGTAAGCTCAACACAACGACATCCATTGTATGCCCAGCAGGGTAGCTAATTTGGGACGGGGCTTTTTTAGCTACCCAATCCAGTCCGCATTCCGCCGCAACTGATGAGGGGGTGTGGTTAGGCGACAGGCTTTGCGCGGCGTATGGCCGGGAACAGCACGGTGATGGCGAGGATGACGCCCACGACGGCAATCGTGCCGCCCGCGTAGCCGATCCAAGCGATGCCCGGGCCCGACACCACGGCGCCACCAATCGCCGTGCCCGTACCAATACCCAGGTTGAACAGGCCCGAGAAGATCGACATGGCGACAGCCGACGAATCCGCCGGCGTGTACTTGATGAGCTCGGCCTGAAACGCCACGTTAAAGGCCGTGGCGCAGCAGCCCCATAGTGCGCAGACGGCAAGCACCAACACGAGTGCCGAGGCTGCGGGGGCCATAAGCAGCAGAGCCACCGGCACGCCGGAGAGCGTGATAGCCAAGAACGGGAAGCGATGCCCATCGAACAGTCGGCCGAACAGCCAGCTGCCCACCAGACCGGAGCAGCCAAACGCCGTCAGCGTCATGGTGATGGCACCTGCGTCGACGTGCGCGACCTGTGCCAGGAACGGCTCGATATAGCTGTAACCCGCGTAGTAGCCGGTCGCCATAAAGACCGTGACCGCGTAGAGCGCAATCAGGAACGGGTTCTTGAGCAGCTCGGGCAGCTGCTTAACGGTAAAGCGCTCATCCGCCGGCATGGCCGGGAACACCGCGGCCTGGTACACCACCGCGGCGGCAGAAAGGGCACCGACCGCGGCGAACGTCATGCGCCAGCCCACGGCAAGGCCGATAGCGCGGCCGATCGGCAGGCCAAAGATCTGCGCGATAGACGAGCCCGTGGCGATCATGCTGATGGCGAGCGCCCCGTGGCGGGCGTCAACCAGGCGCGAGGCCATAATCGAGGCGACCGACCAGAACACGGCATGTGCGCAAGCGACCACCAGGCGCGCACAGACCAGGATGGGATATGTCGGTGCCACAGCAGACAGGAACTGACCCAGAGAAAACACGGCGAGCACGCCGAGCAGCATCCACTTGAACTCAAAGCGCGAGGCAAACACCATGAGTGGCAGCGACAGCAGCATGACGCCCCAGGCATAGACCGAAATCATGATGCCGGCTTGGGCCTCGGTGAGCGAGAACGACGCGGCGATATCAGTCAGAAGGCCGATGGGCATAAACTCCGACGTGTTGAACACGAACGCGCAACAGGCGAGCCCGATAAGCGGGAGCCACTGCTTGAGCGAGATGCCATCTTGCTTTGTTTGAGCCATATAGGAAAACCTCTCCGATTATCTTGAGCGGTGGGCGATTATATAGCAACGGCCCCGCATCCGTCAGTACAGATGCAGGGCCGAAAACAATTCGATACACAGAGGTTGCGCCGTCAATACATAACTAAGCCAACCCCAGCAATATGCCCGCCGAATGCACGACAAACGCCACGATCCAGGCGACTGCCACCTGAAACGCGAACACGGCAACGGCATAGCGCGCGCCCAACTCGCTCTTGACGGCGCCGATTGCCGCCACACAAGGCGGGTACAGCAGTGTAAAGACCAGGAACACGTAGGCGGTAAACGGCGAGAACATGGTCGACAGTGCCGCGGGCGAGGTTGTACCCAAAAGCACCGTGAGGGTCGAGATAACGCTCTCCTTGGCGATAAGTCCAGTAACAAGCGCCGTGGATGCACGCCAGTCGCCAAACCCAAGCGGCGTCAGCGCCGGTGCGATAATGCTACCCAGACCGGCAAGTAGGCTCTGCGACTGATCGGCGACCACATTAAAGCGAATGTCGAACGTCTGAAGAAACCAGATGACCACGGTAGCGGCAAAGATAATGGTAAAGGCCTTGGTAATAAAGTCCTTGGCCTTATCCCATGCCAGCATCACCGTCGTCTTGACGCTCGGTAGGCGGTAATTGGGAAGCTCCATGATAAACGGCACCGGGTCGCCCTTAAATGCCGTGCGGTTAAGCACCAAAGCCGCGATGCAACCAACCGCAATGCCGATCAGATAAAGCGAGACCATAGCGGGAACCGTCGCCTGTGGGAAAAACGCCCCGCACAGCAGACCGTAGACCGGCAGCTTGGCCGAGCAGCTCATAAACGGCGTGAGCATGACCGTCATCTTGCGGTCGTGCTCGGACGGCAACGTGCGGGTCGACATGATAGCCGGCACGGTGCAGCCAAAACCGACGAGCATGGGCACGAAGCTGCGACCCGACAGGCCAAAGCGGCGCAGCACCTTATCCATGACAAAGGCCACGCGCGCCATGTAGCCCGAGTCCTCCAAAATAGAGAGGAACAAGAAGAGCACGACGATGATCGGCAGGAAGGTGAGCACGCTGCCCACGCCTGTGAGCACGCCGTCGACAGCCAGCGAGCGCACCACGTCGTTGGTGCCGAACGCTTTGAGGCCCGCATCGGCCGAAGCGATGATGGCAGCGATGCCGTCCTCCATGAGTCCCTGCAGCGCTGCGCCAATCACGCCAAACGTCAGCCAAAAGACGAGGCCCATAATTACCAGGAACGCCGGAATGGCCGTATAACGGCCCGTCAGGATACGATCGATCTTGACGGAGCGCACGTGTTCGCGGCTCTCATGCGGCTTGACGACGCAATGCCCGCACACGTCACCGATAAAGCTAAAGCGCATGTCGGCCAGCGCGGACAGGCGGTCGGTGCCGGCCTCGCCCTCCATCTGGGTAATGATGTGCTCGATGGCGTCAAGCTCGTTACGGTCCAGGTGAAGCGCCTCGGTTACCAGCTCGTCGCCCTCAACCAGCTTGGTCGCCGCAAAACGCACCGGGATATGCGCCGTCGCGGCATGGTCCTCGATAAGGTTGGCAATGCCGTGGATGCAGCGATGCAGCGCACCGCCGTCCGAGCCATCGGGCGCACAGAAGTCCAGGCGACCGGGGCGCTCACGGAACCGCGCCACGTGCAAGGCATGATCCACCAACTCGCCGATGCCCTCGTTGCGGGCAGCGCTAATGGGGACAACAGGCACGCCCAACAGGCTCTCGAGCAGGTTGACGTCCACGGCGCCGCCATTGGCCGTCACCTCGTCCATCATGTTGAGCGCGATGACCATGGGGCGATCGAGCTCCATAAGTTGCAGCGTCAGGTACAGGTTGCGCTCGATGTTGGTGGCGTCGATGATGTCGATGATGGCGTCGGGATGCTCGTCCAGGATAAACTGACGGCTCACAATCTCTTCGCCCGTGTACGGCGACAGGGAGTAAATGCCGGGCAGGTCGGTAACGCTCGCCTCGGGATGGTTGCGGATGGTGCCGTCTTTGCGGTCGACCGTCACGCCGGGAAAGTTACCGACGTGCTGGTTGGAGCCCGTCAGTTGGTTGAACAGCGTGGTCTTGCCGCAGTTTTGGTTGCCGGCGAGGGCAAAGTGCAGCGGCGCGCCCTCAGGCACGGCCGTCTTTGCCGCGCGGGGCGAATACGTCCCCTCGCCGAGGGCCGGATGCTCCGTCGTGCCGATTGCGGCGTTAGCGCGCGGACCCGTATCGGTGTCGTGAATACCCACGAGCTCGATGCGAGCGGCATCGTCCTTACGCAGCGTCAGCTCGTAGCCACGCAGGCGGATCTCGAGCGGGTCACCCATGGGGGCGTACTTCATCATGGTGACTTCGGTGCCCGGCGTTAGACCCATGTCCAAAATATGCTGTCGGAGTGCCTGATCGTCCGATGCCACCGATGCGACAACGGCGTCCTTTCCAATCTCGAGCGTATCGAGCTTCACGTCCGTGTTCCTCCCCCGGCGCCCACAGGGCGTTGTATTTATGTTCACCATGGCTAACCGTTTGCCATGGCTAACCAATTGTAACCATGCATGATAGCGCGAACACACAACGACGTTCAATCAACAGATCGGTGCAAGGACCGTCCCCAAGTGCCGGCACAAAAGGAACGTCCCCGAGTGCCAAGTGCCGCAAGAGTGTCCCTTTCGACTAGTCGCTTAAGAACGTCCCCAATGACTACCTCGATGTTCTTGGAACCGACAGCGAAAACCCGCCAGAGCGAGCAAGGTGCCTTGAAGCGAGGCGGCATTGACCTTCTGGTCATGCCGCCGAAGTTGAAAGGCAGATTGCCGCCCTGGCGGGCTTGCAGCGTCGAGCAGTTGCGGCGTTTGGTAAAACGCCGCAACTAAAACCCGTGGCGCTCGAGGAAGCGGAAGGCTAGACGAATCCAAGGACGGACCGCCACCTGCTTGTCCTCGTTGTCGGCTGCGGTGTTGGCGTTGCCGAGCGAAAGGCCGTGGCCGCCCTGGTCAAAGACGTGCATCTCGCATGCGACGCCCTCCTCGGCCATGCGCTGTGCAAACGGGTAGACCTGCGCGATCGGCGCCGTCTTGTCGTCGGACACGCCCCACACAAAGGTCGGCGGCATCTGGCGCGAAACATGCGTGGTGGGGCAGATGTCGGCCAAGTGTTCGTCGGTTGCCTCACCGCCCGTCACCATCGACAGGTAGTCGTTAAGCAAATCACGCCCCGTCTTGCCGCCCGTCTTGGGCACGCGCAGGTCAATGCGCGGATCGCGCGTCTGCATGTCGCGCACATAGGCAAGGTCGAGCAATGGATAGCCCAGCACCACGGCGTCGGGGCGAATATCATCCGGACGCACCCCGGCAAGCACCGCAAAGGGACCGGTCTTCCACTGCGTTGCTAACGAGGCACAAATCATGCCGCCCGCCGAAAAGCCCACGACGCACACGCGCTTGGGGTCGACATGCCATTCGTCGGCATTAGCGCGCACCGTGGCGACCATCTTGGCAAGATCGGCCTGCGGGTGCGGAAAACTCACGTCGCCCGTGCCGCTTGTCACATAGTTGAGCACAATAGCCTGGTACCCGTGATCCAAAAACGCAAACGCCACCGGATCTTGCTCATGCGGAGCGATGTGCGTAAACGCGCCTCCGCCGCAGATGATCGCTGCCGGGCGACGACCATTAGGCTTATCGGGCAGCGGCTCGGCGCCCAAATAGGTAAACGTCGCCGGATATTCCTCAGTCGGCTCCTCGCCCCACAGTGCATGACTCTCGATAATCAATTGGTGCTCCCTTCGCGCAATTCGTGCGCACTATTTTTTCGTCCTCAAGCGTACCCCAGTTGGACCCACGGCGCAGAAACACTCCCGCAATAAGTTCCCTTTCAACTGATATATCACATAATCCCAGCTCAGCACTATCGTTTCACAGCGTAAAATAGGGACGCTGACCGTGCCGGGAAACACATACGTAACGTTTCCGGCTACATTACACGCGTGCAACAGGCGCGCTTGATACGTTGGAGGCAACTATGGGTCTGCTCGATTCGCTCAAGTCCACGTTCACTTCGTCGGGCGAGGCGTCCGTTCCGCCCTCAGCAAGCTTCGCTACCCGCGAAGGCGTCATCTATGCCCCTGTCAACGGCGTACTCGTCAATCTGGACGAGGTTCCCGACGAGACCATCGCCGCGGGCATGCTCGGTCAGGGCTATGGCATCGAGCCCATCACCGACACCATCTATGCGCCCGCCAACGGCCGCATCGGCGCCACCACCGTCACCAACCACTCCATCGGCATGATCACCGAGGACGGTCTTCGCGTGTTCATCCATGTTGGCCTGGGCACCGTGGAAATGAACGGCAAGGGTTTTGCCCGCTTTGTCGAGATGGGCGATGTGGTCAAGGCAGGCCAGCCGCTCATCAGCTTCGACCGCGAGGCCATTAAGGCCGCCGGTCACGAGGACATCGTGACCGTCATCGTCTCCGAGCTCGATCGTCTTAAGAGCATCGACCATGTCGGCGAGTCTGGAACGCTTATCGGCGGCAACCCGCTCGTCAAGCTTGGCGACCCGCTGCTGGTAGCCAAGACCAAGTAGCCAGGCCCCGTGCCACACAGCCAAAAGGCACCTCGTCAAACGCCCGCGACCATTTGGCCGCGGGCGCTTTTCGTTTGAAAAACCATCCCGCCAATGCCTTATCTGTATAGCCCAAATGAGCCGAGCTGCTAGAATATCGAACTGTATGGATAACTATCATTCAACCGCTATGGGAGGATACGTGAACCGCACCAAAATCGCGCAGCTCTATGCCGATGCCGAGTCGCTCGGCGGCCAGACCGTCACTGTCGCCGGCTGGGTCAAGTCCGTCCGCGACATGAAGAACTTTGGCTTTGTTACGCTCAACGACGGCAGCTGCTTCCGCGACCTGCAGGTCGTCATGAACCGCGAGGCGCTCGACAACTACGACGAGATCGCCCACCAAAACGTCTCGGCCGCACTCATTTGCACTGGCACCGTCAAGCTGACCCCCGATGCGCCCCAGCCCTTCGAGCTTTCCGCCACCTCCATCGAGATCGAGGGCACGAGCGCCCCGGATTACCCGCTGCAGAAGAAGCGCGCAACCGTCGAGTTCCTGCGCACCCAGCAGCACCTGCGCCCGCGCACTAACCTGTTCCGCGCCGTGTTCCGCATCCGCTCTGTCGCGGCTGCCGCCATCCACCGCTTCTTCCAGGAGCAGGGCTTTGTCTACGTCAACACCCCCATCATCACCACGAGTGACTGCGAGGGCGCCGGCGAGATGTTCCGCGTGACCACGCTCGACCCCAAAAATCCGCCCCTCACCGAGTCCGGCGAGGTCGACTGGAGCCAGGACTTCTTTGGTAAGCATGCGAGCCTCACCGTGTCCGGTCAGCTCAATGCCGAGAACTTTGCCATGGCCTTTGGCGACGTGTACACCTTTGGCCCCACCTTCCGCGCCGAGAACTCCAACACCACGCGCCACGCCGCCGAGTTTTGGATGATCGAGCCCGAGATGGCCTTCGCCGACCTTAACGACTACATGGATAACGCCGAGGCCATGCTCAAGTACGTCCTTAAGGACGTTATGGCCACCTGCCCCGACGAGCTCAACATGCTCAACAAGTTTGTGGACAAGGGCCTGATCGAGCGCCTGGACCACGTGGCAAACTCCGACTTTGCCCGCGTTACCTACACCGAGGCCGTCGAGATCCTGGAGCAGGCCGTCGCCGCGGGTCACCAGTTTGACTATCCCGTGAGCTGGGGCATCGACCTGCAGACCGAGCACGAGCGTTTCCTGACCGAAGAGCACTTTAAGCGCCCGACCTTCGTAACCGACTACCCTGCCGAGATCAAGGCGTTCTACATGCGCATGAACGAGGACGGCAAGACCGTCGCCGCCGCCGACTGCCTGGTTCCCGGTATCGGCGAGATTATCGGCGGCTCCCAGCGCGAGGAGCGCCTGGATCTGCTCGAGGCCCGCATCAAGGACCTGGGTATGAATCCCGAGCAATACAAGTACTACCTTGACCTGCGCCGCTACGGTTCCTGCAAGCACGCCGGCTACGGTCTGGGCTTCGAGCGCTTGGTGATGTACCTCACCGGCGTGGGCAACATCCGCGACGTCCTGCCGCACCCGCGTACCGTGGGCAACGCCGACTTCTAATCGCCACAGCGCCACCCAGCGCGTTACAGCACATCGCGTCAGCGCCTCTCGGCAAGCCGAGGGGCGCTTTTTTCAACAGCATCCGTCAAGCTTTTGGCAAGTTTTTGGTTAGTTGAGCAGGGCTGTTGAAAACTCGACCCGCCGCTTGCCGACAACTACCGACCGCCCAGAGCGCCCTGCGCCCCTAGGCAAGCCCCGCGTCCTAGGCTCCGTACCGTCGCCACCCAAAATGGAAAGGACGTGGGCGTTATGACCGAAGCCGTTGTTGAAAACTATGAGACCACGACCAGAGGCGCCGCCTCGATGGCGGCCTATCGCGCCGTGCGCATCCTGCAGCTCTTGAGCGAAAACACCGGCGAAGACAAGGCATTGCTTTCCGATGAGTTAATCGAGCACCTCGCCCATCCCGATGACCCCACCCGCATGCCCATCTCGGCGGCGCGGCGCAGCATCTACACCTCGATATCCGCGCTTCGTCACGCCGGATACGAAATCGACTACAAACGCGGCGTGGGCTACAAACTTCTTACCCGCCCGCTCACCGATGAAGAGATCATCCGGCTCCACGGCATGGTCATGCGCAACCGCTCCACGCCTATCGCTATCCGCAAGAGCATGGCGCAGCATTTAGTTGCCATGGCGAGTGCCGACGTTCGCGACTACCTCGATACACCCGAACCCGCTCCAAGCGCAAGCAGCAAGGCTACCAAGGCAACACGCACGCCCATCAAGCGCATCGACACGTGCGAGCTCATCGAGCAGGCCATCGACCACGGAACGACCGTCAGCTTTGATATCTCGAGTACCCTCGCCCGTGGCGCAACCGAAGCGGTGCGGATGACGCTCCGACCCTTTGCCATCAGGCAGCGCGATGGCATCTCGTATCTGCTGGGAACGGTCTACGACGCCCGAGGCACCGACGATACGCTGCGCACCGTCGAGATCACCCGTATGAGAAACGTCAGCACGCGCCTCCTTGACGGCAAGAAACTCTTTGCCGCCCTGGACGAGGATGATGACGCCGTCTCCGCCGCATAAGCATCTCCGTCACCCATTCGACTACCCGTACCGCCTATCCGGTTCTGTATTAAAAAACCCGCCAGGCTGTTGTAAAAATGGACATCGGCGTTACTATAGTTCCACTTGCACTTTGTCCCAGTGCAGTGTTTCCAGCCATTTTTATACTGGGGGTAATGATATGAAGGACATCACCATCAGCCGCAGGAGCCTTCTGGTCTCCGCCGGCCTGCTCGCGCTCGCCCCGCTCGCCGGATGCGGCGGCAACTCTGGTTCCGGCTCTGCTGCCGCCGGTTCCGACTACACCATCGGCGTTCTGCAGCTCACCGAGCACTCCGCACTCGATGCCGCCAACAACGGCTTTGTCAAGGCCATCAAGAAAAGCGGCCTTAAGGTCAAGATCGACCAGAAGAACGCCCAGAACGACCAGTCCACGTGTAAGTCCATCGCCGACAAGTTCGTGGGCGATGGCGTCGACCTGATCTACGCCATCGCCACGCCCGCCGCACAGGCTGCTGCCGGTGCCACGGCGGATATCCCCATCGTGGGCTGCGCCATCACCGACTACGCCGCCTCCGGCCTGGTCCAGGACAACGACAGGCCCGGCACCAACGTCACCGGCGCCTCCGACCTTACCCCGGTCGCCGAGCAACTCGAGATGATGCAGAAGGTCCTGCCCGACGTAAAGAAGGTCGGCCTGCTCTACTGCACCGCCGAGTCCAACTCCGACGTCCAAATCAAGGCCGCCAAGAAGGAACTCGACAAGCTTGGCCTGGAGTACACCGACTTCACCGTCTCGAGCTCCAACGAGATCCAGTCCGTCGTCGAGTCCGCCGTGGGCAAGGTCGACGCGCTCTACTCCCCCACCGACAACACCATCGCCGCGGGCGCTTCGCAGGTCGGTCAGATCTGCAAGGAGAACAAGCTCCCCTTCGTTACCGGCGAGGAGGGCATGTGCAAGGCCGGCGGTCTGTTCACCCTCTCCATCAACTATGAGGACCTGGGCTATGCCGCGGGCGAGATGGCCGTTAAGATCCTGAAGGGCGAGGCCAAGCCCGAGGATATGGCTATCGAGCACCTCTCGAGCAAGGACTTGGTCGTCGTCAAGAACGACGAGATGGCCGAGGTGCTGGGCATCGACCTTTCCGCCCTGGACGAGTAGCGCCATGCGCCATAACGCATCTAGGGTTCGTTCTCGCACTATAGCTGCGTTATTCAATATCTGAGTCATTGGGGCGAACGTCATAGACCGACGTTCGCCCTGCTTGTTTCAGATAAAACAAAACGTTTGTCTGCCGCTCTTATATTCATTGTTACCGCTATTATGGAACATCACGTGTCCACCCTATCCTAGGAGGTATGAAGCATGCTCATTGCATTGCAGGGCGCCGTTTCGCAGGGCGTCCTCTGGGGCATTATGGTGCTTGGCGTGTTTATCACGTTCCGCCTGCTCGACATCCCCGATATGACCTGCGACGGCAGCTTTGCCCTCGGCGGCTGTGTCTGCGCCGTACTCATCGTCAACAATAACGTCGACCCGCTGCTCGCCGTGCTGGCCGGCATGTGCGCCGGCGCCATCGCGGGCGCGGTCACGGGCATTCTGACCACCGTCTTCGAGATTCCCGCGATCCTCGCTGGAATCCTCACCCAAATCAGCCTGTGGTCCGTCAACCTGCGCATCATGGGCAAATCCAACACGCCCATCCTTGCCAAGGGCACCGTATTCTCGGCCGTCAGCAATATGACGGGCCTGCCGCAGTCCACCGTCGCCATCATCCTGGGCATCTTGCTCGCTGTGGCTATCGTCGCCATCCTGTACTGGTTCTTTGGTACCGAGATCGGCTCGGCGCTTCGCGCCACCGGCAACAACGAGTACATGATCCGCGCCTTGGGCGTTAACACCAACTCCACCAAGATGATCGCTCTCGTGCTCTCCAACGCCCTCATCGGCCTTTCGGGTGCGCTTATCTGCCAGAGCCAAAAGTATGCCGACATTGGCATGGGCACAGGCGCCATCGTTATCGGCCTTGCCGCCATCGTCATCGGCGAAGTGCTCGGTCGCCTGCTGCCCGGCGGACTCACGCAGTTTAGCGTCCGTCTTGCCTCCGCCGTCTTTGGCTCCGTGGTGTACTTCCTTATCCGCGCCATCGTGCTGCAGCTGGGCATGGACGCCAACGACATGAAGCTGCTCTCCGCCGTGATCGTGGCCGTGGCCCTGTGCGTGCCCGTGGTTTGGGAGCGCTATAAGCTCCGCAGCTCCTACACGAAGGGAGATGAGACAGATGCTTAAGCTCTCACACGTCAAGAAGACCTTTAACAAGGGCACCGTCACCGAGAAGCGCGCGCTCACCGGCGTCGACCTCACCCTTAACGACGGCGACTTTGTAACCGTGATTGGCGGCAACGGCGCCGGCAAGTCCACGCTGCTCAACATGATCGCCGGCGTGTATCCGCTCGATTCGGGCGTTATCGAGCTCGACGGCACCGATATCTCGCGTCTGAGCGAGTCGCAGCGCGCCAGGTACCTGGGCCGCGTGTTCCAGGACCCCATGCGCGGCACCGCAGCCGACATGCAGATCGCCGAGAACCTGGCCCTCGCCAAGCGCCGCGGCCAGCATCGCGGTCTTTCGTGGGGCGTCACCAAGGCCGAGAAGGACGAGTACGTTGAGCTGCTCAAGCGTCTGGACCTTGGTCTGGATACGCGCCTCAACGCTAAGGTCGGCCTGCTCTCGGGTGGCCAGCGCCAGGCACTCACCCTGCTGATGGCCACGCTCACCAAGCCGCGCCTGCTGCTGCTCGACGAGCACACGGCGGCCCTCGACCCCAAGACGGCATCGAAGGTGCTCAACCTGACCGAGGAAATCGTCGACGAGAACCACCTGACCACGCTCATGGTCACACACAACATGAACGACGCCATCCGTCTGGGCAACCGTCTGATCATGATGCACGAGGGCCACGTGATCTACGATGTGGCAGGCAACGAGAAAAAGTCGCTCACCGTCGCCGACCTGCTGCAGAAGTTCGAGGAGGTCTCGGGCGGCGAGCTCGCCAACGACCGCATGCTGCTAAGCTAACGACTTAGAAAACCACCACAAAGGGGACAGGCACCTTTGTGGTGGTTTTTGTTAAGGACTAAGGAGACTGCCATGAAAAGATTCGTCCCCCGCCTTGCGTTAACCGCCGCGCTGCTTGCCGGCGTGTTCACTGGCGCACCCAGCCTCGCCCTTGCGAGCGATCTGCCCCAGGCGATCAACGACTCCGTGACCGTCATGCACACCAACGATATCCACGGCAGCTACAAGTACAGCTACAACGCAAGCAAGGGCACCGGCACTGTGGGCTTTGACGGACTGGCAGTCCTCTATAGCGCCCAGGGCAACGCCCCCGATCTTCTGCTCGATGCGGGTGACACCTTCCATGGACAGTCCTTCGCCACCATGAGCGAGGGCAAAAGCATCGCCGAGCTCATGGACACCTTCTATGCCGACGGCTACGACGCGACCACGCCGGGCAACCACGACTGGAGCTACGGCGCGGACAAGCTCCGCGCCATGACCGGCCACAGCACCACCGGCACGCCCTTCGCCATGCTTTGCGCGAATGCAACGTCCTCGAACGGCGTATGGAGCTCGAGCATCACCAAGACGCTCAACCGCACTTGGAAGGACGGCGAGGACAGTTCCACGTTTAACTACAAGATTAAGGTCGGCGTCGTCGGAGCCATGGATGAGTCGCTAGGTTCCTCGCTGCGCGCGGACCTGGTCGCGGGCACCAGCTTCTCGAGTGCCGCGAACGCCATCAATGCCGAGGCGGAGCAGCTGCGCAAGGAGGGCTGCGATGTTGTTGTGTGTATCGCGCACACGCTCGACGCCAAGACCTTTGCCACGCGGCTCCGTGGCGTCGATGCCCTTATCGCAGGCCACGAGCACATCAACCTTAACGAGAAGGTGACGGGAGCCGACGGCAAGACAATCCACGTTGTCGAGGCGGGCAGTGCCTTTGCCGAGGTGGGACTGCTTTCCGTCCCCTACGAGTACGACACCAAGGGCACCGAAAGCACCGACGATGACACGGTGGCGGTATACGCAGGCAAAAGCGACGAGAAGCTCTATACCGCCAAGGACGTAAACGTTCTTTTGACCGACCCCAACAAGGGCTCCACCTATCAGAGCATCCTTGATGAGGTCAGCAACAACAAGATCAAGCCGCTCGACGATGCCTTTAGCGCCGCATCGAGCGAGGTGCTCGGCACGAGCTCTACCAATTATTACTACGGCGAGGACGCCGCAGGCACGCATGGTTGGGAAATGGTGCGCACCACCGATTTCCGTCCCAGCAAGAAGGGCGACACCACCAAGGCCCAGACCATCGGACATGTGATCTGCGGCTCCTATCTTGACCTGACGAGCGCAGACCTTGCCATCGAGAACGCGGGCGGCATCCGCGGCGGCATCGCGGCGGGCGATGTGACCGCCGGCAACGTCATCGCTATCTCGCCCTACGGCAACACCGTGGAGACCTGGACCATGACCGGTGCGGACTTCCTGGCAGCGCTCGAGCACTCGCTGCAGATCAGTGACGAGTGCAATCACAGCTACGAGCTTCAGCAAACCTACGTGGCGGCCGGCCACACCGAGCAGGAGGCGCAAGACATGTACAAGTGGCGCGACGACTCCGGCAGTGTCCTTTCCTTCGGCGGCATCAACGTGACAATCGATTGGACGCAGTCCGAAGGCAAGCGCATCGTGAGCGCCACACTCACCAAGGATGGCAGCACGCTCGACCCCGCCAAGACCTATACCGTCGCCACCAACAACTACATCATCACCAACACGACCGACTTCCCCACCTTCGCAAACGCCACCAAGCACACCGAGTGGGGTACCTGCGAGTCAGCACTAAGGGCGCTGATCGGGCAGAACAGCTGGGAGAGCAAGATGGCCTCGCTCGCGGGCACCATCAGCTTTGGCTCCGCCGCCGTGGACCCCACGCCCACACCGGCCCCGACGCCTGAGCCCTCGCCTCAGACGGATACGACGACCACGAAGGTCATCACCAAGAAGACGACCGGTAAGCTCGCCGCAACGGGAGACCGCACGCTGGCTATGGTCGGCGCATGCCTCATCGGCGGCATCGTCATCATCATTCTCGGCATTATCTGGAAGCGTCGACGCTAAGCTACACCGCCGGGCCTTGCAGCCCCGCCGTGCAAACCTTATATCGAGCACAGAAGCCCGTCAGAATTTGATCGGACGGGCTTCTTGGTGGGTATCATGGTTGGACGATCATGAGGAGGTTTCCCTACATGGAATTGTTTGAGCCAATTCTTCATTTCTTTGCACAACGATGGGTCCACAACATCATCTGGGCCGGCATCTTGGCCATCGGCACCGCCGTTGCCGCCAAAGTCGCGTCCAAGACCCTGCACCACCTGCTTAACCGCGACGATAACCCGCTCCCTTCATCGAGCATCTTCATCAACATCGCGCGCGCCGTCATCTGGATGATCGGCGGCAGCTTTATCCTCGACAACTGTTTTGGCATCAACGCAAACGCACTCGTCGCCGCTCTTGGCGTCGGCGGCATCGCCATCTCACTCGGCTTTCAGGACACGCTCTCAAACCTTATCGGCGGCATGCAGGTGACGTTTATGGGCATCATCAAACCCGGCGACAATATCGAGGTCGGCGGCGTATCCGGCGTGGTCCAAGACATCACCTGGCGCCACACGACCATCGAAGATGCCTGTGGACAGACCATCATTGTGCCCAACTCCAACATCTCCAAGAACACACTCGTGCATCTGATGCCCTTTGGGCGCGTGGCCGTGCCCGTTGCCGTAAAGGACACGTCTAAATGGGCTTCCCTTGACGCGCTGGCAGACGAGCTCACGAGCGCAACCAAAACGGCTGTCTCGCCCATCTCGGGCTTTGACAAGGAGCCCTACGTGCTCTTTAGCGAGATCGGCGACTTTGGCATCAAAGGAAAGATTATCTTTATCGTCAGCGACGACAGCACCACTTTCACCGCTGCCGACGCCTGCATTCGTGCCATCGCTCCCCTCATTGCCTAAACCACCACAAAGGGGACAGGCACCTTTGTGGTGGTTTTCATTCGTGGTACCATGGTATATATAGTTGTTTAAACGACTAAGGGAGTAGACACCATGGAAGAGGCCTATCGTCAAGCACGCAAACGCGGCGAGCAAGGGCGTCGTCGCGCCATCAGCCAAAGCGAGCACCCGTACCTTACGGACCTCGATAGCCTGGTTGCTCAGCTCCCCTTAGGTCAGCGAGAGAACGTCGGCCTGCGGGATATTCCGCTCGAAATGGTCGTCGGTACGGTTACCAAGGGCCGTCAGTCCGCCTTTTCGTGCAACTTTATGCCCCTGCTGCCGTTTAGTACCGAGTTCGCCCGCAAGTGGTCCAACCTCTACGACATCCAGGTGACCGAGGGCTATCGCGATCCCGTCATCGTAACCGAGTTCATGCATCGGTTTTACGTCCAAGAGGGCAACAAGCGCGTCAGTGTCCTCAAATTCCTGGACGCCCCGACGGTTTCGGCCAAGGTCACCCGTCTCTACCCCGGCAAATGGGATTCCGTCGAAAGCCGCCTGTACGGTGAGTTCTGTGCGTTTTGGCACGTCTGTCCCCTATACGAGATCGAGTTCTCGCGCGAGGGAAGCTATGAGACGCTCGCCAAGATGCTCGGTCAGAACCTCATCGAAAAATGGCCGCAGAAAAAGGTCGACTACCTGCGCCACACCTTCCTGCTCTTTAAGCGCGCCTACCTTCGCGCAGGTGGCGACCATCTGGACATTACGCCCGCCGACGCCATGCTCGTCTACCTCAATGTGTACAACCAGGACCGCCTGCTGGATACGCCGACGGATATCGTCGTTAACCGCCTGTGCAAGATTTGGCGCGAGCTGGTCATTGCCGGCAAAAGTGACGAGGACAAGGTCGATCTTGTCGAAGCCCCTCAACCCAACGAGGAAGAGTCGCCCGCCAAGTCCACCTCCGGCGTGCTCAACTTCTTTATGGGCAAGACCGTCTACTCGGCCGCCAACCCCCTGCGCATCGCCTTTATCCACGAATTCCCCTGTGCGACATCGAGCTGGGACAGCCTGCACGATCAAGGGCGCCAATATCTTGACGAGCACTTTGGCGGCATCGTGCGCACCGAGGCGTTCGAGAACTGCCACGATCCGGACGTGTTCTACGCCGCCGTGGAAACGGCTGTCAAACATGGAGCAAA
Organism: Collinsella sp. TF09-1AT; assembly: GCF_003436895.1. Classification (NCBI taxonomy): domain Bacteria; kingdom Bacillati; phylum Actinomycetota; class Coriobacteriia; order Coriobacteriales; family Coriobacteriaceae; genus Collinsella; species Collinsella sp. TF09-1AT. Next base: position 114,433 of record NZ_QSRC01000001.1, on the reverse strand, counting down.
CGTCATCTTCTCGACCTCGCACCGCCTGATGGAATACACGCTCAGGGCTGCCGTCGAGTATCCTCAGGTGCGATTCCTCAACTGCTCTATCGGCCTTCCCCACCAAAGCGTCCGTTCGTACTTTGGCAAGATGTACGAGGCCAAATTTCTCTTGGGCGCCCTTGCCGCCAGCATGGCGGACAACCACCGCATCGGTTACCACGCGTCGGTCTTCGCCTCGGGCGCGCTCAGCGAGATCAACGCCTTTGCGATTGGCGCCTCGCTGCTCGACCCCCGTGCGCAAATTATCCTGACCTGGGGCGATGTGCCCGCCGGAGGCCTTGCCGAGGCCATGTGTCGCGAAGGTGTGAGCGTCATGACCGGCGCCGACATGTCAAAGTCACTCGAAGACCCCACGGCCTACGGACTCCACCGTCTAGTCGATGGCAAGGCTGTCGGCATTGCCATGCCGGTATGGAACTGGGGCCGATACTACGAGCTTATCGTGCGAAGCCTGCTGCATGGCACCTGGGATGAGACCAGTGACGACAGCCAGGTTCGCGCCGTCAACTACTGGTACGGCATGAGCTCAGGTGTTATCGACATCCGTTATGCTCCGGGCCTACCCTACCAGACGCGCAAGCTTGTTCAGCTACTCCGCAATGGCATCGTCGAGGGCTCCATCAATCCATTTGGCGGCGAGCTCCATAGCCAAGACGGCGTGGTGCAGATTGAGGGCTTTCCCCCACTGCCGAGCACGCAAATTGTCGAGATGAATTGGCTGGCGGACAACGTGGTGGGCACCATTCCGCAGCTCGACGATGAGCCGGGGGTTACCGCCCTATGAAGATCCTTGCCATAGCAGATACCGAAGAACGATGCCTTTGGGAGTGCTTTCGCAAGGAGCGCTTTGAGGGTGTCGACCTGATTCTGTCTGCCGGCGACCTGGACCCGGACTATCTTGAGTTTTTGGTCACGGTCATCAACAAACCGCTCATCTACGTCCGCGGCAACCACGATGACCGCTACGCACGTCATGCACCGGGCGGCTGCATCTGTGTCGAAGACACCGTGTACGTGTATCGCGGCGTTCGCATTGCGGGGCTTGGCGGCTCCATGCGCTACCGAGATGGCGCCAACATGTACACCGAGCGCGAGATGGCCAAGCGCGTGCGCAAGCTGTCCCACAAAGTGAGGATGGTCGGCGGCTGCGACATCTTGCTCACCCATGCGCCCGCCGCCGGCGTGGGCGATCTGGATGATCTGCCGCATCGAGGATTCGAATGCTTTAACACGGCACTCGAATCCTGGAATCCCGACTACATGGTGCACGGGCATGTGCACCAAAGCTACGGTTGCGATTTTCAGCGCGAGCGTCAGCACGCATGCGGGACAACGATCGTCAACGCCTGCGGCTATACGCAGTTTGAACTCGACGAGACGCGCTACCCCATCCGTGGCTGGCAAGCAGCCTGGCTCAATTCGCAAACCATGCGCCGCGAGCTCAAGCGCCATGAGGTCATCGAGTCCTCGACCGCCAGAACCCCCTGGTAACCACCACAAAGGGGACAGGCACCTTTGTGGTGGTTCCGGACTCTCGACGCTACAGGGCAGCGATGACCTTATCGCCCATCTGAGCGGTGCGGAGGATCTTATCAGCAGGGGTGTTGGCGTCGGCGATGTCGCGGGTACGCCAGCCCTCGTCGAGCACATGGGCCACGGCATTTTCGACTAAGACGGCCTGCTCGCCCATGTCGAGCGCGTACGTGAGCAGCATTGCCGCCGACAGGATCTGTGCGAGCGGATTGGCAATACCGAGCCCTGCGATATCGGGCGCGCTGCCAGCGCTCGGCTCGAACAGCGAAACGCCGTCGCCCAGCGAAGCAGAGGCGAGCATGCCGAGCGAGCCCGTAATCTGTGCAGCATCGTCGGAGAGAATGTCGCCGAACATGTTCTCCGTAACTACGACGTCAAAGTCGCCCGGTCGGTTGATGAGCTGCATAGCGGCGTTATCGACGAGCAGGTCTTCGTGCTGCACATCGGGGCACTCTTCATCATGCACGCGATGCACGACCTCGCGCCACATGCGGCTCGTCTCCAGCACGTTGCGCTTATCCACACTCGTCACGTCACCGCGACGCTTGCGGGCCGCTTCGAACGCTTGACGGGCAATGCGCTCCACCTCGAACTCGCGGTACTCCATCACATCGACCGCACGCTGGCCCGCAGCGCCATTAGCGCCCGCGCCGTCCTCGTCGTAGAAACGATCGTGCTTGCCAAAGTAAATGCCGCCGGTAAGCTCGCGGCGTGGGGCAGCCGGATCGGTCGAATCCCACTTAGGGCCACCGACTGATGCTAGCCTCATCCTCGGTCATATGGAGCTTGTCGCGCAGATGGCTGGGGCTTACCCCAGGCCGGTATGGATACGGGGCCTCTGAGCCGTCTTGAGGGCTTCTGCGGCCACTTCGATATCCTAGTCGACCGCACGGGTGAGACTCCATACCGTGCACCGGTCGCCCGCGATCTTGCCAATCTCCTGCACCGAGCGAAAATCGCCGGGGCTCGTGATGGTAAAGCCCGCCTCGATCACATCGACGTTCATGCGCACCAGCTGACGTGCGATAACGATATTTCCCTCAGTATTCATGCTGACGCCGGGAGGCTGCTCCCCGTCGCGCAGCGTAGTGTCAAAGATTGCGATTTTGCGACTCATGATTTCCTCCTGATAGGCCTGAGATACAGATGGCTTTCAGGAGAGATGGAGTGCCCCAAGATAGAAAAATACCCGTGTCGCTCATCACGCCCAAAAGCAGCGGACGATAGCGCACCCGGGTACAACTCATCGTTATAGCGAGATTGCAACCCTAGCGCGCTATCCCATCTAGTAGCGCTAGGCCTAGGAGCTGCTGCGTGTTATAGAACATGCCTGGCTCCTTTCAGCCTCGGGTATTCACTACATCGCGCTAAAGTGCAACACAGTCGAAACGACGTGCAATGGGGATTTTGGAGCAACCGAGGCAAAGCCACCACGAAGGTGCCTGTCCCCTTTGTGGTGGTTTTGCCCCGAGATAGCAAAGAACCCGGTCCCGCACGAGGCAGAACTGGGTTCCTTTAGCAATGCTTGCTTTGAGGCAGTAACTAGCAGTTACTCAGCCAGGAAGTCACGCTGGACAGCGGGATCGACCTTGACGCCAGGGCCCATGGTGGAAGACACGGAGATGGACTTGACGTACTTGCCCTTAGCAGAAGAGGGCTTGACGCGCAGGATCTCGGTGTACAGGGCAGCGTAGTTCTCGACGAGCTGCTGCTCAGAGAAGGACTTCTTGCCCAGGGGCACGTGGCAGATGCCGTAGCGGTCGGCGCGGTACTCAACGCGGCCAGCCTTGAGCTCGGAGACCATCTTGGCGACGTCCATGGTCACGGTGCCGAGTTTGGGGTTCGGCATGAGGCCACGGGGACCAAGGATCTTACCGATGCGGCCAACCTTGGCCATCATGTTCGGCGTAGCAATAGCGGCGTCGAAGTTGATCTCGCCCTTCTGGATCTGGGCGACGAGCTCGTCGGAACCGATGATGTCGGCGCCGGCAGCCTCGGCCTCGCGGGCCTTCTCGCCCTCGGCGAAGACGGCAACACGAACGGTCTTGCCGGTGCCGTGGGGCAGGGAGATGGAACCACGGATGTTCTGGTCAGCCTTACGAGTATCGATGCCCAGACGGAAGTGGGCCTCGATGGTCTCGTCGAACTTGGCGGTGTCGAGCTCCTTGATGAGCTTGGCAGCCTGAAGGGGGGTGTAGAGCGTGGCGCGGTCGATCTTCTCGGCAGCGGCGTTATAGCTCTTACCATGCTTAGCCATGTGCATTACCTCCTGTGGTTAAACGGGCGTGAGCCCTCCCACATCGTATCGTGTGCCCTATTGCACACATATAACGGGCGCCCCGGTCGGAATACCCGTCATTACCTAAAGAAATCGCTACTCAGCGATGGTGACGCCCATGGAGCGGGCGGTACCGGCGATGATCTTCTTGGCGGCGTCAATGTCGTTGGCATTGAGGTCCGGCATCTTGATCTCGGCGATCTTGGTGAGCTGCTCCTGGGAAAGCTGACCAACCTTGTCGGCCTGGGGCTTAGCGGAACCAGACTTGAGGTTCAGCTCCTTCTTGATGAGGTGAGCCGCCGGCGGGGTCTTGGTGATGAAGGAGAAGGACTTATCCTCGTAGACAGAGATCTCAACGGGGATGATGTCGCCCTTCTTGTCCTGCGTCTCGGCGTTAAAGGCCTGGCAGAACTGCATGATGTTCACGCCAGCAGCGCCCAGGGCGGGGCCGACGGGAGGAGCGGGGTTAGCGGCACCAGCAGGAATCTGGAGCTTAATGACGTTGGCAACCTTCTTCTCAGCCATGGTCATTCCTTTCGAATCACGAGTGTGAAGTACTTGCTATATCGTAAGCACGCACGTGTTAGAAGCACTCCTGAGATGAGCAGTCACAGAAGAAGCACGCTCGCGCGAACGGACGAAAACTTAAGCGATGACAGCGACCTGGTTAAAGTCGAGCTCGACCGGCGTCTCGCGGCCAAAGATCATCAGCGTGACCTTGAGCTTGCCAGCCTCGGTGTTAACCTCGGAGACTTTGCCATCAAAGTCGGTAAGCGGGCCATCGGTGACGCGGACGGACGTGCCGACCTCAATATCAACCGAGGTACGCTTGGGCGAATCGCCCTTACCGGGACGACGAGTCATCTTATTGTACTCGTCGCGGGAAAGCGGAGCGGGCTTGCCGTTGCCGCCCAGGAAACCGGTAACGCCGGGCGTGTTGCGAACGCACGTCCATGCATCGTCATCCATCTCCATGCGGACCAGAACATAACCCGGGAAAATCTTGGAATCCTTGGTCTCGCGCTTGCCACCCTCTTTAATCTCAGTGACGCGCTCCATAGGAATCTCGATATCAAAGATACGGTCCTGCATGCCCATAGTCTCGATGCGATGCTCGAGATCAGACTTAACGCGGTTCTCGTATCCAGAGTAAGTGTGAACGACGTACCAACGCTTAGACATGGTTTAGCCCCTCAATCCAGAAAACAGAGCAAGAGCCTCGCCAAAGCCAGCATCGAGCAGAGCGATGACGACGCCGACGACGATCAGAGAAGCGCAAACGACGACCGAGTAGTTCACGAGCTCCTTCTTATCGGGCCACGTGACGCGCTTCATCTCGGACTTGACCGAAGCGAAATACTTCTTGGTGCGGGCGAAGAAACCAGGCTTCTCGTTCTTCTTGGACTTCGCAGCCTTCTCGTTCTTCTTGGCAACGGCCTTCTTGGCCTCAACCTTGGAGTTGGCGGCAGCGTTGTTGGCGGGTGCCGGCTGCTGAGCCTTCTTCTTGTTCTTCTTGTTGGCCATTTGGGTTACCTCCGCGCAATGCGCTTATACATGAGTAAACCGTAAGCCCCCAATGGGAGCTTACGGAATAATGACTGGCACGCCAGGAAGGACTCGAACCCTCAACACTCGGTTTTGGAGACCGATGCTCTACCAATTGAACTACTGGCGTATGTGACTAGAGACTAGCGGGTCTCTTTGTGCAGCGTGTGGTGACGGCACCAGGGGCAATACTTCTTGATCTCCATACGATCAGGCATGTTCGCCTTGTTCTTGGTGGTCGTATAGTTGCGGCGCTTGCACTCAGTGCACGCAAGAGTAACTAGAGTACGCATGTATCCTGAACCTTTCATTTCCGCCCCGTACGGGCACGAGATGGTACTTTATCAGCTCTACGTAAGGGCTGTCAACGAAAACCTCGAGTCAATTGGTTCTCGGTGGATCCATTCATATTTGGAACACATCAATGAAGCCAGCGAGAGCTAATCGACGGTGTACCCAGGACCATTATCGATCCTCTCGACACCAGCAACGACTCAATGTCCATTGCAGAAAAGAACCCGGCACCCATATAAGTGCCGGGTTCTCTAAGTCAGCTATATCAGAGAGCTAATTTACTCAATGATCGTGGAGACGATGCCCGAACCGACGGTGTGGCCACCCTCGCGGATAGCGAAGCGCAGGCCCTCCTCCATGGCGATCGGGTGGATGAGGTCGCCCTCGATGGTGATGTGGTCACCAGGCATAGCCATCTCGGTGCCCTCGGGAAGCTTGACCGTACCGGTAACGTCGGTGGTACGGAAGTAGAACTGAGGACGATAACCATCGAAGAACGGGGTGTGACGGCCGCCCTCCTCCTTGGTCAGAACGTAGATCTCGCCGGTGAACTTGGTGTGCGGGGTAACCGAACCGGGCTTGCAGAGAACCTGGCCGCGCTCGATGTCCTCGCGCTTGATGCCGCGGAGCAGCAGACCGACGTTGTCGCCAGCCTCGCAGAAGTCCATGGACTTACGGAACATCTCGATACCGGTAACGACGGTGTTCTGGGTGTCCTTGATGCCGACGATCTCGACGGGCTCGTTGAGCTTGAGCTCACCGCGCTCGACACGGCCGGTAGCAACGGTACCACGGCCGGAGATGGTCATAACGTCCTCAACGGCCATCAGGAAGGGGAGGTCGTTGTTACGAGCAGGCGTCGGGATGTACTCGTCGACTGCATTCATGAGCTCGCGGATAGCGTCCATCCACTTGGCGTCGCCCTCGAGAGCGCCCAGAGCGGAACCACGGATGACGGGGATGTCGTCGCCGGGGAAATCGTACTCGGAGAGGAGCTCACGGGTCTCCATCTCGACGAGGTCGATGAGCTCGTCATCGTCAACCATGTCGCACTTGTTCAGGAAGACGACGATGTAGGGAACGCCGACCTGACGGGCGAGCAGGATGTGCTCGCGGGTCTGAGCCATGGGGCCGTCGGTAGCGGCGATGACCAGGATAGCGCCGTCCATCTGAGCAGCACCGGAGATCATGTTCTTGACGTAGTCAGCGTGGCCCGGGCAGTCAACGTGAGCGTAGTGACGGGAAGCGGTCTCGTACTCAACGTGGGAGACGGAGATCGTAATGCCGCGCTCGCGCTCCTCGGGAGCCTTGTCGATGTTCTCGAACGCAGTGAAGTCAGCCTTGCAGCCCTCGGTCTCGGAGAGAACCTTGGTGATGGCAGCGGTCAGCGTGGTCTTGCCGTGGTCGACGTGACCAATGGTGCCGATGTTAACATGCGGCTTAGTGCGCTCAAACTTCTCTTTGGCCATAAAGCCCTCCTCTTAACAGGTCGTCCCCGGACGGGACTTTGCCTTTATACCATAGTGGCCTCTCAACATACTATTGAGAAGCCACCGTGTTACCTATGGTAGCGGTGACTGGATTCGAACCAGTGACGCCACGGGTATGAACCGTGTGCTCTAACCAACTGAGCTACACCGCCGGATGGAGCCTGCAACCAGACTTGAACTGGTGACCTCTTCGTTACCAACGAAGTGCTCTACCGACTGAGCTATACAGGCACTTGACGGGTGGGAGCTATAGGATTCGAACCTATGTAGGCAGAGCCAACGGGTTTACAGCCCGTCCCCATTAACCACTCGGGCAAACTCCCAATCGTTCAAGTATCCGCAGGTTCTTTGGTCTTTTGGACCGCCGCCCCCGCGAACGAAGAAGATAATACGATGCAACCTTGCGGGCTGTCAACGAAAACCTCTAGATACACGGTGCCGGGCGTATCTATATACCTGTGACCTGCGATTTTGCTGAATTTGGATATGAAGAACGGTGGATTTGGATAATGAGGCGACATTTCCCGAGGCAACACTTTGGTGTAGTGGAGTACACCTTCAGGATCGAACTTCGATAACGACTTATTTGCACCTATATATAGGTCGAGATCGGGCTTCCGCGGCAGATTTGAGCGTGGATGTCTGGAGCCGGTTCGGCCTTTGTCTCGATCTGTAACATCTAGAGAACATTTTCTCCCCTATCTGTTACAGATTGAGATATTACGCAGAGACCCCAGCTCACGTCTCATTCTGTAACAGTTAGAAACGATTAAACCGTCTTGGTGTTACAGATTGAGACTAATTGGGGGACGAGACGGACGCTTTGCCCGATACTTATCAACAAAAAAAGAAACGGGCCCTGCTCCACAAGGGAACAGAGCCCGAAACTCTCATGGAGCCAGTGACAGGAATCGAACCTGCAACCCACTGATTACAAATCAGTTGCGCTACCGTTGCGCCACACTGGCACACTTGGCGCTTTCGCGCGAAGCCTGTTAAGAATAATGGAATTGCGGGCGGGGCGCAACAGGCCGCACGGCGATATACAAATATGCAAAATCCAGCAACAGCGCATACCAGGCCCGTTCATTTCTGTCAGTGCGCCCTCAATCTTAAAACCATTCGCCAGAACGAATAGTTTTAATTACAATTGGCTATATAAAACTATTCGTTTTGGCGAAGGGTTTCGCGATGTTGACTACAAAGGAAGCAGCCGAGCTGCTCGGCATCACCCCGCGCAGGGTGCAGGAGCTCATTAAGAACGGCGCGCTGACCGCCCGCAAGGCTTCTGGCGTGTGGCTTATCGACAAAGACAGCGTAGACACGCGACTCCGCTCCGCAACCAAAAGAGGGGGACGGCCTCGTCGCGGACATGGGAAAAGCGAAATCGCATTTACCCTCATGAACCGCACGCACGAAGTAGCCCAGCTGGTCTACAGCAGATCACGGAAAGACTTCACCCACATCGGCGCCGACGTCGATCGTGCCCACGCCCCTATTGGAGTTTTTGCTCCCAGCAAACCTGTATCGCTCGACTCCTTCCGCATCTGGTGGCGCGGCCGCGGTATCCCGCTCGCACGCATTGGGCTAACCTCCCTGCTTGCAGAAGCCGCAGTCGATGTTCCCGATGAACTCGTACAGCGAAATCTCGGCATCTCCCTATCCGACCAGTATTGGATTAGACCCCAAGATTCCGGTCTCGCCTGGGAGGATATCAACTTCTTCAATAACGCCTTTGATGACGTCTCGCTGTCCATTGCGCCCTTTGCCCCAGAGGGAAAAGCGGCTGCCGCAAAGCCCGATAACACCTCGGACGGCAATCTTCAAAAGTACTGGACGTGCGAGGGCGGGCGTCGAATTCTGCATAAGGCAGGAGCGCACCTGAACCAAGAACCTTATAACGAGCTGGTGGCGACCGCGCTCCACCGGCGCATCCTAAACGCCTGCGATTATGTGCCTTACTCGCTCGAGGGCACGGGCACTTCCGCCATGAGCATATGCGATGTCTTCTTAACTGATGAAGAAGAGTATGTCCCTGCGTTCTATGTAAACCAGCACGCAAACGCAGATGAACGGCTAACCGACTACGAGCGATATGTAGCAAACTGCGAGGAGCTCGGGGTGACAGGCGTTAAGGATGCCCTTGACCGCATGATCGTGTGCGACGACATCATCGCCAACTACGATCGTCATTGGCGCAACTTCGGCCTCGTGCGAAACGTCAACTCACTAGTCTGCAGGCCAGCCCCCATCTTCGATTCGGGCTCATCGCTCTGGTGCAACATTTCTCTTGAGGAGCTTAGGGCGGGAGAGCACAGTTTTACCAGCGCGCAGTTTCATTCAAGCCCCGCCAAACAAATGCTGCTCGTCGAGGACATGGGCTGGTTCGATGGAGACAAACTCAAAGGCTTTGTCGACGAGGCAATCGAGATTCTGTCTAAAAACGATGCCCTAGCAGCGAGACTGCCTTATCTAAAAGAGGCGCTAACGTGGCGCCTCGAAAGAATGATCGACATCGCTGAATGGAATTAGCGAGACAGCGTCGCGCCGTCAGCTCCCCTACCTCCCGCGCAGGGCCTTGAGCTTGGCCAGGGCATCGGGGCTCAAACGACTGCCCAGGGTCATCTTGATCTGCGGGGCTTCCTCTGCCTCGTGAACGTCGTTATCGATCTGCTTGATCTCGTCCACCAGCATGCGGCTCGAGATGCGCGTGACGCCCTTGCCCATGACGACGGCTTGGATCGTGCCGTCGCTCGATACCACTGAGCACGCGCGGCCTTCCTCGCGTGCCTCGATGCAGAGCTTCTGCACCACGGTATCGGCCGATACGCCCGTCGGCGAGAACTCGATGCGCACGCCGCGAGCAGGCAGGTTGGGGCGCTCGCTGGAGATGTTTCCCGCGCCGTCAAAGACGATCACAGCCTCATAGCGGCCTTGGGCAAACGCGGCAACGTCGTTGATGAGGGCGGTGCGCGCCATATCGTGAACGTCGCTGGAATACGGATCGTCGGAATGGTCGTAGACGAGCTTTTCGTAGCGCGGCGTGCAGTGAATCACGTTGTAGCCGTCGACCACCAGCAGCTCGGGCTTGTTGGAGTGCACCGTCGAGACTGGGTCGGCGATAGCCTGCGCAAACGCATTGCCGCCCACGCCGTAGGTCGCGGCCGAAACAATCGGCTTGGCCGAGCCCTCGCCAAAGCGCTTGGCCTTGGACTTGGCACGGTTCTTTTTGGACATGCGCTACTCCTCCCCCATGAGCTCACCGGCGTTGCGGCGCAGCCACTCAAAGCACAGCGCGGTGGTCGCCTGGGCCACATTGAGGCTCTCGGTCATACCGCGCTGGGGGAGCTTGGTCAAAAAGTCGCACTTCTCGAGCACCAGGCGCGAGATGCCGTCACCCTCCGAACCCATGACAAGTGCCACGCGGCCCTCGAAGGGAGCGTCCCAGCAGCTGCCCTCGGCGTGCTCGGAGGCACCGCCCACCCAAAAGCCGGCGGCTTTAAGATCGTCGAGCGCACGGGCGATGTTGGGCACTTGCGCGATAGACAGATGCATGACGGCGCCGGCTGAAGTCTTGTAGCTGCCCACGGTCACGCCGGCGGCGCGCTTGTTGGCGATGATGACGCCGGCCGCGCCCACAACCTCGGCGGAACGCACGATGGCACCAAAGTTGCCGTCATCGGTCACATGGTCGAGCACGACAACGAGCGCAGGACCCTCGCCCGCGCGGTCGAGAATGTCGGCAACGTCGGCGTAGGGAAAGTTGCCCACCTCGAGCGCAATGCCCTGGTGAGCGCCGTGGCTCGACAGCGCATCGAGCTGTGCGCGCGACACGTACTTAATGCGGACGCCCGCGGCGTTGAGGTCATCGACCAGACGCGATAGGGCGGCATCGCGCTCCCCACCCTCGGCAATCAGCGCACACTTGACGGGAAAACCGGTGCGCAGAGCCTCGGCGGCAGCACGGCGGCCCTCGATGAACTCACCCTTGGGAGCCTGGACAGCATCGCGGCCACGCTCGCGCTGCGGACGCGCAGTCTGGGCTTGGGAGCGCTCGCGCTGACCCTTGGACGCGGCAGTGCGGTCATTGCGGCGAATCGGACGCGAGCCAGAAGCAGCCTGCTTGCCGCCACGAGACGCACGCTTGCGATTGTCGGCCATAAAGTGACCTCCTAAATACAACTATCAAACGAAACAAAATAAACGACCGCCCATGAATATTAATTCGGGCGGTCGGTACGGGTTTTCCAAGTGCCCGAGATTGCCGTGAAAGAGGAGCGACGCGTACTTGAGTACGCGAGCGACGGTTTGAACGGCAAGGTCGGGTGCTTGGGAAACCCGCGGGGATTAGAGAGATTTGATACGAGTGCCGGCGGCGGTATCCTCGATCGTCAGCCCGAGGTCCTTGAGCTGGTCACGGATGGCGTCGGCCAGATCCCAGTTCTTGTCGGCGCGGGCCTCGGCGCGGGCCTCGAGAATCTTGGCAGCGGCCTCGTCCACGTCGTCGCCCGTGTAGGCGACCAAGCCGGCGGCAACGCCTAGCAGACCCAGCGGCAGCTCGACCTTGGGCTCGGGGAGCTCAACGCCAAACGTATCGAGCAGCTCGACCAGCGTATCGGCGGCGGCCAGGGCAGCGGTCTTGTCGGCAGCGTCGCCCGCTTGCTCCAGGTACTGGTTGCACTCGGTCACAAAGCCAAAGACGGCACCCATGGCGCCGGCGGTGTTAAAGTCGTCGTCCATGCACTCCTTAAAGGTGGCGCGGGTCTCGGCGGCCTTGGCGGCAAACGCCTCGGATGCTGCCTCATCGGCATCGGCCGTCGCATGGTTCGCGGCCCAGCGCAGGTTCTCGACCGTACCGGCGATACGCGTGAGCGAGTTTTCGGCACCCTCCAGGCGCTCCCAAGAAAAGTCGAGCGGCGAGCGATAGCTCGTCTGCAACATCAGCAGGCGCAGAGCGGCAGCGGAGTGCTGCTCGAGGACCTCGGCCAGCGTAAAGAAGTTGCCGAGCGACTTGGACATCTTCTCGCCGTCTACCAGCAGCATGCCTGTGTGCATCCAGGTGTTGGAGAAGCCCTGGTGCCAGGCGCAGGTGGCCTGGGCGCACTCGTTCTCGTGATGCGGGAAGGCAAGGTCGGAGCCGCCGCCGTGGATGTCGATCGGAGTGCCCAGGTAGCGATGCACCATGGCGGCGCACTCGGTGTGCCAACCAGGACGGCCCTCGCCCCAAGGGCTCGGCCAGCTGGGCTCGCCGGGCTTGGCGGCCTTCCACAGGGCAAAGTCGAGCGGGTCGTTCTTGTCCTCGTTCTCCTCGATGCGCGCGCCAACCATAAGGTCATCGATGTTGCGGCCCGAGACCTGACCGTAGCTGGGATCGCTGCGCACGGCAAAGTACACATCGCCGTTATCGGCTGCGTAGGCATGGCCCTGCTCGATGAGCGTCTTGATCATGGCGATCATGGGGCCGATCTCCTTGGTGGCGCGGGGGCGCACATTGGGATCGAGCACGTTGGCGGCACGCATGACGCCGATGAACTTGTCGGAGAACTCCGTCGCGACCTCGGCAGCCGTACGGCCCTGCTCGTTGGCGCGCTTGATGATTTTGTCGTCGACATCGGTGAGGTTCTGGGCGAACGTGACCTCGTAGCCGCTCGCGATGAGCCAGCGACGAATCACGTCAAAGCTGATGAACGTGCGGGCATTGCCGATGTGGATGTTGTCGTAGACCGTGGGGCCGCACACATACATGCGGACCTTGCCGGACTCGATGGGCTTGAACTCTTCCTTTTTATGGGTAGCGCTGTTGTAGATACGCATTCGTTACTCCTTAACGGTTTTCTGTAGCAGGCAGACGGCCCAGGCGCCGATTCCCTCGCCTTGGCCTTCCCAACCGAGCTTTTCGGTCGTAGTGGCGGCGACGCCCACGTTTTCGACGTCAACGCCCAGAGCATGGGCGAGGTTGGCGCGCATGGCATCGCGGTGCGGGGTAATCTTGGGCTGCTGGCAGGTAATGGTGCAGTCGGCATCGACAAACTCAAAGCCCAGCTCGCGCGCATAGTCCATCACGCGAGCGAGCAGCACCATCGAATCGGCACCCTCGTAGGCGGGATCGGTGTCGGGGAATAGCTTGCCGATGTCTCCCCCGCGGCAGGCTCCCAGAATGGCGTCTGCCAGCGCGTGTGCAAGCACATCGGCATCCGAGTGGCCCAGCAGGCCGCGCTCGTAGGGGATGTCGACCCCGCCGATGATACATCGACGCCCCTCCACCAAACGGTGGACGTCGTAGCCGTGGCCAATGCGCAGGTTACTGAACATGGGGAAGGTCCTCTCCCTCGGCCATGCGGCCGAGCAGAATCGCGGTTACGGGACGCAGGTCCTCGGGCACCGTCACCTTAAGGTTATCGCGCGGGCTCTGGACACAGCGGACGCGCCCGCCCATGCGCTCGACCAGCGAAGAATCGTCGGTCCCGATAAAGCCCTCGGCGATAGCTGCGGTGTGGGCGCGCTTCATGGCGTCGACGCTAAAGATCTGCGGTGTCTGCGCGGCCCAGTAGAGCTCACGCGGCGGCGTCTCGACGATATTGTCGCCGTCGACGATCTTGAGCGTGTCGATCGCGGGCTGACCGCACACGACACCGTCGAGGGCGCGGTCGCTCACGAGCACATCGATGGCATGATCGATGGCCTCGGTCGTGATGAGCGGACGAGCGCCGTCGTGAATGGCGACGTACTCAAAGCCCGCCGGCACCGCGTGCACGCCGGCGCGGGTGGAATCCTGACGAGTATCGCCGGCATCGGCAAAGCTGATGGGCGTGTCATAGTCAAACGGGTCGATGGCCAGGCGGCGCATCTCGGCACGGCGCTCGGTAGGGCAAACCACGACGATGTGGCGGACCTTGTCGCTACGATCGAACGCGCGGATGGACCAGCTCATGAGCGGACGGCCCGCCACGTTAACGAGCTGCTTGCCGCCGGGATTTCCAAATCGCTGGCCGCTGCCGCCGGCAACGACCACGGCGCATACGGGCGCCATTATGCGTTCCCCTGTTTGGTGCCCTTCATGCGGTACAGCGAGTCCGCAAGAATGGCAGGGTTGTTGACACCAAAGTCGCCCAGGCGCTCCGGATCCTCGCTGATGTCGTCCATGAGCTCCTGCAACGAGCCGTACTCGTCGACGATCTTCTCGGCCACGCCGTCGCGCACGACGGACACGCGCGAAAGCGTGCGCAGGCCCAGCGGCGTCATGACGGAATCCTCGTCCAGGTCGTCATAGCCCAAAACTGCCGCCACGTGCTGCGGGTCGGACAGGTCCTTAGGCGTCATGCGGCTCAGCTCGGCGCGGATCTTCTCGGCGTTGGCCTCAGAGGAATCGCTTGCGTAGTCGCGGATCATCAAGTCGTATTCGGTATCCATGCTGGAGCCCGCGAGCTGCTCGAGCTGCATCTGCACGAGCTTGCCCTGATTACCCAGCTTGACGATGCAATCCTTAAGCTCGGTCTTTGCCTGCTGCATGATCTCGAAGCTCGAGAAGATGCCGGTGATGTCGGCGAGCGTGACGTAGTCGTCGAGCTCAAGGGCCGTCAGGCGCAGCAAGGAGCGGTCGAGCGACTGACGGGTGGTCTGAAGCGTGGCGACGAGCTGGTTGACCGAGCTCATGATGGTGGTGACGGGCTGGATCTCGTAACTCTTGCCGTGGACGTACACGTTGACGACGGCACGACGGGCCGAGACCGAGATCACGATGGCATCGGTGAGCACCGACATGCGAGCGGCAGTACGGTGACGCATGCCCGTCTCACTCGTGGCGAGCGAGGGATCGGGATTGAGATGGAAGTTGGCGCGCAGAATCTGGGTGAGGTCGCCGTCGATAACGATGGCGCCGTCCATCTTGGAGAGTTCGAACAGACGGTTCGAGGTGAACGAAATGTTGAGCGGGAAGCCGTCGTTACCAGCAGCGAGCACGTTTTCGGTGTCACCGACGCAAATGAGGGCACCAAGGTGACCGGCGATGATCATATCGAGGGCGGTGCGGATCGGCTGGCCAGGTGCCGTCAGGCGAATAGCCTGTTCCATACGCTTTTGCAGCTCGTTCTTATCCAAGGCATCGCTCCCATCGTGTACGCTCCATAAACGCTAAATAGTTTCTCACGGTTTGTCCCTGCGGCGCTTGCGAAATCCGATGCTTACAGAATGAGCGAACACCGCTTAGGTAGCTCATTTGGGACGGGGCTCCTTTGACTGCTCATGTGATAGCATTGGGTCTCATATAAATGAGGGAGTAGTCGCGTAATCGGGTTCGCCCGCAGAGATGGAGCCAGACTATGGGACTCGCAGAGCTCGTGTTGCTCGCCGTTGGCCTTTCGATGGACGCCTTTGCCGTATCCATCTGCAAGGGTCTCGGCATGAAAAAGATCAACCTTAAGGTCGCCGTGGTGCTCGGCCTGTTCTTTGGCGGTTTTCAGGCCGGCATGCCCGTAATCGGATGGGCGCTTGGCAGTCAATTCATGGGCATCATCGGCCCCATCGACCACTGGATCGCCTTTATCCTGCTCGCCTTCATTGGCGGCAAAATGCTGTGGGAGGCATTTACCGAGGACGAGGATGAAGGCGACGGCAAGGATGCCGAAAAGATTGACCTGGGCGAGTACCTGATCCTCGCCATCGCCACCTCAATCGACGCCCTAGCCGTAGGCATCTCATTTGCCGCGCTCTCGGTCGACATCATGCCCGCCGTGTCGCTCATCGGCATCACGACCTTTATCTTCTCCGTCGCCGGCGTAGCGATCGGCCACACCTTTGGCGCGCGCTACGAAAAGCCTGCCACCATCGTGGGTGGCGTCGTGCTCATCTTCATCGGGCTTAAGATCTTGCTTGAGCATCTGGGGATTTTGGCGCTGTAGCACCAAACACAATCGCTCAAAACTCAACGCCAGCACAAAGCCTCATGCAGAGTTTTGCATGAGGCCTTTTCATGCAGACTTTTGCATGTCATACTGATATGCAAAAGTCTGCACGTTAGGAGATCGCCATGGATACCCTTCCCATCACCACACCGCGGCAAGCTGGCATCTATGTGCGTCAGGCACGCGAGGCTCAGGGTCTCACCCGTGCCGCCCTCGCTAAAATGGCCGGTGTTTCGGAGCGCCTGCTCGCATCGCTCGAGCTAGGAGACGCCACTGGCATTCGACTCGACAAGCTGCTGACCGTCTTTAACGCACTCGGCATAAGTCTCTTTGTGCAAAGCGATAACGACCCAATCGCATCACCCTTTAAACATCCGACGACGATAGCGGACCTCCCTATCGCGAACTCGAATGCCCTGCCCAAGCCAAGTGTAGGCAGACGACCCGCCCGACAAGGAACGCCATCTTCCTATGGTGCCTTGCTGGCCCAAATCGCAGCCGAGCAAGGCCTTTCCGACACTTCAGACCTCTCCTTTGGCTGTAAGGTTGTGAAATAAATGGCAGAGATGGAGCTTGCGACCCTCATTTGTGGCGAAATCGCAGGCACTCTCCGGCAAGACGAGCATGGACTCTGCAGCTTTGTATACGCCCCAACCTATCGCGGAGCACCGCTATCGCTAACAATGCCGCTTTCCAATCGCACGTATGGCCATAACATCGTCCGCCCGTTCCTATTTGGCCTTTTGCCCGACAGTCAAGAGCAGTGTCGCGCTATTGCCGCCGAGCATGACGTTGCATCCAACAACCCCGTCGCCCTCTTGTGCCATATCGGTCTTGACTGCGCGGGGGCCGTTCAGTTTTGTCGAACCGATCAATTAGACGCCGTCCGTGGCAGGGTCTCCGCATACCGCCCGCTTACCAATTCTCAAATCGCTCATAAGCTCAAAGCAATTCGCGATGACGAAAGAGAGACATGGATGGGCTCCAACGAAAGCTGGTCCCTGGGCGGCAATCAAGGCAAATTTGCACTAGCTTGGCATGATGGCCAATGGTGCGAATGTCTAGGGTCATCCCCCACTACCCATATCTTCAAAAATGGTGTCGTTGGGTTCAAACATCAGGCCTTAAACGAATTCGTCTGCATGAAAACGGCTCGGCGTGTTGGCATTCCAACTGCCGACGTCTCCTATTGCACATTTGAAGACGAAGCCGCGCTCGTCGTTGAACGGTACGACAGAATGGTCAATAGCAGCGGAAATATCGAAAGGCTGCATCAGGAGGACTTTTGCCAGGCGCTCGGTGTATTGCCAAGCCAGAAATACACCGCCGACGGAGGACCAACCACACGAGACATCCAAGAACGACTGATTAAAACAGTCCCCCACCACATGAATCTTGTGCTTTTTACCTATATGTTGTTCTATAACGCCATTATCGGAGCGCCTGACGCACACGCTAAAAACTACTCGCTCGTCCTTGGCAAAGGCACAAACGCGGCGCTCGCACCCATGTACGATGTCGCATCGGGCTTGGCGTATGAGAGCATGCGACGTCGGGCACGCCTTGCTATGAGCGTTGGCGGCGAAAATCGTGTGGGACGCATCGGTCCAGGCGCTATCCGCCGATACCACGGTATGGGCGACCCCGCGCTGGAGGCGGCGCTCTCCGATGCCGGGCTATCCGAGAAGTTTTGCTTTGCGACTATGATGGACCTCGCCTACGAGGTACCCATTTGCATGGAAGAGGTCATGGACGAATACGCCGACCTGCCCGGCATGGCGGACCTGCGCGAGCATATGCTCGGCCCCGTCCGCGAAAACTGCCAGCGCACCCTCGACCTCATCAAGGCGGATATTGGCTAGACGCCCGCAATTTCCCATTTCCCAAAAGAAGAGAGGGGGCACCCGTCGCAAAAGCTCGGGTGCCCCCTCTCGTAATGTCATTTGCAATCCGCTAGCACGTGGCTCGGGCTGCTGCTAGCGCAACCCTTACGCGGCAAGGCGCTTGAGGACGTCGATGAGCAGCTCGTAGAAGCGCTCGGCAGAAGCGAGCTCCATGCTCTCGTCCGGGGTGTGGACATCGGAGAGCGTCGGGCCCACGGCGATGGCGTCCAGGCCGTGCAGGGCCTCGGCAAACAGGCCGCACTCAAGGCCGGCATGAATGGACTCGATGCGCAGCTCGGAGCCAAAGAGCTCGCGATAGCTCTCGACAAAGACGTCGCGGACCGGCGAATGTTCGGCATAGCTCCAGCCGGGATACTCGAATTCGAACTTGGCGTCGAAGCCCAGGATATCGGCGAGCGTCTGCAGACGATCCTTAAACTCGTTCTGCAACGAGGTGATCGAGGAGCGCGGAGACAGCATGATCTTGACCTCGTCGTCAGAAGTGGCAACCACACCGATATTGGAGGAAACCTCGACGGAGCCGTCGGTGGCGACGTTGCGGCGAATCACGCCGTTAGGGGCAAGACGCAGGGCGCGGATGAGGGCAAGCGCGGACTTCTGGTCCATGGCCTCGACCTCGGCGTCGTCGGCGATCTCGACAGTGCAGGTAAAGCCGGGGTCGAAGACCTCGAGCTCGGCGGTAACGTCGGCGATGATGCCACGGGCGATCTGGGCCGCGGTCTCGGCGGCAGCGTGGTCGGCATAGACCAGAACAGCCTTGCACTCACGGTTGATGGCGTTGTCCTTGGTGCCGCCGTTAAAGCTAACGATGGCAGGCTCGCCGGCAACCATCAGGCGGTCGATGATGCGGGCCATGATGAGGTTGCCGTTGCCGCGCTCCAGGTGGATATCGCTGCCGGAGTGACCGCCCAGCAGGCCGGAGATGTCGAGCGTGAGGGTACTACCGGTCCTGTGCTCGCGCGCGATCGGGCAGGTGTAGGTAACGACGACGCCGCCGGCGCAGCTGACGGTAGCAACGCCCTCTTCCTCGGAGTCAAGGTTAATCATGGTGCGGGCGCTAATCTGGGACTTGTCGAGCGTCTCGGCGCCGACCAGGCCAGTCTCCTCGTCGGTGGTGAATACGCACTCGAGGGCGGGGTGAACGATCGAATCGTCATCGAGAACAGTGAGCATCAGAGCGACGGCGATACCGTTGTCGGCACCCAGGGTGGTACCGTTGGCGGTGAGGACGCCATCCTTGACGACCAGGTCGATTCCATCGGTCGTAAAGTCGTGCTCAACGGAGCCCAACTTGTCGCACACCATATCGATGTGGCCCTGCAGCATCACGGTCGGGGCATTCTCGGCGCCGGCAGATGCGGGCTTGCGAATGATGACGTTGTAGACCTCGTCCTGATACACATCGAGGCCGCGCTCCTTGGCAAACGCAACCAGGAAATCGCTGATGCCCTTCTCGTTGCCAGACCCGCGGGGGATCGCGCTGACCTCCTCAAAGAAATGGAACAGCTGGGCGGGCTCATAGCCGGTAATCTTGTAGTCCATGGTGCCTCCTTGGCGCAACTGGTTAGACAGTAAGATATGCGACTTGTATATTCCCAGACTTTGCGTGCATAAACCAGTCGAAAACGCCGAGCGCCCTTGCATCATCGGCTAACGGTGAGGAAACGCCACTTTATCAAGATAAAGCATCTTAGACGGGCAGTGCCGAAGGGACGTTGGACCCTTCAATCAACCTCAACACTTGATCAGCGTTTATGCATACGCCGTTGGTATGTTTAATGAGATTTACCTTGAACGAAGGGGCCTTTCCAACAGAAAAAGGGCGCTCCTTTGGAACGCCCTCGTGGACACAAGGTTTTTGTTACGCCCTACAGCGCGCCGGAACCGGCTTGCATCATGCCGCCGGGGCCCGAGCTCACGCCACTGCTCACAGGCGCGGCGTTGCCGATGTGCGGTGCCACCGGGGCGGAATCGCCACCGAGCGTGCCCGCCGGACGCGGTGCCGGGATCTCGCCCCTGCCGTGGCTAAAGACAAACTTGCCATCGGCCACGTCGCACAGGACGGTATCGCCCTCGCCCCACTCGCCGGCCAGAAGCTCCTCGGATAGCGGGTCCTCGATGAGCTTTTGAATAGCACGGCGCAGCGGACGTGCGCCGTTGGTGAGATCAGTGCCCTCGGCCACGATCTTGTCGTAGGCCGCATCGGTGAGCTTGATGTTCATGCCGTTTGCGATCAGACGCTGGCGCAGATCGTCCACCAACAGGTGCGCGATCTTGGTGAGATTCTCGCCCGAGAGCTTCTGGAACACCACAATGTCGTCGATACGGTTGAGCAGCTCGGGGCGGAACAGGCGCTTGAGCTCGCCCATCGCGCGGCCCTTGATCTCACTCGACGTGAGACCCTGCTCGCCGGTGGTGCCAAAGCCAACGCTCGCATCCTGTGCGATCTCGCGAGCGCCCACGTTGGACGTCATGATGATCACCGTGTTGCGGAAGTCGACCGTCTTGCCCTGGCTATCGGTCAGACGACCCTCCTCCAGCACCTGCAACAGAATGTTGAAGATGTCGGGGTGCGCCTTCTCGATCTCGTCGAACAGCACAACCGAGTACGGGTGACGGCGCACGGCCTTGGTGAGCTGGCCGCCCTCGTCATGGCCCACGTAACCCGGAGGGCTACCGATGAGCTTGGAGACCTCGAACTCGCTGCCGAACTCCGACATGTCAAAGCTGATGAGCGCGTCCTTGCTGCCAAAGAGGTACTCGGCGAGCGTCTTGGCGAGCTCGGTCTTGCCCGTGCCGGTGGGACCCAGGAAGATAAAGCTGCCGCCGGGGCGACGCGGGTCCTTGAGCGGCGAACGGCTGCGGCGCACTGCCTTGGCGACGGCCTCGACTGCCTCATCCTGGCCGATGATGCGGGTCTTGAGCACGCTTTCGGTCTGCAGCAGGCGACGGCTCTCGCTCTCGGTGAGCGAGGAAACCGGTACGCCCGAAGTCACGGACACAATGTCGGCAATCTGACTCACGTCGATGGTGAGCGGGCTGGCGTCGAGCTCGGCGGTCCAGGCAGCCTTGGCCTCGGCGAGTTCAATCTCGGCAGCCTTCTGCTGCTCGGTGATCTCGGCGGCCTTGTTCATGTCGTCGCTCTCGGTGGCCTCCTGCGCGGCGGTCTTGAGCTCCTCGATGCGATGCTCGGCCTCGCGCACCGGCTCGGGCGCGCGATTCGCGGCGATGCGAGCGCGGGCACCGGCCTCGTCGATGAGGTCGATGGCCTTATCGGGCAGGAAGCGATCCTGGATGTAGCGGTTGGAAAGGTTCGCGGCGGCCTCGATAGCACCCTGCGTATAGCGCACATGGTGGTGCTCCTCGTAGCGTGGCTTGAGCGCGGTCAGAATCTTGACCGTGTCCTCGACGCTCGGCTCCTCGACATCGATAGTCTGGAAGCGACGCTCGAAGGCCGGGTCCTTGGTGAGGTACTTGCGGAATTCCTCGGCCGTGGTGGCGCCGATAATCTGGAAGGCACCGCGCGCAAGCACGGGCTTGAGCATGGAGCTCGCGTCGATGGAGCCCTCGGCGGAACCGGCACCGATGATGGTGTGCATCTCGTCGATAAACAGGATGACGTCGTCGGCTTCGGTTGCCTCCTGGATCACGTTCTTGAGGCGCTCCTCAAACTCACCGCGATATTTAGCACCCGCAACAAGGCCCGGCAGGTCGAGCGTCCAGATGTTCTGGTTCATAAGGTTCTCGGGCACGTTACCGGCGGCGATCTGCTGTGCCAGGCCCTCGACGATAGCCGTCTTGCCCACGCCGGGGTCGCCTAGGATAAGCGGGTTGTTCTTGGTGCGGCGCGAAAGGATCTCCATCATGCGCTGGACTTCTTTTTCGCGACCAATCACCGGATCGAGCTTGCCGTCGCGCGCCTTCTGCGTGAGGTTGGTGGCGAACTGCTTGAGCGTGTCGGTGCCGCTCCCCTTTTGCTGTGAGGCGTCCGAGCCGCTAAAGAACGGCAGACCCGCACCGGGACGCCCGGCACCGGCGCCAGCGAGCGGGCGCTTCTTGTCCTGGTCCTTGGCGGTAAGCTTCTCGATGGCCTTCTTGATGGAAGCAGACGACACACCCAGGCGCATGAGAATGTCCATGGCCATGCCGTTACCCTCTTCGACAATGCCGATGAGCAAGTGCTCGGTCGACACATAGGTCTGGTTGTTCTCGCGTGCCACACGGAAGGAGCGCTCCATCACACTAATGACGAGCGGCGTAAAGGCGAGCTTGGCGGCCTCGGTTTCCTCGCTGGACTCGGGAACGGTAGTCTGGACCTCCTTGAGGGTGTCCATGATGTCGTCGTAGGAGATATCGAGCGAACGCAGCGCCTCGGCGGCAATGCCCTCGTCCTCCTTGGCGAGCGCGAGCAGCAGATGCTCGGTACCCACCTTATTTGAATGAAGATCGAGCGCCTCTTGCTTGGCCATGGACATGACCTTGCGCGCGCGATCGGTAAAACGGTCTAACATGCTAGTTCCTCTTAGACGAGCTAGTTTTTCAAACGCAAAGCGCCACTCGTGGCGGCGCTTTGGTCTCTTTACCCATATGGAGTATATGTTAACCGTTGGGACCTTTCCCACCCGTAGCCGCGCGACAACGTCTACAAAAAAGGAATCGCTCTGGTCCGCTTGGCGGTTTGGTTTTGCGCTGCTGTCTAGCAGACGGGCTCAACGTCCATGCTCTCGGCAACGTCATTGACTGCATCGGCAGCGGGAGCGCCCGGCATACGCACGAGCTCCATATGCTGCTCCTCAAAAACCGTGCCCATGGGGAAGGCTCGACGGAAGACATAGCGAGCAACCGGGCCGGCCACCAGCAGATTCCAAGGCAGGGCCATGACAAAGTTGCGCGGGATGTTGATGAGCCACATCATCGGCAGCATCTGCAGGTTGGCGAGCGGGCCGCCGGGCATGTGGAACAGGCCCTCACACGCACCGTAGAGCGACATGATGATGACCATAGGAACGACCATGCAGGAGCTAACGGCGAGCGTCATGGCAAGCGGCGAGCTCTTGCATGGCGTGACCAGGAATTTAAAGGCGAAACCCTTGGCAAGGGGGCTGGCAACAAACCAGTCGCAGCACATGGCAAAAATGTAGGCAACGGGGAAGCTGAGCCACGCGGCGGCAACAACCTCGCCGTTGATGGCCCCATGCTGCAGGGTAACGTTGTAGATGCTCATCCAGAGCACCATGCAAAAGCACATGATAAAGGTGAACAGCAAGCTCTCTCGTTTGTTGATAGGCATAAAGGGCAGATTCCTCTCTGTGTTGCGTCGCGGCGCCGCCAACAAAAACGGGCGGGCGAGATGGAGCTGTTGGGACTTCATCTCGCCCGCCCGTGTTACGTGCGTCTGCGACTACTTATGTGGTGGAACCAGCCTAGCACGAAACGCATGCGCTTCGTAAGCGTTGGGTTTATGAAGATGCCGAGCCATTCGCGCAGGGCGGCAGATGCGCCCGCATCGGCCCAACGAGCGTGGATTATCGGACACCCATTCCACGAGAGTGGATAATCTCCCGTTTTAAGTCCGCATACGCGCCAAAAGTGGGAGATTATCCACTCTCGTGCGTTGTGGTCGTTGGGGACGTTCTTAAATAACCAGTCGTTTAAGAACGTCCCCCCCCAACGACTACTCAACAACAATGTCAACGCCGATGTAATGGGACCAACAGCGAGCGACGTCCAGGGCGAACAAGTTGGCATGAAAAAGGCAAGGCATAGACCTTCTGGTCATGCCTTGCCTTTTGAATGACAAATTGTCGCTCTGGGCGGCGCGCAGCGTCGAGCGGTTACGGCGTTTGGTAAACCGCCGTAACCCCCTAGTACATCTTTGCGCCGGCGGGGATGGAGGCGTCGAGCTGGATCAGGTTGAGGCGCTCCTCACCCTCCTCCTCGTGGATGGCACTGATGAGCATGCCGCAGCTGGGGATGCCCATCATCTTGCGCGGAGGCAGATTGGTGATGGCGAGCAGCGTCTTACCGACCAGGTCCTCGGGCTCATAGTAGCCATGAATGCCGGAGAGGATGGTACGGTCGGTGCCGGTGCCGTCGTCGAGCGTAAAGTTCAGCAGCTTCTTGGACTTCTTGACGGCCTCGCATGCCTTGACCTTCACGGCGCGGAAGTCGCTCTTGGAGAAGGTATCAAAGTCGACGAACTCCTCAAACAGCGGCTCAACGGCAATCTTGGAATAATCAACCGTGGGCTTGAGCGGCTTGACGAACGGGCTCGCGGCGTTGCCGGCCTCGGCAGCCTTGGCGGCAGCGGCACCGGACTGGAAACCCTTCTCGGGCTTCATGTGCGGGAACAGCAGCACGTCGCGGATGGAAGCCTGGTTGGTAAGCAGCATGACCACGCGGTCGATACCGATGCCGATGCCGCCCGCGGGAGGCATACCGTACTCGAGGGCGCGCACGTAGTCTTCGTCATACTCCATGGCCTCATCGTCGCCGCCGGCCTTCTCGGCCATCTGGGCGGCAAAGCGCTCAGCCTGGTCGACCGGGTCGTTGAGCTCGGAGAATGCGTTGGCGTACTCATGACCGGCAATAACCAGCTCAAAGCGGTGCGTCAGGCGCGGGTCGTCCTCAAAGCGCTTGGCAAGCGGGCTGACCTCGATGGGGTAATCGCACACGAACGTGGGGTTGACGATGGTGTCCTCGCCCAGCTCATCGTAGATCTCGGCGATAATCTTGCCGGCGGTCCACTCGGGCTTAACCTCCAGGCCCTTCTCGCGCGCGGCGGCAGCAAGCTCCTCGACCGGCGTATCGATGGTGACCTGCTTGCCGAGCACGTCGGAGACGATGTCGGTCATGGGACGGCTGGCCCACTCACCAGAAAGGTCGATGGTCTGGCCCTGGTACTCGATGATCTCGGGGTTGCCGATGGCCTTGTTCGCAGCCTTGATGACGCCCTGGGCGAGCGCCTTCATGCCCTCGAGGTCGGAGAAGGCACGGTAGGCCTCCATCGTGGTGAACTCGGGGTTGTGGGTAAGGTCCATGCCCTCGTTACGGAAGATGCGACCGATCTCGAACACGCGCTCAAAACCACCGACGATGCAGCGCTTGAGGTGCAGCTCGGTGGCAATACGCAGGTAGCACTCTTGATCGAGCGCGTTGAAGTGGGTAATGAACGGCTTGGCCGTGGCACCACCCTGGATGGTCTGCAGGATGGGCGTCTCGACCTCCATGTAGCCGTCGGACTCCATAAAGCGGCGGAAGGTGGAGAGAATCTGCGAGCGCTTACGGAAGGTCTCGCGAACGTCGTCGTTGGCGATCAGGTCGACATAGCGCTGGCGATAGCGGGTCTCCTTGTCGGAAAGACCGTGGAACTTCTCAGGCAGCGGACGAACGGCCTTGGAAAGCAGGGTCGCACTCTTTGGGGCAACGGAAAGCTGGCCGCGCTGGGTGCGCACGACCACGCCGGTCACGCCCAGGATGTCGCCTAGGTCGAGGGCCTTGAGCGTATTCCAGGCAGCCTCGTCCATGTCGTTGATGCGACAGAACAGCTGAATCTCGGCAGTCGCATCGCGCACGACGATGAACATGATCTTGCCCTGACCGCGCTTGGCAACCACGCGGCCGGCGATCTTCACGACGTCCTCGGTGTCCTCGCCATCGGCAAGCCCGGCGTACTTAGCCTCGATATCGGCGACGTAGTCCTCAAGCTCAGAGTGCTCGGGATAGGGGTTCTGGCCCGCCTCGAACAGGGCGGCGCGCTTGGCCAGGCGGGTGGCGCGCTCGTCGTTGAGCGTCGATGCCTGATCGGCGGCGTTCTGGTTCTCTGCCATAAATTAGCTCCTCAAACTAAAACGCTCCCCAGGATTCGGTCCCAGGGAGCGAAAACATACCTTTACGCGGGACCGTGGTCTAGCGTGCGATCTTGGCGATGGTGTAGACGCGAGTCTTGCCGGAAGGCGTAACGACCTCGACGGAGTCGCCCTCGCCGTGACCGATGATGGCATGGCCAACCGGAGACTCGTTGGAAATCTTGTGCTCGAGCGAGTTGGTCTCGGTGGTACCGACGAGCGTGACTTCCATGACCTCACCGTTGGGATCAATCAGAGAAACGGTGGAACCGATGGAGACGGTCAGATCGCCCGTGGTGGCAGCAACCTGAGCGTTGGCGAGGATGGCCTGGATCTCGGCAATACGAGCGGCGTTCTGGGCCTGCTTGTCCTTGGCGGCATCGTACTCGGAGTTCTCCGAAAGGTCGCCGAACGCGCGGGCTTCCTTGATGTCCTCGACGATCTCCTTGGCGTAATCGCCCTCACGCCAAGCGAGCTCCTCGACGAGCTTCTGGCGGCCCTCAGCGGTCAGTACGATCTGGCTTGCGTCCATACGGATATCTCCCCAACTCTGATCAAACAATCAACTGTCAACAAAACAAAAAAGACCGGCTAGCCTGCGGGCAAGCCGGTCAGGTGCTCACCCCAAAGGGATGGGACTACTCTGCGTCCGCGTCGCTGTCCTCTGCCTGCTTCTTCTTGGCAGCAGCGAGCTTGGCCTCGAGCTCAGCGATCTCCTTGTCCTCCTCGGACTGCTCGACCACGACCTCCTCGGCCTGCTTGGTCTCGGCCTTATCGTCGCCCTCCATACCCTCGCGGATATTCTTGACGGTAGAGCCGAGGGACTTGCCGAGCTTCGGCAGGTTCTTAGGCCCGAAGATGATCAGGACAACGACGAGAATAATGATGAGCTCAGGAGCCCTCAGTCCAAACATGTAGACCTCCACAATACAGCGAGACAAGCTCGAATGAGTATACCGCGGGTATCGCGGTATCACAACAATAGCTAAAAAAAGGGACCGCAAGAAGCGGTCCCTCCTCATGCTCTGGTCGGGTTGACTGGATTTGAACCAGCGACCCCTGCGTCCCGAACGCAGTGCTCTACCAAACTGAGCCACAACCCGTTAGCTCGACTATAGTAACAAAGATTTCCGCCACGTGCTAGAGAATTTTTTATTTCTTTGGCGCGTCGATCTGAACCGTGTTGGAAATGAGCTCCGTTGCGCAGGCCCACCAGCCATTTTGCTGGGCAGCGCCGGCAAGCCTTTCGGCCGTGGCGGCGGTGTCGCAAATGGCAAACGAGCAGGCGCCCGATCCGCACACATCTACAGCAACGGCGCCGTCCTGTTTATGCAGCCAATCGAGAACCGTTTGAATCTGCGGCTCCATCTGTGCGGAAATGACACCCAGGTTGTTATGGATGAGCGCATATGCCGTCTCGGCATCACCAGCACGCAAGGCAGAAGCCATCGCGCCGGGCTTGTCCGCAGGCACCGGGGCCTCGTCAAAACGTCGATAGGCTTCAATTGTCGAAACGCTCGCCTCCCGCGGCTTGACCAGCACGACGGGTGTCGCGGGCAGCACGGGGTACTCGGTTGCCAGCACGTCTCCCCCACCCACGTAGAACGCAGGGCTCGCGTGCAAAAAGAACGGGACGTCAGCACCAATGCCCCGTGCAATATCGTCGAGCGCGGAATCGGTGCGGTCAATTCCCCAGAGCTCCGCCAAGGCGACAATGACCGCGGCCGCATCCGTCGAGGGGCCGCCCAAGCCGGCGCACAATGGAATGTGCTTCTCAATCGTCACGTAGATGTTTGCCTCGCGACCATAATGCTCGGCCATAGCAACCGCAGCCCGATACGCCGTATTCTTTTGCATGGGAAAATCTGATGCCGGAACCGTCTGGACGGTCAGCGCCTGTGCCGGCGTGACCGTCACGGTATCGACAAGACCGACGGCTGCCATCAGGGAATCGACCTTATGGTAGCCGCGGTCATCGCGCTCGGTATGAACCCCTAGGTAGAGGTTAATCTTTGCCGGCGCGGAAAGAGTCAGGGACCGATCGGTCACCGTTAATGCTCCTCGAGCTGATTGCCGAGCGGGGTAAAGATATGCTCGCCGCTCTCGGGGTCGAACAGCTCAACCTGACCGGTGAGGACATCGATATACTGATAAGACTGACGCGACTTGCGGCCGCGACGCTCGTCAACCTCGACGATAAAGACGGCGGGGTGGACGCTCTTGATGGTGCCCATGCGCTCGACGACGCGGGTGCGGCCCATGTTGGCCTTAACCTTGACGCGATCGCCCACCATATCGGTCAGCTTCTCGTGGATGTCGTCGACGTGATTGACTTCCATCTCTTCCATGAACAGGGCCTCCAGAAGGTGCAATTCAAAAAGGGGATAATACCCCTAAGATAGACAAAACTCTAATACTATAGCACCCTGCTGCCACCACACGCAAGTAGCTAAATAAGCCCCGTCCCAAATACGTACCAGACGACAACCTCGCATGACCAGTTGTTACGCGGTTTGGTAAAACCGAGTAACCTAAAGGTTGTCCGTGTCCAGGACGATGGTGAACGGGCCATCGTTGACCAGGTCGACCTTCATGTCGGCGCCAAAGATGCCATGTGCCACGTGCTCGACATCTTGGGCAACGAGCGTCAAAAAGTACTCGTAAAGCTCGTTGGCGACATCGGGCGCGCCGGCATCCGTAAACGATGGGCGGCGGCCGTGACGGCAATCGGCGAACAGCGTGAACTGCGACACCACGAGCACCTCGCCGTCGACATCGGCAAGTGCCAGGTTGGTCTTGCCGTTCTCGTCCTCGTTAATGCGCAAGCCCCGGAGCTTGCCCCACAGCTTATCGGCCTCGGCGCGCGTGTCGCCGTGGCCCACGCCCAGCAGCACCAGATAGCCGCGCCCAATTTTGCCCACGCACTCGCCGTCGACCGTCACGCCGGCGTTGAGCACGCGCTGCACCACCGCACGCACAGCCTACTCCTCGCCCGTCAGTTTGGCGGACAGATGCTCAAGCGCGTGGAAACGATGGCTGACGGCGTTCTTCTCGTCCGCCGTCAGCTCAGCCATGGTCTTGCCCGGCGTGTCGACCGGCAGGAACAGCGGGTCGTAGCCAAAGCCGTGATCGCCGCGACCCTCGTGTGCGATAACGCCCTCGCAGGCGCCCTCACCATAGGTGACCAAACCGTCCGTGTCGATAAGCGCAACGACGCTCATAAAGCGCGCGGTGCGGTCCTCGTCCGCCACGCCTTCCAGGTTAACGAGCAGCTTGGCATTGTTGGCGGCATCGTCGCCGTGAACGCCCGCGTAGCGCGCGCTATACACACCGGGCTCACCGTCCAGCGCGTCAACGACCAGGCCCGAATCGTCGGCAATGGCCATGAGCCCCGTCTCTTCGACGGCAGCCTGCGCCTTGATGATGGCGTTCTCCAAAAACGTCGTGCCGTTTTCCTCAGGGTCCTCAAAATCGCCCAGCTGGCCGAGCGCCACAAAGCGCACCTCGGGCATGACCTTGCCCAAAATGGCCTCGATCTCGGTGAGCTTATGAGCGTTTCCTGTTGCCACGACGATGGTCGCCGCCGGGTCGAGGGTGTCGATGTCGATCTTCTCAAGTGCCATGAGTGGTCTCCTTGTCTCTATAGCAATGCCGCGCCGAGGGCAACGAGGGCCTCTGCCTCTCCCCTCTCAATCAACGGCAGTCTTGTGTCTAGACGTCTCCGCAGATAAAACCTACCAAAATAAACCTGTCCCTTTTTGGCTGGTTAGGCGAGGGCTTGGCGCTGGAGCTCGATGAGCTCGGCGATACCCTTGTCGCCCAGGTCGAGCAGGGCGTTGAGGCGTTTGCGGTCGAAGGGCGCCTGCTCGCCGGTGCCCTGGAGCTCGATCATCTCACCGGTGTCGGTGGCGACGAGGTTCATGTCGACCTCGGCATGGCTGTCCTCGGAATAATCGAGGTCAAGCAGCGTATTGCCGTCGACAACGCCCATGGAGATGGCAGCCACCTGGCCGGTAAGCGGGATGCGCTCGATCTTGCCTGCCTCGACCCACATGGCGAGGGCGTCGTGCAGCGCCACCCAGGCGCCGGTAATGCTTGCCGTACGTGTACCACCATCGGCCTGGATCACGTCGCAGTCGACGGTGACGGTGTACTCGCCGAGCGCCTTCATGTTGACGACGGTACGCAGGCTACGGCCAATGAGGCGCTCGATCTCCATGGAGCGGCCTTTGCGGTTGGCGTGCTCGCGCTTGCAGCGCTTGCCGGTCGATGCCGGTAGCATGGCGTACTCCGCCGTTACCCAACCGGCCTTGGCGCCCTTGCGCCAGCCCGGCACGCCCTCCTCGATAGTAGCGGCGCACAGCACGCGCGTGTCGCCGAACTCGGCCAAACACGAGCCGTGGGCGTGCTTCATGACGCCACGGGTGAGCTTAACGGGGCGCAGCTCATCGGCGGCGCGGCCGTTGGCGCGGTTGACCTGCATGTACTCCATAGAAATATCCTTTCGGCAAAAGGTGAAAGTGAGCCTTTGGTCGGTGACCTTACATCTATTTCAGCTCATCGATATCGATATGTTCTATGCTCTTGAGCGGCTGTCCAAAGATAAAGCTGCCCGCCACCGCAAACTCAGCAATGTTATCGGCCGTCGTGGCAAAACGATGCTGTGGCTCGGCGGTATCGCCCGCCAGCTGCTCGCGGCGCGTGAGGATATCGGTCAGCTCGCGCGTGGTCTCCTCGGCGGAACTCACGACGCGCACCCCAGGCCCCAGCGCATGGCGGATAGGTCCCACCAACAGCGGAAAATGCGTGCAGCCGAGCACCACGGTATCGATACCGTGGTCACGCAGCGGCTCAACCGTGGCGCCCACCAGCGCACGCACGGCAGGCGTATCGAAGATGTCCTCGTTCTCGAGCCATTGCTCCTGCAGATGCGCGCCCGAGGCGAGCTCGTGCTCAACGACCTCGACAAAGCTCGAGGCAGGGCAGCCGTACACGTCCACGCCGGCATCCAGGTCTTGGATGGCGCGCGTGTAGGCACCCGAGCGGATGGTGAGGTTAGTGGCGAGCACGCCCACGCGGCGCGTGCGGGTGCTGTTGATGGCCGCACGCGCGCCCGGCGCGATCACGCCGATCACAGGAACGTCGAGCGCCTGCTGGGCCAGACGCAACGCCGCGGCCGTTGCCGTGTTGCAGGCGATGACCATAATCTTGACGTCGTGCCTCGAAAGCCAGCGCCCCGCCTGCAGCGCAAACGAGCGCACCTCATCCTCGGTGCGAGTGCCGTAAGGGCAGCGCTTAGTATCGCCAAAGTAGTAGACGGACTCGTGCGGCAGCGCCGTCGCGATGGCGCGCGCAACCGTCAGACCGCCCAAACCAGAATCGAACACGCCAATCGGGCGCGTGTCGCCTGCCGGATTCTCGATATCGGACATTACCTCACCAGTCTCTCTCGAAAAGACATGTCCAAGTGCGGCGACGCCGCGCTACGAACGCGCCGCGACCAGCAGCTCTGCCGTCGCCGCCCAACCGTCGATAATTTTGCCACGCGTAACGAAAGCGTTCTCGCAAGCAGCCAGGAACTCAGGCGCGCCGGCGCTCGTCAGGCCATTCTCGACCAGGCAGAACGTGCCCACGTGATCGGCCATGTAGAAGTCGGACTCGGAGTCGCCGAGCGCGAGCGTCTCCTCGCGCTCGATCCCTAGGTGCTCGCAGAAGCGCGCAATGGCAACGCCCTTGTTGAGGCCCGCGGGATTGATGTTGAATGCCCGGCCGTCCTCGACGCGATCGAGCTCGAGCGTCGTCGGCTTGGACAGGTGAGTCAGATGGCCGTTGCAAGCCCAGATCAGACCGCAGCCGGCCTCGTCCAGGATGGCCTGGGCCTCATCATCGGGAATGTCGCCACGCATGCCGACGGTGACCTCACGGTATTTGTAGCCGGTCGACATGTCGTTGTGGTACTCGATCCTGTGCGGCCAGCGAGCAAGGATCTTCTCGCACACGCCGGTCTGCTCGATCACCTGGTGCGGAGTAAGGCCGCAGGCGGGGTCGTAAGGCATGTCGCCGGTCAGATACTCCCAATCGTTGGCTTTGAGGTCGTACATGACCAGGCCGCCCATCTCACCAATGTAGGAGTTGAGGCCGAGCACGCGCGCGTCCTCGTGGATCATGGTACGGTTGCGGCCCGAGGTGGGAACCACCTGAATACCAGCGCGAGCGAGCGCCACGACGGCCTCGACGAGTTTGGTCGAGGGGTTGCCGTCGTTGTCGCGCAGCACGCACGAGCCGGGCGCGAGCATGGTGGCGTCCAGGTCGGTAAAGACGTACTTAACCTTGGCCAAGCGCTCGCGCATCTCGCCCGAAAGCTCGGCAACGGTCGGCAGGGTGTTGTGGGACATGGTTACTCCATTACGTAGAAGGGGCTTCTGGTCTTAGGCGTCGTACGCCGCAAGGGTGCGCTTGAGAATCGAACCGTCGCGCTCACAAGGCTCGGGTCCGTTCTTGCGCAGCATACATTCTTCCTCGCCCTTACCGGTCACGATGACCACGGCAGGACGGACGGTTTCGCGCACGGCAGTCTCGATAGCGGCAACGCGATCGGTCACGATTTGCCAGTTATCATTTCCCTGCGCTTGAACGTTGCGCGCGATCTCGGCGCAAATATCCTCGACATCCTCGGGTCCGGGGTCATCCTCGGTAATCACGATTCGGTCGGCATACCTGCCAGCGGCGATGCCCATCGTGGCGCGTCGATCGACACCCTTACCGCCCGTAGCGCCAAATACAACCGCCAACTCGCGCCCGGGATAGTTCTCGCGCAAGTCACGCAGGAGCGTCTCGAGGCTCATGCCGTTATGTGCAAAATCGACGATGCCCAAGATTTTGCCCGATACGGACGGATAGAGCTCCATACGGCCGGGAACGAAGACACCCTCAAAGCCATGGACGATACCCTCTTCGGAAATACCCAGGGCCTCGGCGCAGGCAATAGCGGCAAGCGCGTTGGACACATTGAATTTAACCGGCGTGGGAATCACAATGTCGCGCGTAAAGCGGGGCGTGCGCACCGTTGCCACCACGCCGCAGTCGCCATTACGAATCGCCAGCGCAAGCACGTCGGCACGCTCGTCGGTCAGGGAGAACGTCACCGTACGTTCGCAACGAGATGCCGCCCCGAGCACACGATCGACCTTATCCATATCGAGATTGACCACGGCAAAACGGCTCTGCGAAAAGATTTTGAGCTTGCTGGCAAAGTAATCCTCGAGTGTCGGATGCTCAATCGGCGAAATATGATCCTCGCCGATATTGGTAAAGGCGCCGACTTCAAAGGCGATTTTGCCCGTGCGCTCGTATTTGAAGCCCTGGCTCGATGCCTCCATAACCAGCCACGGGGCACCCGCCTCCGCAGCATGTGCGATGCGAGACTGCAGCAGAAAGGATTCGGGAGTCGTCAGCTTGGAAGGGCCCGTCTCGATGCCGTCGTCGAACTCTATGCCCGTATTAAGAGCGGGTCGATGACAGCCCGTAAGCTTGGCCTCGTTGACGAGAATACCGCGCAGATAAAAGCTACAGGTCGACTTGCCCTTGGTGCCTGTAAAGGCGCAGACCTTCACCTTACCCGACGGATGCCCATAATAGGCATCTGCCACCACGGCAAGCGTGCGACGAATATCACTCACAATCACCGCGGGAAGATCAACATCGTAATCGACCTCGGAAACGTAGGCCACGGCGCCATCGGCGATTGCCGAAAGCAGGTACTCGCGCTTAAACGCACGGCCCTTGCAGACAAACAACGTGCCCGGACGCACCTGGCGCGAGTCGTCGGTCGCAAACTCTATGCGCTGATCGCATAGAGTATCTGGCTTGGAAACAACAAGGGCCTCGGCCTCGAGCAGCTCCACATAGCGCATCAAAGCCAGCTTCTCCTGCGTCGTACCCGACATATAACGACCTCTCTCGCTAAACCTAACTTCAAAAGAGCAAAAACCGTCTCGGACGAATCCGATCACGCCCCCTGTATTATCAACCATCCTAATATGCTACCTGACCTTGCGAGTGCCTCAGCACCCTAAAAACTTGCAAGGCCTTCCCATCAGCTGCTACTCGCTTTTATGTAGACGAGCCATCAGCGCGTGCTTTGCGGCATCGCCGTGACATACATCAACGTCCTGCGCGGAACCCCGCTCTTCCCGCAGATCTACATTGCGTTCTTTGGGTTCCCTATGATCGGTCTCAACGTACCCAATCTGCCGCTCGGCGTTGGTGTGCTAGCCATCAACTGCTCGGCCTATCTTGCCGAGATTTTCCGTGCCGGCATCGAGAGCGTACCGCCTGGTCAATCGGAAGCTGCCTACTCGCTTGGCATGACTTGGTCCCAAGTTATGTCGCGCATCGTGATCCCGCAAGCCGTACGTTGCGTTATACCGACCATGACCAGCGAGTTCGTTATGCTGTACAAGGACACGTCGCTGCTTTCGAGCGTTGGCGTCATGGGTCATGGAACTCATGCTGTTCTCCAAAGACCTCACGGCCACCACGGGCAACATTACGCCCTACATTTGCGCCGCACTTTACTATCTGGTCGTGACGATTCCGCTCATCCACGTCGTCACCAAGGTGGAGCACCGTCTCGCCGACCGCAGCAAGCGCTAACCGCTCATACATAGTGTTCGCAACCACGGCCCGCCGCTTCACCCAACGTGCGGGCCGTGGTTTTTCGGTCCCCTCGGCGCTTATGCCCCATCACGAAACAAAAGATTGGCATGATAGTAAGGATTGATTGATATTGACTGCTGCATGCCTTGCGGCAGCGCACCTAAGCCGTCAGCAGAAAGGATCTTGCATGTGCGGTTTTGTCGGTTTTACCGGTACAGATGAACAGAGTGAGCTGGCTCTCACGGCCATGATGGATCGCATCATCCATCGCGGGCCGGATATGGGCGGCCAGCACATCGTCGATAACGTCGCCCTCGGCTTCCGCCGTCTTTCGATTCTCGACCTTTCCGAAGCTGGCGCTCAGCCCATGTCGAGCGATGACGGCAAGGTCACCATCGTCTTCAACGGCGAGATCTACAACTTCCAGGAGCTTCGCGCCGAGCTCGAGGCTGCCGGCTACGTCTTCCACTGCAACGCCGACACCGAGGTCCTGGTGCACGGCTACGAGGAGTGGGGCGAGGACCTGGTCAACCGCCTGCGCGGCATGTATGCGTTCGTGATTCACGACCAGAACAGGAACAAGCTCTTCGGCGCCCGTGACATCTTTGGCATCAAGCCGTTCTATTATTACCGGGCCTCCGACGGCTCGCTGCTGTTTGGCTCCGAGATCAAGAGCTTCCTAGACCACCCCAAGTTTGAGAAGGCCGTCAACCACGACGCACTACGTCCCTACCTCACGCTGCAGTTCCCTGCCACGGAGGAGACGTTCTTTAAGGGCGTGTTCAAGCTTGCCCCCGCGCATTGCTTTACGTACGACCTTATGACCAACACCATGGATATCAAGCGCTACTGGAGCTGCGACTTTACCGATGACAACTCCAAGAGCTTCGAGGAGTACGTGGACGAGTGCGACAGGGTCGTGCACGAGAGCGTTGCCGCACACCGCATCGCCGACGTTAAAGTTGGCTCGTTCCTCTCCGGCGGCGTCGACTCCAGCTACATTGCCGCCTGTCTCATGCCCGACACCACGTATTCCGTCGGCTTTGACTACAAGAACTTCAACGAGACCAACTACGCCGCCGAGCTTTCCGACAAGCTTGGCATTAAGAACGTGCGCAAGATGATCACCGCCGACGAGTTCTTCGACGCGCTACCCGATATCCAGTACCACATGGACGAGCCGCAATCGAACCTCTCCAGCGTGCCGCTGTACTATCTGGCACAGATGGCCGCTGAGGAAGTTACCGTCGTCCTTTCGGGCGAGGGTGCCGACGAGCTGTTTGCCGGCTACGAGTGGTACGAGGACACCTCCGAGATGCGCTCCTTCAAGAAGCGCGTGCCGCTCGGCGTGCGTCGTGCCCTGGGCTCGCTCGTTCAGCATCTCCCCTACTTTAAGGGTCACAACTTCCTGACCAAGTGTGCCGAGGTCCCCGAGCGCTGGTACGTGGGCCAGGCAAAGGTGTTCGACCCGTCCGAGGTCGACGAGGTTCTCAAGCCAGCTTACGACACTGGCAAGAACGCCTCCGAAATGTGCGCAGAGTACTACAAGCAGGTCCCCGACTGCTGCGAGCTCTCTAAGAAGCAATACCTGGATATGAACATGTGGCTTCCGGGCGACATCCTGCTCAAGGCAGACAAGATGTGCATGGCACACTCCCTGGAGCTCCGCGTTCCGTTCCTGGACAAAAAGGTCATGGAGTTCGCCGAACACATTCCCGCCAACTACCGCGTCAACGAAGAGGGCTGCAAGCTTGTCCTGCGCCACGCCGCCAATCGCACGCTGCCCGATGAGTGGGCAACGCGCAAGAAGGTTGGCTTCCCGGTGCCAGTTAGGTTCTGGTTGCGCGAGCAGA
The DNA here is from genome assembly GCF_003436895.1 of Collinsella sp. TF09-1AT. NCBI lineage: Bacteria > Bacillati > Actinomycetota > Coriobacteriia > Coriobacteriales > Coriobacteriaceae > Collinsella > Collinsella sp. TF09-1AT. The sequence goes on along the minus strand of NZ_QSRC01000001.1, from coordinate 78,089 downwards.
AGTACTACGACTACGTAAAGGAGTACTTCACCGCACCGTGGGCTGCCGATTTCTTTGACACCGATGCGCTCATGAAGCTGCTCGACGATCACTTTGAGGGCCGCGCGCTCAACCAGCGCAAGATCTATACCACGCTGACATTCCTCATTTGGTACAAGCGCTTCTTTATCGACGAGAACAAGGGCGCCGAAGTCGCCGCTTAGATTTCGTTATGAATTAGCGGTGAACCACGCAGGGTTTCCGCTATACTTAATCTTTGCGGGCGATTGGCGCAACGGTTAGCGCAGGTGCTTTACACGCACAAGGCTGGGGGTTCGAATCCCTCATCGCCCACCACCGATTTGATAGGCTCCCATCTATGGGGGCCTTTCGTTTTTGGGCCCATCGCAGAGGGATTCGAACCCGACAGGGTGCGGAGCTGAGGAAACGCGAAGCGTTTTCCGGCGCAGCACGCGAGGGCCGCAGGCCCGAAGCGGAAGCGGGCGGCGAAGCCGCACGCGGACATCCCTCATCACCCACCACTGATTTGATAGGCTCCCAGCAATGGGAGCCTTTCTTTTTTGGGCCCAGCGCATGGGATTCGAACCCGCCAGCACGTCTGTCACAAAGGCTGTGGTCAAAAAACGGCAAATATGAGTACTGCTACTTTGTTTGCAACATATAAAAAGATAGTTTTTGCTTAAGTTATGCAACATATGTCCATTATAGGGACTAACAATTGGATCAAAATCGTGCATTCATCGCCATTTCGACTTGCTATCTGGCCTTATTAGTCCAAAATTGCTGCTACCAAATCGGTAACATTACTCATATTTGATGTTTTTTGACCAGCAGGTCTCCCTGCCTTAGCAAATCTAAGGCAAAACGGGCTCCAGACCGTTGAATCGTGCCGCATATGGCACACCCGCAGTCCGGAACCCGGTCCAAATTGAGTTATTGCGCCGCGTTAGCCCAAGACACCCGACAGAATCTCGATCAGACCATCCACGTCGGCTTCCTCGCAGACGAGCGGCGGCAGGAAACGCAGCGTATGGGCACCCGTAGCGTTAATCACGGCACCGGCGGCCAACGCGCGGGCAACAATATCATGCGCATCGCCTGCTGCGTCATCCAAGTCGCAGCCGAGCATCAAGCCGCGACCGCGCACCTCGGTAACGTGCGGTAACTTGGCGAGCTTTGCCTCCATATAGGCGCCTACCTTGGCAGCATGGTCGGCATAATCGCCGCGCACGAGCGCGGAGAGCGTCGCGGCGCACGCCGCGATGGCCAAGCAGCTACCGCCAAAGGTCGAACCGTGATCGCCGGGCTTAAACACGTCGGCGATCTCTTTCTTTGCCACCACGGCGCCCATAGGAACGCCGTCGGCGATGCCCTTGGCAAGACTCATGATGTCGGGCTCCACGCCATAGGTCTGGTAAGCGAACGGTTTGCCGGAGCGGAACAGACCGCACTGGACCTCGTCGGCGATAAGCACGGCGCCCACTTCGTGTGCTAGGTCGCGCGCCGCCGCCATAAACTCCTCGGTCATGGGGTGCACGCCACTCTCACCCTGGATCGGCTCGAGCATCACGGCACAAATTTCGCTCCCCAGCTGCTCAAAGATTGCACGCAGTTCATCGACATCGTTGGGCGTGCAGGCCACAAAGCCACCCGGCAGCGGGCGGAAACTATCCTGCAGCCAATCCTGCATGGTGGCGGCAATGGTCTCGAGCGTACGGCCGTGGAACCCGCCGCGCATGCACACGATGGTGTTGCCGCCATTACCGGCACGCTTGGCGTACAGGCGCGCGAGCTTCATCGAGCCCTCGTTGGCCTCGGCGCCAGAGTTGGCAAAGAAGGCCTCCCAAACCTGCTCATCCGCAGCCGGGGCACCAAGAGCAGCTGCCGTGGTCTCATCGCCGGCGACAATGGCATCGGCAAGCACGCGCGCACCATCTACGTCGTCGTTAGCAAGCTTGGACAGCAGCGCCGCGACCTGTCCGCGCTGCTCGATGTAGAAGTAATTGGAGACATGCATGAGCTTTTTGGTCTGTGCCTCGAGCGCCAAGAGCACAGCCGGGTCGCCATGACCTAGGCTGCACACGCCGATGCCGGCAAGAAAGTCGAGGTACTCACGGCCATCGTCGCCGGTGAGCTTCATGCCGTGACCCTCGACAAACTCGACCGGAGAGCGGCCAAAGGTATGCATAACGTAATGGGATTCAAGCGATTGCTGAGCTGCAAGTGACATGGGATGCCTTTCGTTGGGCGCCAGACGGCGCGGGGCTATGGGTGCAGGAATGGGGCGGCTGCGGGTCAGCTAGACCGTCTGAAGCTTCTCGACCTCGTCAAGGTTCTCGGTCAGACGCGCAGCAAACGTCGAAAGCGGATGCGGATGCGTATCGAACTCGTAAGCCGTCTCGGTGGAATGGATCACGGTGCCGACGCCGGCATCGGTCAGCAGCTCCAGGAGCAGCGAATGCGGCGTAGTACCGTTAATGATGTGGGCACGAAATACGCCGCCGGTAAGCGCATCGACGGCCGCACGCAGCTTGGGAATCATGCCCTTATCGACCTCGCCGCCGTAGAGCATTTCGTTAACCTCGTCGAGCGTTAGGTTGGAGATAAGCGAGTCCTTGTCGCTAAAGTCCTTGTACAGGCCATCGACATCGGTCAAAAAGATCGCCTTATGCGCGTGGAGCGCCGCGGCAACGGCACCGGCGGCGGTGTCGGCGTTGATGTTGAAGAAACCGCCGTCCTCCCCCGCCGCGACGGTAGCGATAACGGGAATGTACTCGCTGTCGAGCAAACGCTCGATATAGTCGGTGTTGACGTGCGTGACCTTGCCTACGCGGCCGAGCTCTGGGTCGAGTGGCTCGGCGATAAGGGTGCCGGCGTCGCTGCCGGACACGCCCACGGCCAGGTTGCCGTGGTGGTTGAGCGCCGCGACCAGCTCCTGATTGACCTTGCCGCCCAGTACCTCGCGCACGATGTCCATGGTGGCAGGCGTAGTCACGCGCTGGCCGTTCTTAAACTCGACGGGGATGTCGTAGTGGCTCAGCGCCTCGTTGATAGCCTTGCCGCCGCCGTGCACGATGACGGGACGCATACCGATGATCTTGAGCAAAACGATGTCGCTCATCACGTCGCGGCGCAGCTGCTCATCAACCATGGCGGCTCCACCATATTTGATAACAACCGTCTTGCCGGTCAGGTTCTTAATCCACGGCAGCGCTTCGAACAGCAGCTGCGCGGTTGCTTCGTTGGATTCGCTCGAACGACAATCGCGTGCGAATTTCATAATCTGCCTCGTCTTTCGTATCGTTATCGCGCCGTACTCCGCCGTCCGCAATCGCGGCAAGATGCGCAGCATGCCTGGAATCTAGGAACGGTAGTCGCCGTTGATGGAGATGTATTCATGCGTGAGGTCGCAGGTCCACACGGTCGTTGCCGCGTCGCCTGCGCCCAGGTCGGCCGAGATCACGATCTCTGGCGCCTCGAAACGTCGTAGAGCCTCGTCCTCGTCAAAGGGAACAGTCAGACCGTCGCGACAGACAGGCATGCCCATCATGTCGATGGAAACGTCTTCCTGATTAAACTTAACGCCGCACTTGCCAAGCGCCATAGCAACGCGACCCCAGTTGCAGTCGTGGCCGGCGATGCAGGTCTTAACGAGCGGCGAGTTGGCAACGGCACGGGCAGCGATATCGGCCTCCTCGTCGTTCACGGCGCCGGTAACGTTGACCGTCACGAGCTTGGATGCGCCCTCGCCGTCGGCGGCGATGTTGCGCGCCAGGCTCTCGCACACCTCGTGCACGGCAAATGCCAACTCGTCAAAGGCATCGGAGCCCTCGTCGATAGGCTCGGCATCTGCGGCGGCGCCGGAGGCAAGCATGATGCAGGTGTCGTTGGTCGAGGTGTCGGAATCGACCGTTACCTTGTTAAAGGTCTGCTTGACGATCGAGAGCAGCAGGGCATGAAGTGCCGCCGGCTCAACGGGGGCATCGGTAGTGATGACCGCGATCATGGTGGCCATGTTGGGCATGATCATGCCCGAGCCCTTGCACATTCCTCCTACCGTATAGACATTGTCCTCATGACCCGCAGCCTCACTGACGTAGGACACGGCGTACTCCTTAGAGTGCGTGTCGGTCGTCATGATGGCGCGAGCGGCATCGGCGCCACCGTGGGCGGAGAGCACCTCGTAGGCAGCAGGAATGGCGGTCTCAAACGTGTCGATCGGCAGAATCTGGCCAATCACACCCGTTGAGGCAACTAGAATCTGCTGGGGCTCGCAGCCGATGACCTGCGATGCGATGCTGCACGTCTCGCGCGCGCATGCAAGGCCGGTCTCACCCGTGGCGGCGTTGGCATTGCCAGAGTTGACCGAAACGCCGGCGATGATGCCGTAGCCCTTGTCGGCACCGCCCAGGTTGGCACGGCTCACCTGCACGGGCGCCGCGCAAAAGCGATTGGTGGTAAACACGCCGGCACCGGGACAGGGTTTATCGGGCACGACGAGGGCGTAATCCAGGCGCTCGGGATTCTTGCGGAACCCAGCGTGGATGCCTGCGGCTTTAAAACCAGCCGCAGCCGTAACGCCACCCTCGACAGCGCGAATCTTGATATCAAACAGCTCGGTATTCATCGTCTTTATGACTCCTTATGTCAAACAAAAAACGGACATCGGTTGGTGCGCCATGCCAGTCGTGATCATGAAACCAGCTTAAGAGTGGCGCCCCACTCGATGCCCGACTACCAAATCGTTAACAATCGAATGTGCTACACCGGGCACGCCACTGTGGGCAAGCCTCGTCGCTCGTCAAAACCAAAGACGATATTGGCGCACTGGACCGCCTGGCCTGCTGCACCCTTGCACAGATTGTCGATGGCGCCCGTCGCCACCAGCACGCCGGCGCGCTTGTTGAGCGCGAGGCCGATCTGGGCGGCGTTGGTGCCGACGACCGAAGCCGTCTTGGGCTGCTGACCGGCATCGAGTACACGCACGAAGGTGCGACCGGCGTAGAACTGCTTGTAATGGTCGACAACGTCCTCAAGGGTCAAGGTATCGATAGCCTGTGGCGCAAGCGGCATCGTTACCGTAGAGAGTAGACCGCGCTTGAGCGGTGCCAGGTGCGGGGTAAAGACGACGCGATCGGTTAGGCCCAAGATCTGCTCAATTTCGGGCGTGTGACGGTGCTTGCCCACGCCATAGGCCTCCAGGTTTTCGTCCGCGCTGCAAAAATGCGTACGGGCGTTACAGGACTTACCGGCACCCGTCACACCGCTGATAGCGTCAACGATCACGGGGCCACTCTGGGCAACCCAGCCGGCGCGCACGGCGGGCGCGGCGGCAAGGCTCGTTGCGGTGGGATAGCAACCGGCGCAGGCGACCAGCACGGGTTTGCCGTCGGCATGGTCGGATGCGGCGGCCTCCAGGTCCTGGCAGAACAGCTCGGGCAGACCAAAGGCACGGGTCTTGAGCAGCTCGGGGCTCGTGTGCTCGACGGCATACCATATCTCAAAGACGGACGGGTCGCTCAGGCGATAATCGGCCGAAAGGTCAAAGCAGGAGACACCCGCGGCGAGCAGCGCAGGCACCTGTGCCATGGCGGCAGTGTGCGGCACGGCAAGAAAGACCGCATCGCAGCTCTTGAGCTCGGGGGCGTCATGCGTGGTAAAAACCAGATCGCTTATGCCAGCAAAGCTCGGGTACACCGCGGACAGCGGCTGGCCAGCATCGGCGTTGGACGTAATGGCAACAAGCTCAAACTCGGGATGGCCGAGAATGAGGCGAATAAGCTCGGCTCCGGCGTATCCCGCCGCACCGACGATTCCAACCTTCAAAGACATTTCAGACTCCTTGTCTGCGATGTAGGCACCGATGCGCATTCCGCAGTCGTCGTTATGAGGTAGGTTGAAACTTTAGCACCAGAGAATACATATTTACGTAAATAGTTTGCGTCTTCATGCATTGAAACACGCCCGACATATTTGCTTGAAGGAATTGACAAATTGGAGCGGGCCCCGTATTGACCGGCACTCCTTACGGCGCCGGGCAATACGGGGCCCGCCCATGCGGATACTAAGTTGTTAAGATGAGCTAGCCTGACTACAGCTCGACCGGCACCCATTCATCGTGGTTGCAGATATACGCCTCGGGATCCTCGACGCTAAAGAAGACGAGCGTGGGGTCGTTAGGCCCCTCATAGTGCTCGCTCAAGCGCTCAAGATGTTTCCATCCTGCCTCGCGCATATCGGGAGCGGCCTGGTCATCCAGACCCGCACGCCCGCGCAAGATCAACCAACCATGGCCCGGCCACCAACTCGTGGCCTCAAAACGCTGATTATGCAGCAGCTCTTGCCACACATCTTTAGTACGCGCCGTTACAAACCACAGCTTGCCGTCCTGAATCTGCGCAAACGAGAACGGACGCACATGCGGCTGCCCGTCCACACTCGTCGCCAGATACCACGCCGGCACCGACGTCAGATACTCCAGTACCGTATTCAATCCGTCCACGGTTCCTCCTGCCACTAGCTAATTTGAGATGGGTAGTTAATTTGGGACGGGGCTATTTTAGCTACCCCTTAACTGCCAATGAATTATTTGGCCAGGATAATTGTCAACTGGCATATGGGGGTAGCTAAAATAGCCCCGTCCCAAATTAACTACCCCGGAAGCCTGGTTTGTGTGAGCTAGAGCTCCAGGCGCTCTTCGCTGCCGTCGATATCGCAGAAGCGCGCGGCAATGTTGCGGACCGAAAAGAAAGCAAGGCGGCCGTCGTTGGCACTCTCGTGTTCCTCGCCGATGCCCACCATGTGCTTAAAACCCGCTTGACGCACCTTGTCGCTCGCAACTGCGTCGTCCTCAAGTGCGGCCTCGCCGGTCAATACGATCCAACATTCCCCCGGCTTCCAGCCCGAGAGCTCGAACTTGGGATTCGCACTCAGCTCCGCCCACACATCCTTGTCGCGCGACGTGCAAAACCACAGTTTGCCGTCATCGACCATGGCAAACGAAAACGGCCTCACGCGGGGCTGATGTCCGTCGGCCACATCGGTCGTGGCCAGATACCACGCCGGAATGCGCCTGAGATACAAACAGGCGCGCTCAAGCTGAGCCGTGCGGTCGTTGTCGGTCATAGGGACCCCTTTCTTGCGCTCAAATCGCGCCTAAACAAGTTGAAGATTGATGACGATGACGCAGATGAGCAGCAACGCCGTCACCACCGCCGCCAACGCATCGCCGCGGCCAAATGCAAGCGCATGCAGACGTGTGCGGCCCTGCTCGCCATGATAGCAACGGGCATCCATGGCGGCAGACAACGTCTCGGCATGACGGAACACGCCGGTGAACAGCGGAATCGCCACACTGCCGAGCATGCGCACACCGCCGAGCGGACCGCCCGTCACGCGCGCGCCGCGGCTGGCCTGCGCATCGGCCGTCTGTTTCATTTCGGTGGCAAATTGCGGCATAAACCGCAGCGCGATGCCCATAATCATGCCAAGCTCGTGTGCCGGAAGCCCCACACGCGCGAACGGTGCGAGCAGACGCTCAAAGCCCGCGGTGAGGTCGAGCGTGGGCGTGGTGAGCGTAATGGCGCTCATGCCGGCCATCATCAGAGTCAGGCGGCACGCCATAAAGGCGGCAGAACGCAGCGAGCCCTCGCTTATCTGCAGAAAGCCGAGCTGCCACAGGATGCGCCCACTCTGATCGGTAAACAAGTTGAGCACCGCGACCACGACGACGATCGCCAGCAGCGGCGCCATCGACGACAGAGCGCGACGAGCCGGCACCCGAGACACGGCATAGATCAGCACAACGAAAATTGCGACCGGGGCCAGTCCGCGGAAGCCACTGACCGTGAGCGTCGTGATCAGAAACACAAAGCCCAAGAGCAACTTGGTTCGCGGGTCCAGGCGGTGGATTGCACTATCGCCGGGATAGTAGCTGCCAAACGAAAACGCCTCCATCAGCAACCCTCCTCTCGCGTGACCGTTTCGGATTTGGCCTTGTCCGAGACGTTAGAAGAACCGTCCGAGCGACCGATCAGCAAATCTGCCAACTCGTCGGCCAACGACTCAACCGTATAGAGCCCGCCGCGACGCAGCGGCACGCCCGCTTCCGCGAGCGCCAACGCCATGCGCTGAGCAGCAGGTACGCCCAAGCCGATCGACTTGAGCTCATCGGCATGCGCAAACACCTGCTCGGGGGTTCCCTCGGCAAACACCGCGCCTTCGTTCATTACGACGATACGGTCGCAGCAATTGGCCAGGTCATCCATGCTGTGCGAAACCATGACAACGGTCAGGCCATCACGGTGAAGTCGATCGATAAGCTCAAGGAAATCCCTGCGCGCAGCCGGATCGAGCCCCGCCATGGGTTCATCGAGCACCAGGACCTCGGGTTCCATGGCAAGCACGCCGGCAAACACCACGCGGCGCTGCTGGCCGCCCGAAAGCTCAAAGGGGCTCTTGTCGCCGACCGTGGAAAGGTCGAGGCCCACGCGCGAGAGCGATGACTCGACACGACGGTCGACTTCATCTTGCGGCAAGCCAAGGTTGTGCGGACCAAACGCCACGTCCTGCGCCACGGTTTCGGCAAACAGCTGACGCTCGGGATATTGAAACACCACGCCGACCTTTGCCTTAACCGCGGCGGCGTCTTTCTTGTTTGACAGATCGAGCCCCAGCGCGCGAACGGATCCCTCCTGGGGGCGAATCAAACCGTTGAGATGCTGGACCAGCGTCGACTTACCCGAACCGGTATGACCCGCAAGGCCCAGGAACTCGCCGCGGCGCACCGTCAGCGATACATCGCGCAGCGCCCACGGGCTGCTGGGGTCGTTTCCCCAAAGGGCTTGTTTGTTCGATTTGTCCGCGACAGCCGAACGCTTGCGCCAGCGACGACGCTCGCGGGCGCTCAGCGAATAGCTATACGAAACATGGGATAGTTCGATGACGGGCTCTGGTACGTCATCTTCGTTGCTTGCCGAAACCGTACCGCCAACGATTTCCGATTGGGGTGCGGAAGACTGTCCCACGGTGCCTGCCCCACTTCGCTCGGCATAAGTCTGCGCAATCTCGGCGACCATATCCACCTCGCGCACCTGCGCATGAACGGGCACGCCCTTCGCACGAAGCTCCATGCCCAAGCAGCACGACGCTGGCATATCCAGATTGAGCTGCGCAAGTTCGTCCGCCCGCGTCAAGATTTCCTCGGGCGTACCGAGCATGGCAACGCGCCCCGCCCGAAATACCGCGACACGATCGGCCTCGGAGGCCTCTTCCATAAAGTGCGTAATCATCACGATGGTCATGCCGCGATCGTGCAACGCGTGGCAAGCCTTCATGAGGCCCTTGTGTCCACGCGGATCGAGCATCGAAGAAGCCTCGTCCAATATGAGCACGCGCGGTTCCATGGCGAGCACGCCGGCAAGCGCCACGCGCTGCTTTTGGCCACCCGAAAGTGCATGGGTCTCGTGGCGCTCAAAGCCCACCAGGCCCACGGCCTTCAGCGCCTCGCGCACGCGCTGTGCGATCTGGGCGGATTCCACCCCTAAGTTCTCGGGACCAAAGGCAACATCGTCCTCGACAAGCGTCGCCACGAGCTGGTCGTCGGGATTCTGAAACACCATGCCCGCGGTCGAGCGAATGTCGTAGACCAGCTCGGGATCGGACGCGTCCATGCCGTTGACGCACACCGTTCCCGCATCGGGCTGCAGTAGCGCGTTCAAATGCTTGGCAAACGTCGACTTGCCCGATCCGTTTCCGCCGAGGATGCAGAAAAACTCGCCGTCCTCTATGTTCAGATCGACGCCGTCAAGCGCCGGCACGGCACCGTCATAGCTAAAGGAAACGCCCCGACACTCAATCATGCGCGGCCTTTGACCTGGTCCTTTTTAGGCGTGATGAGATTGGAGACCGCCTTGTACACTGCAAGCGTGAGCACCGAGTTAAGCACGGTCTTGATGAGGTTGAACGGTAGCACGGCGGGAATCATGAGCGGGGCGATCACATCGACCGAACCATACCAGAACCATACGCCAATGGTAAGGTTTGCAGCCATAGACAGCGCCGTAGCGGCAATGACGCCAAGCACCAGGCCAATCACGGCACCCTTATAGGTATGCATCTTCTGGTAGACGATAGCCGCGGGGAGAATATAGCCCAGCGTAGCAACCAAGTTCATAAGCGCACCGACCCAATCGCCCGTGGTAAGCGCATGGATAACGATCGCCATGGCGGCAACAGCTGTGCCGGCACCAGGGCCATACGCAAACCCACACACCATCGCCGGCACCAGCGACGGGTCATACGTCAAAAACGGCGCCGAAGGAAGGATGGGTAGCTGCACATACATAAACAATGCGCTCAAGGCACACATCAGCGCCATGGTAACGAGCTGTTTGGTGCTCCACCTATTCGTGTTCTCAAAATGGATATGCTGCGACTGTTCAGACATAAGATCACCTGCCTCTTTCATCCGGACTCTAACCGTTGGTACTGGGATCTCACCAGTTCAGCCGGCATGCGAACCAACGCACACACGGGTCGCGGACTCATCGGCTCGGTCGCAGGCATCTCGCCTGCGCCACGGCGCCCCTTTGACACCGCCCGATTTACCGCCAGTGGGGAATTTCACCCCGCCCTGAAACAGCAATTGCAAGTGTAGCACGAGCGAGTATTCGCGCAAGTATGCCAAGGGTAATTTGTGGCGGGGACCAGTTGTCGCAACAACCACGTCTCCCACTCACCCCAAAGTGGTGCGCTTTTCGCGGCTTTGCCGCGAAACAGCAACCGGGACGCGTATCCCCCACAACCACGTCCTTCTCCGCCCGCCGACCTCAAGGCCGTAAACGCAGGGAATCCGGGGGCGTGACGGGGCTTCTCTCCGGAACATTCCGCAGGACGCAAAGAGGCTCCGCAGCGCGAAGCGCGATGCGGAGCCTCTTTGCATGTCCGAGGACGTTCCGGAGAGAAGCCCCGTCACGCCCTGCGGATTCCCGGTGGGAGTTCTAGACCTTGTCGGCCTTAGTACATACCGCCGCCCTGCTGACCAGCGGTAGCAGCAGCGATAGCGTCCTCAAGCTGAGTGTTCTTGGGCACATCGGAGACGGTGGCCTCGGTGATGAGGATCAGGCTGGCGACAGAAGCAGCGTTCTGCAGGGTGACGCGGCTGACCTTGACGGGGTCGAGGACGCCCATCTCGATCATGTCGCCCCACTCGCCGTTGGCAGAATTTAGACCCTGGCCAGCGGGCAGCTCGGCAACCTTGTCGACCACGACAGCGCCCTCAAAGCCAGCGTTCTTGGCGATGGTGGCGACCGGAGCGGTCAGAGCCTTCTTGACGATGTCGACGCCGATCTTCTCCTCGGGGTCGTCAATCTCGACAGCATCGAGCGCGGGCACAGCGTCCATGAAGGCGACGCCGCCGCCGGCGACGATGCCCTCCTCGACAGCAGCGCGGGTAGCCTGAAGGGCGTCCTCGACGCGATGCTTGATCTCCTTGAGCTCGGACTCGGTAGCAGCGCCGACCTTGATGACGGCAACGCCACCGGAGAGCTTGGCCAGGCGCTCCTGGAGCTTCTCGCGGTCGAAGTCAGAGGTGGTGTTCTCCATCTCACCCTTGATCTGAGCGATACGGGCGTCGATGGCCTCCTTGGAGCCAGCGCCGCCGACGATGACGGTGTTGTCCTTGGAGATGGTGACGGACTTAGCGGTACCGAGCATATCGGCGGTGATATCAGCGACCTTCACGCCCAGCTCGTCCAGAGCGGCCTGGCCACCGGTGAGGACGGCGATGTCCTCGAGGATGCGCTTGCGGCGATCGCCGTAGCCCGGGGCCTTGACGGCGCAGACGTTGAGGGCGCCACGGATCTTGTTGAGGACCAGGGTAGGCAGAGCCTCGCCGTCGATGTCCTCAGCGATGATGAGCAGGCCGCGGCCAGCGCGCTGGACAGCCTCGAGAACGGGCATGATGTCCTGAACGCTGGAGATCTTCTGGTCGGTGATGAGGATGAACGGATCCTTCATCACTGCCTCCATGCGGTCGTTGTCCGTGACGAAGTAAGCGGAGACGTAGCCCTTGTCGAACTGCATGCCCTCGACGGTGTCGATGGTGATGTCGAACGTCTGGGAATCCTCGACGGTGATGACGCCGTCCTTGCCCACGACCTCCATGGCCTCGGCGATCTTCTCGCCGACCTCGGGGTCACCGGCAGAGATGGTACCGACGGAAGCAATCTGCTCCTTGGTCTCGACCGGCTTGGCCTGCTTCTTCATCTCGGCAACGGCGGCGTTGACGGCCTTGTCGATGCCGCGACGGATGGCCAGAGGGTTGGCGCCGGCGGCGACGTTGCGCAGACCGTCGTTGACGATGGCCTGGGCGAGCAGGGTTGCGGTGGTGGTACCGTCACCCACGGTGTCGTTGGTCTTGGTGGCGACCTCCTTCACCAGCTGAGCACCCATGTTCTCGATGTTGTCCTCGAGCTCGATCTCCTTGGCGACGGAAACGCCGTCGTTGGTGATGGTCGGGGCACCGAACGTGCGCTGCAGCGCAACATAGCGACCCTTGGGGCCCATGGTGACGGTAACGGCGTCGGCCAGAGTGTTGACGCCCTTGGCAAGCTTAGCGCGGGCATCGGTGTTAAACGTAATGTTCTTTGCCATGGTAGGTAATCCTCCAAAAGAAATGCGACTCGCGTCGCCGCTTCCGAGTCCTATGCGGCGGGCGCGTTCAAAGACGAATCAGAGATTCTGACGAGACTAGGCCTCGACGACGGCGTAGATGTCGTCGGCGCGCATCAGCAGATACTTCTCGCCGTCGACCTTGACCTCGTTGCCACCGAACTTGCCGTAGATGACAACGTCACCGACCTTGACGTCCATGGGGATGCGCTCACCCTTGTCGTTGACCTTGCCGGCGCCAACGGCAACGATGGTGCCGCGCTGCGGCTTCTCCTGAGCGTTGCTGGCGATATACAGACCAGAAGCGGTCTTCTGCTCGGCCTCGTCGGGCTTGACCAGAACACGATCTGCAAGCGGCTTCAAAGACGACATGCTTGTCTCCTCCTTTTTGGGCCGCGCGGTTATGCCACGCGAATTAACCCTTTTTGTTTGCGTACGCGTTGAATGGTACCCACGAATGGCGGGTTATACAACACAGAGTCAAAAAATCTTATTTTTTGGCACTTAGATTTTCTGAATGCGGGGGGATAACTTAGCGGTGGCTCCCGTGTGGCTCCGGAGGGGCGGGGCATAAGGTTTCCTGCTCGGGCAGTCCTGCTCGCACGAAGGCCACATTAAGTGGCCTTCGGCTCGTGCGGAACTCGCGATAAACCTTATGCCCCGCCCCTCCGGCGCCACACGGGAGCTGAGTCAACGTTATCGGGCACGGCATTCAGAAAAGTCAGTGCAGCAAAATGGCGATGCGGATGGGGTTAGCGCTCGTAAATCAAGTTGCCTGCCAGGTAGGTGGCCTGAACCTTGGTGGCTTGGAGTTCTTGGGGGTCGATGGTGAGCGGGTTTTGGTCCAGGACTACCAGGTCGGCATACTTGCCGGGCTCCAAGCTGCCGAGGTTTTGCTCGTCGCCCGCTGCATAGGCGCTGCCCAGGGTGTAGTTGCGCAGAGCCGTGGCCGCATCGATGCGCTCGCTCGGCAGCCAGCCACCCTCGGGCCAGTGGCTTTTGGGGTCCTGGCGCGTGATAGCCGTGTAGAGCACGTTCATGCTGGTAACGGGTGTGATAGGGCTGTCGGTACCGAAGGCTTGGCGAATACCGCGCTGCTTATAGGTCGCGAACGGCCACATGATGCGGCTGCGTTCCAGGCCCAGGTCGCGCTCCGGACCACCTGGGTCGAGCGTGATGTGGCAGGGTTGGCTCGAGGCAATGATGTTGAGCTTGCGCAGGCGATCGATGTCCTGAGGCAGCAAATTCTCCAGATGCTCGAGCGTGTTATGACCGTGCTGGGGCAGGCCGTACAGTTCCGCGGCCTCCTCAAAGATATCGAGCGCGGCATGGATGGCACCGTCGCCGATGACGTGGATGCGCACGGTGTGACCGCGCTCCGCGGCAGCGAGGACCAGCTTGCGCATACGCTCGGCAGGAACCGTCAGACGGCCCTGGTCGCCTGGGAAGCGCGGGTTGGTATAGGGCTCGGTGAGATAGGCCGTGTGTTCGCTCGACACGCCGTCGAAAAACTGCTTAAAACCAGGCGCCGAGAGCAGCGCGTTGTTCGCGTAGCGGGTCTGCAGCTCTTCCAAGCGCGACTGGTCATCCAGCAGCGTGGGGAACAGATGGGCTCGGATGCCCAGCTTGCCGGCTGCCTGCAGTTTGTCGTAGACGTCGTCGCGGATAAAATCGCAGCCCGGCATGGGCATGAGCGACATATCGCAGATTGAGGTGATGCCTTGCTCTGCCATACGCTTCATTTGGTCGGCGTAAGCGCTCGCGATGCGGTCCTCGCCCAGCCACTCCAGGCAGCGCGGCAGCAGCTGCATGGCAGCCGCCTCGTGCGCAATGCCCGTGAGTTCGCCGTTTGCGTCCTTGTCGTAGTTGCCGCCCGCTGGCGGCTCGCTGTCGCGCGAGACGCCGAGCGCCTCGAGCGCGCGGCTGTTGAGCCACAGCGTGTGCCCGTCGCCCGAATACATAACGCAGGGGCGATCGGGGAATGCCGCATCGAGCGACGCCTTGGTAGGATGCTCGGTCGGGTCCCAACGGTAGTCGCGCCAGCCCTGCGTCACAACCCAAGCGTCATCGGGCAGGTCCTGGGAAAACTCGAGCGCGTGCTGTACCAGCGCTGCCTCGGACGTGCCCATATCCATGAGCATGTACGGCGAGGCGCCAACCGAGGTATGGAAGAAGTGCAAGTGCGCATCGTGGAAACCGGGGCAAACAAACTGCTCGCCGTAATCGATAACCGGCGTGACGGCGGGAGCCGCGGCGATCACATCGTCGGGCTTGCCGACCGCGACGATACGGTCGCCCGCGATGGCAATCGCCAGCTCACGGGCATCATCGATGCCGTCTTGTGCGGTAAAGACGTTCTTGGAGCGGATTATCCGATCGATATGTTGCATGGGCATCCCCATCTCTGGCAGGAAATTCAACACCCCCGAGTGTACTCCCCCACTCTTGTTACTAAACCCCAAGCGGCAAACGGCTGCTTTGCCACGCCAAGTGGCAGGTGGCATACTGGAGGCAGCCTGTACGATTTTGCGATCAACCCAGCAAGGAGCAAATCGATCATGACGAAGACCAAGGCACAGCAGATTATGGCAGCGACCGGGGTGCGAGCGGCTGACGACATCACCGCAGCCATCCAAGATATCGCTGCCGAGTTTGAGCCCTACATCATCAAGCAGCGCCGCCACTTCCATAAGCACCCGGAGCTGAGCCTCGCCGAGGAGCGCACGACTTCTGACATCGCCAATCAGCTCGATGCCATGAATATCCCCTATGAGCGCCCCCTTAAGACGGGCCTGGTGGCAACCCTTCGCGGCACCGCGCCCGATGCCTACCGCGAGGACGGCACGCCGCGCCGCCGCATCCTGCTGCGCGCCGACATCGACGCCCTGCCCGTTACCGAGCAGACCGGCGAGGAGTTTGCTAGCGTCAACGAGGGCTGCATGCACGCCTGCGGCCACGACTGCCACATCGCCATGATGCTCGGCACGCTGCAGATTCTGCGCCATATGACCGACGACATCCACGGCGAGATCCGCATCGTCTTCCAGCCCAGTGAGGAAAACGGCCAGGGCGCCAAGCTCATGATCGGCACAGGTGTGCTCGACGGCGTCGATGGCGCCTACGCCGCGCATATCTGGAGCGAGGTCGATGCCGGCACCGTAAGCTGCGAGCCCGGTCCACGCATGGCCAACACCGACTGGTTCCGCATCGACGTACGCGGCACCTCATGCCACGGCGCCATGCCCCAGCGCGGCCACGACGCCGTTATGGTTGCCGCCGAGATTGTCAACGCCTTGCAGACTATCGTTTCGCGCGAGATTAGCCCCTACGAGCCGGCGGTCATCACCGTCGGCGAGCTGCACGGCGGCACCGCGCGCAACGTTATTGCCGGCACGGCCTACCTCGCCGGCACGGTGCGCACCTACGGCGATTCGACCCACGAGGAAATGCCGGAGCTTATGCGCCGCATCGTGGAGCATACTGCGGCAGCCTTGGGCGCCGAGGCAGAGCTCACCGACTACACCATCGCCAACTACAAGGTCGAAAATGACGCGGCCTCGAGCGAGCGCTGCCGTCAGGCTGTAATTAAATGTCTCGGCCCCGCCGGCCAAGGCCATTATCGCGGCACGCTCTCGGGCGAGGATTTTTCGGAGTACCTGCGCCGCGTACCGGGTGTGCTCGCCTTTGTAGGTACGCGCAACCCCAAGATTGGCGCCACGTACGCCCAACATTCCTGCTTTTACAAGATTGACGAGACCGTACTGGCCAAGGGTTCCATGGTGGCCGCCCAGTATGCCATCGACTTTTTGGCCGAGCCCACGCAAGAGGAGCTCGACGGCCCCACGATCGCCGCGGTTGCCGAGACCAACCCCGACTTGGCCGCCAGGCTGCGCTCTGCCAAGGCGACTGCCGCTGAGGCGCGCGACGCCATGCACGATGCTCGCACCGCCCGCCATGCCGCGATCAAGGGCATCCACGAAGCTCGCGCCGCCGCTCGCCGCGAGGAGAAGCACGACGAGTAGTCGATTCGCGACTATCTCGCAGTCATAGCCGCATCGCGATGTCAAAGCGGGGGCGAACGCTATCTCAACGTTCGCCCCCGCTCATTTGTCAGGCTCTATTTCTACCATTTCTCCCCGTCCCCAAATGGCAGGCGGCAGGGCTACTCGTCCTGCAGGTCCTCGTCGGAACTCGACTCGGGTTCGGGTTCGGGCTCAGGTTCAGGCGTTGGCTCGGGCTCGGACTCGGGCGCCGGCTCTGGTGCAGGCGCCGGCTCGGGCGCGGGCGCAGCATCCGGAGCGCTATAGCCCGAAGGAGCGGCCTTCTTCTCAAACGGCAGCACAAACGTCAGGACGTCGTCCTTGTCTTCGTCGGCCCACTCGCTTGCGTAACGCGCCACCCAGTAGCCAACGGCACGATGCTTGAGCATGCTGCCAAAGACCGTAAGAAATACGGTGACGAATGCGATCAGCACCAGAAACGGCACGAGCGTGACGCCGCCGCCGGAAACGATTGCCTCAATAACCGTGGGGCGGTAGTAGTAGCTATACATACCAACAGAGGCAATGGCGCCAAAGACGGCCGTCAAGATCCATGTGATGACGTTGGCGATCAGGCCCGTCAAAAACTCGGGAATAAACGAAGCGCAGAACAGCTTAGTCTTATTGTTCTTAAAGGCCGCCCAGACCTTATCGAGCGAAAACGCGCTCTCAACGCGACCGGTCACCGCAAAGTGCATCACGGCAATGTCGGCGAACATCTTAAAGAAGACGCCCAGGACCGCCGAAGCGATCAGAGCCAGGACAAGCAGGCCCAGCGAGCCAAACAGCGCGGCCTCGAGCGCATAGGAGCCGTAGTAAGAGTACGAACCTGCGGCGCCGAGCGCAACGCCCTCAATTACCGAGAGCACTACACCAATAACGGGAATGGCAGCAATGACCTTGAGCACGCTCGAGATGACGCCCGAAAAGACTCCGAGACCAAACGACGTGGAGCGCATCAACGGACGGTCGATGCCGTCATCGACCTTGAGCGACAGGTCGCGGCCCCATTCGATGCCAAAGCCAGAACCGCACGCGCTTGCCACACAGGCTGCCAAAAAGCCGATAGCAGCCGCGATACCGCCGATAACGGGAATGAACAGCACGAGCACCGACACGACGCAGATAAGCGCCGGCAAAAAGGCGATCTGGCACACGCGCTGTAGTACGCCCGGCATCTTGGTCATATCCTCAAACGCTTGAGCCACACAGCCCTTGGGCACGTTGACCACGGGCGGCTGCGTCATGACCTGCTGAGGCTGCCCCTGAGGAGCCGCACCGGCCGCTGCATTAGGAGCACCACACGCGCCACAGAACTTGTCGTTATCGCCCATGGGAGCGCCACACTGCGAACAGAACATCGAAATCATCCCTTCGTATCTTGAGCGAATCACCTGGATCGCAAACGATGTCTTGTCATCATTATCACCCAGTGTGAGGACAAATTCTCCTAGATGACGTTTTTGCAACGCGCAGGGCGTTATTTGATTGTTAGACGAGCGCGCTCGCGTTAGTTCGTTCCGCGGAAGCCCTTGCCGACGATCTCGGAGCTGTCAACGATCGTGATAAAGGCACCAGGATCGACCTCGCGCGCGTAGCGACGCAGCTGCACGGCCTCGCGGCGGCTTAGCACGCTCATGATCACCGTCACGCACTTGCCCGAGAAGGCGCCGTAGCCGCGGCTGATGGTCGCCGTACGGTTGAGATGCTTGACGATGAACTCCTCGACCTTAAGGGGTTCGGAGCAAATGATCGTGCAGACCTTACGAAGGTGAATGCTCTCGATGGCCTTGTCGACCACAAGCGTCTTGGCAAACAGGCCGAGCACGCAATACAGGCCGACGCGCGGGCCATACAAAAAGGCCGCGATAGTTACGATGCCGATATCGACCAGCAGCAACGCGCGGCCAATCTCGAGCGTGGTGCGGCGTTTGAGGATCATGGCCAGAATGTCCGTGCCACCCGTCGAGGCGCCAATATCGAAGACGATGGCGCTGCCGAGGGCCGGCAGAATCACGGCAAAGCACAGGTCGAGCCACATATCGCCCGTCATCGAGACATCGGTCGGGATAAAGAGCTCAAACAGCGAGACGTAGGCCGAAAGCGCAAAGGAGGCAAAGACGCTCCAAAGGATTGCCTTACGCTCCAAAAAGATAAAGCCCAAGATGACCAGGACCGCGTTGATAATCCACATAAAGACGCCGACGGGCAGAGTCGGGAACAGCGTAGAAAGAATGACCGACACACCCGAGGTGCCGCCGAAGGCAAAGTGATTGGGCGTTTTGAAAGCCACGATGGCAAAGGCCGTGAGGATCAGGCCCAGGTTGAGCTCGGCAAAAAAGCGCGGAAAGCCTGGTTCCTGGCTGCGCTTGCGGCCGGCGCGTTCGCCTTGCTCAATAACATCGCGATCGACAACGCGCTCCATCGGCACCACCGGAGGACGATGCACCTCCTCGGCAGCACGCGATGCCGCCTCTGCCGCAGCGGCCTCAATCGCCCATGCCTTGCTTTCTGTTTCGTGCTCGTCAGCCATTACGGCAACTCCTCGTTAACAATTTGGAAACAATGCGCCCATTAGGGTAACGCGGAACGCGGCAATTGCAACCCTTAGTTAGACGAGCGGTATGCCCGCATCGGGGGCATACAAAGAACGGCCGGCCGCGCATGTTCCTGCGCGGCCGGCCGTTTGACGTTTTCTCAGATAAAACCTGCCAAAATAAACCTGTCCCTTTTTGGCAGGTTACTCGTGCTGGTTGGTGCGGCGTTCGTACTCCTCGGGGGTGATGACATCCTCGATGCGTAGGTTGACGCCCGCCACCTCAAGGCCGGTCATCGCGGCGAGGCGCTCGGTCACACGCGCCTTAACGTCGTCGAAAATCGCGGGCGCGTAGGCGCCATACTCGATAATGACGGAAATGTTGACGACCACGCGGTTGTCATCGGTGACCTCGACCGTCACGCCCTTGGTCAGGTTCTCGGCACCAAACTGCTCCTGTACAAAGTGCATGAGGTTGCCCTTCATGCCCAAGACGTGCGGCACCTCGCGAGTGGCCATGGCGACGATCTTCTCGATCACGCCGTTGGAATAGGTCAGCGAGTCCTCGGACTCGTCAGCCTCCTCGTCGTCCTCGTCAACCTCGTCTTCGGATTCGGCCTCGACAAGCGCCTCGTCCTCGAGCGTCACGCCTTCGGCCTCGGCGACGACGGTCTCGTCCGCCTCGAGCTCGGTATCGGTCACATCGACCTTCGTGTTAAAAGCCATGGTTCCTCCTTATGCCCACCGCATACGCGGCGGTCGAATACATGCTAGCGACCGCTAAACAGGCGGCCGAAGAAGTTGACGATCCCGTTTTCGCCATCGCGAATCTGGCCGATCACAGCCCCGATCAGCACGAAGAATGCGATGACCAGCGTGTCCCACAGGCCGAGCGTGAGCACCAGCACCGCGAGCACAAAACCCGCGACGGCGCCGAGCGTGGTGTTGGGATGGCGAACGGCATAGCTCCAGATAGCCGCCCCCGTGCCCTTAATGAGACCCATGGCCTCGTCAAAGTCGTCGACGACCGCGTCACGCGACTCGGTGCCCTCTACCTTGGGATCGACGACCTCGCTTGCCGGCGCGACGCTCTGATCGATAGTCAGGCGCGGGGTGCGGACGGTCTTATCTTGATTGGTATCACTCACCGGAAACCTCCACGGTCTGGACGGTAGTCTTGGACGGCAAAAAACGGACGCGCGTAGTTGTACCCGGCGTGCCGAGCATGGTGTCGCAAGCTTCCTCGATGCGCTGCTGCATCGCGGTAGCCAGAGATGCCACGTCCTTATCGTCAAGCGCGATAGCCTCGACCTTAAAACGGACGTGCGAATCGTCGGAGCCTTGGACGCGGGCCTCGACATGCTCGACCATCACGCGGTTGTCGCGCTCGGCAGCAGCCCTGGCGCACGAAGAAAGCGCCGCGAGGGTAACCTCGATATTGCGCTCCCCCGCCGGATGCACGCAGGACGGTTCGCGACGGGCGAACATCAGGCGGAAGAAGCTTACCAGCACGCCGATCGCCACGACGCCGGCGCACGCCGTGACGACGATGCGCGGCAGGGGGTCGCGCATCAGCAACATAAAGCGATACGTATACGGCCCCCAAAACTGGCAGACAAGCGTACCCAGCGCCACGATGGTGGCGGCAAGGTACACGATCGCTAGGGCTCGTTTGAGTACGCGCACGCGGCGCTCCCTTCAAATCTCGGCTCTCGAAATGCAAAACGGTTCGCATCATTATAAAAGAGCCGGGTCCGGTGCTCTACGCACGCGGATCCGGCTCATCTATTCCACGAGGCTTGCATGCTCGCTTCATTATGCCCAGATATGCACGGCTTAACCCGTGCGGGCGCTACTCCTCCTCGAGGGCAGCGATGACCTCGTCGGTCATGTCCATGGTGCTGTAAACATCCTGGACGTCGTCGAGCTCCTCAAGACGGTCGATGAGGCGCTGAACCTTCTTGGCGTCGGCGCCGGAGACCTCGGTCGGGGTGGTCGGGACCATGGTGGTCTCGGAGCCCTTGACCTGGACGCCCTGCTCCTCGAGCGCCTTGGAGACAGCCATAACGTCGTTGGCAGCAGTCCAGACGATCCACTCCTCGCCGGCGTCCTCGTAGTCCTCGCCACCGGCCTCGGCGATGGCCATCATGAACTCATCCTCGTCACCGGCAGCACCGTTGGCGATCATGGTCTCCTTCTTGGCGTTCTCGTCCAGGATCTCCTTGGCGACGACGATCTGGCCCTTGCGCTCAAACTGGAAGGCGACGGAGCCGGAGGTGCCCAGGTTGCCACCAGCGTGGGAGAAGGCGGAACGGACATCAGCGGCAGTACGGTTGCGGTTGTCGGTCAGGCAGTCGACGTAGACGGCGACACCGGCGGGACCGTAGCCCTCGTACACGATGTTCTCGTAGACGGCAGCATCGGCGCCCGAACCAAAAGCCTTGTCGATAGCGGACTTGATCTTGTCCTTAGGCATGGACTGAGCCTTGGCCTTGGCAACGGCAGCGGCGAGGCTGGCGTTGTTCTCGGGCAGCGGGTCACCGCCGAGACGGGCAGCAACGGTGATGTTGCGGCTGAGCTTGGAGAAAAGGGCGGAACGCTTGGCGTCCTGCGCGCCCTTACGATGCTTGGTTGTGGCCCACTTAGAGTGTCCGGACATACGTGTCTCCTATCGGTTTCGACCTAAAGCCCAGCGCAGATGCTCGGGCAATATAAACAAACGTCGTTATGATATACCTACTGGCCTGCGAGATAAACCCCAAAATGAAGGCGTCGTGATGATGCCACCCTTTGGTGCAAAGTAACCTGACCCCAATGCACCAAGTTAGGACCAGAGGAAGTCGCTGCGGGTGACGGTGGCGCCGATGGCGAAGGGCATGCAGGCGATGGCCGGATACAGGTAGCGCATGTAGGTCGACCCGTTGCACGGGCCAATCAGGCACACGGCGAGCACACCCATCAGTGGCACCCAAATCGCCAGCGCACGCCATGAATGACGACGCAGCAGGTAGACCACCGCGGCGATCATGATCCACACATAAGTGGCCGAGCTCATGGTGAGCGAGATAAACGGGATGCGCTGCACCGCCACGCGATACAGGTTGATCAGGTGGTCGCACCAGCGCACAACCTTGCTATCGACCGGATGGAAGTCGAAGTACTTGAGATTGTCGGGACGCGCCATAATCTCGGCACTGCGCGCCGTGCTGTAGACCCACGCATCGCGGGCACTCGGATAAAAGTAGCCGTAATAGTTATTGATGAGCGCCGAGATATAGCACTCGGGATCCTTTTTGAACATCTGGGCCCACACCTCAAAATAGGCCTTGATGTCCTCCTGCGAGGCGTATTCGTTAAAGCAATTTTTGACGGCATCCGACTTATCCGGGTTATAGCGGCGGCCCAGATTCTCGTACTTGAGCACACGGTCGATCACGGCACGCTCTTCGTCGGTCACCAAGCCGTCGCAAGGAGCCTCCACGATGGTGCCGTCCTCCTTAACCGTGGGGTTGACGCCCGAGTTGAGGCCGTCGTGCTTTTGGACGAAACGAGCCGTCTGCTGGAACGGAATCGAGAGGATTTCGCGCTTGGAACCAGGCGTGATGTCGTGCGCCGGCATAAAGACCTTGGTGAAGTACATATTAGAGGCAAGGCAGAGCGCGAGCACCGCGAGAACGCCAACCCAGCGGAAACGCGGGATGGCGCCCGAAGGCGCAGCACCAGTCTGCTTGGCTGCACGACGAGCCACATGCACGTCCCATACGCAAAACGCCGCCGCGATTACGCATGCCGCCAGGGGAAACACCAGACCTCCATTGCGCAGAAACGTGGAACCCATGGCACCCAGAGCGAGCAGCAGCCAGTCGTGGCGCGCAAAGAGCACGGGGGCTTTCTCGCCCGCTCGCTCGACATTGGCATCACGACGGGGCAAGCCACACGCAACGAGCTTGACGGTCTGTACCAGCAGCACCAAGAACGCGTCGGCAAACAGCACGTCTTTGGTGAGCAGCGCCGCGTAGTTAGAGAACATCGGCATAAACGCAAAGAACAGCAGGATCGCACCGCGAACCGGCAGGCTCACGCCCAGTTTGCGCAGCGACGAAATGGAATAGGCCATGCAGGCAGCCGTGATGACAAATTGAGTGCAGGTATAGATGATGAGGCCCGCGTTAGCGCTGTTGAACAGCGAAAGCCCCAGCTGAACGCACGAGCCGATAATGGCCGTGTGCACCACGGGGTGATGTCCGTTGAGCAGCACGTTGGGGTTGAGTAGGCGCAGGTAGTCGCTCGTGCCGTTGGGATAGTTGAACCACTGGCGAATCTGCGCACCCGTATCTCCCATAAAAAGGCCGGGCAGCGAAGCGATGAGCGTGGGCGCCCAGGCGATCATAAGCACCAGGAAGGGCCCGGCAAAGGGATGGACCGAGAGTACGGCGTGAGCCACACGCCATATGCGGCCAAAGTGCGCTTCGGAAAACGGAATGCGCCGAGAGCTCAGCCAATCTAGACACTCAAAGGCAAGGTAGAAGGCAACGATCGCCAGGAGCATCCAGCCCGCGCCGCCAATCCAGGCGCAGATGATGCGAGCTTTGTCGCCAAGGACGATCTCGGCCGAGTCGGTGAGGTCGTAGCTGCGGCCGAACACCATGCAGATGGCGAAAAACAGCGACGGCAGAATGATTGATGGGCGCCAGGTGTCGCCGCGGCCAAAGAACACGTAGCGAAACGGCAGCGTGAGCAGGCAGGCAAGTGCAAGCAGCATGACCGCGTCGGTATGGCCGGCAAACGAGAGGAGTACCTCGTAGCACACGTACAGCATGCCCGAGGCTTTGGGGTCAATCGCCAAGACTGCGTTGCTCGACACCGGCGCGGGATCGATGGAAAACGCCGTGGTCGCCAACAGCGCGAGCAAAAATGCGATGAGCGTCTGCTTGGCGGGGTAGCGCTTAAACCAGACGATGCGAGCGGCATCGCGCGCAGCCGTTGTGGAGAGGTCGGAATCCTTCACAGTCCAAAGAGCCTTTCTAGAAACCTATCAAACTCGGCAAAACCACCACAAAGGTGCCTGTCCCCTTTGTGGTGGTATGTGGTGGTTAGGCGTCGAGGTAGATGCGCTGGGGGCGATTGCGGTGTCGGGCGAAGATAATGAGCGCCAGGCCGGCGATCACGAGCGGCAAACTCAGCAGCTGACCCATGGTGATAACGCCACCCAGCAGATAGCCCAACTGCGCATCGGGCACGCGCACGAACTCGACGAGGAAGCGGACGATGCCGTAACCCATCACGAACACGCCCATAAACGTGCCTTGGGGCAGTAGCGGCTTTTTGCGGCTGAGCACCTGCAGAATGCAAAAGAGCACGATGCCCTCCAGAAATGCCTCGTAGAGCTGGGAGGGGTGACGCGGCATCTCGCCCGCTGCCTCGCCAAAGACCACGCCCCATGGCAGATCGGTCGGCTTGCCCCACAGCTCTCCGTTGACAAAGTTGGCACAACGGCCCAGGCACAGCGCCAGCGGAGCACCGATAACTGCAAGGTCGGCAATGGTCCAGGCGTCGAGCTTATACATGCGGCACACGATGATGCCGCCGATAATGCCGCCGACCAGGCCACCGTGGAAGCTCATGCCGCCCTCGTTGGTGGCAAAGATCTCGAGCGGATGTGCCCAGTAGTAGCCGTCGCCGTAAAAGATGACGTAGAACAGGCGGGCGCCGATGATAAGGCCAAAGACCACACCGACCACGACGCTCGTCAGGTCGTCAATCGTGATGTTAAAGCCCCAGCGACGCTGCGTGCGATACATGACGACCGCCGTGAGCAGAGCTCCGACCACATAGGCCAGACCATACCAGTAAATCGTGATGGGCCCCGCCGAAATCGCGACGGGATCAAGCATATGGTAGAAGTCGTTGAGCATGTCGACCCTCCTACTCCCTACATACAAATGCGGCCGCGGGCCTTACGCTCGCAGCCGCATATTTGGGCGTAACGTCTATGCGGAGTATGCCGTCCGCAGCTTTCGCATCTTAGAACGGCGCGTACTCGTCGTACAGGTCGTCGGTCTCGCCGGAGGCATTGACCTGCTCGACACGGGTAACGCCGGGCACATGCTCCTTCAGGATGCGCTCAATACCCATGGACAGGGTCAGCGAGCTCATGGGGCAGCCGGCGCAAGCGCCCTGCAGCTCCAGTTTGACGACGCCCTCGTCGTCAACGCCCACATACTCCATATCGCCGCCGTCGGCCTGCAGGTTGGGGCGAATCTCTTCAAGAACCTTCTTAAGCAGCTCTTCGTTAACAGCCACAGGGGCTCCTTTCTCACAATTACGCGGGCGCGCCCGCGGACAGAAGCTATGTTACTACAGCCGTGTACCCGCTCACGAGCCGTCCATGCGCGCAGACGCGACTTTCACGAGTAGTCAATTTGGGACGGGGCTCTTTTGGCTGCCTTTTGTTGCCAGCTGGCGTTGCCACGCGCTACTGCTGAGCCTGCCCCTCGGTGCCGATGTGAACATCGACGATAACCTGGCGGTAGCTGATGCCGCAGGAGTCGAGGATGCGGCGGCTGATGCGTCCGTCATCGGTGTCGGCGTACTTGTTGTCCAGGTAGACAACCTCGCCCACGCCCACCTGCGCCAAAATCTTGGCGCAGTCGTGGCACGGGAACAGCGTGACGTAGACCGTGGAACCCTCAAGATCTTTGAGCGAGCCACGGTAGTTGAGCACGGCGTTTGCCTCGGCATGCACCACGTAGTTGTGCTTGTCCTGCAACGGGTCGTCGCTCGTGCCCCACGGGAAAAAGTCGTCGTTGAGCGCCGAGGGCGTACCGTTGTAGCCCACCGAAAGGATGCGGTGGTTGGTGCTGGCGATGCACGCGCCCACCTGCGTGTTGGGGTCCTTACTGCGGCGCTGCGCGGCGATGGCCACGCTCATAAAGAACTCGTCCCAGCTAATGACGTCCAGGCGCTTGCCTGACGAAGTTTGATGAAGATCGTCCGACATGGCAGACACCTCCGTAATCGCAATAGTTTGACCCATTGTAGCAGGTGAAAGGTAGGGCGTTTGTCCCACCGGCGCCCTCACATTTACACGCGGCGGGGCTTTTGGTTGATGCGGTACAGCTCGGCGAGACCCCGCAGCGTCAACGCGTCATCGACCGTCAGGCTATGGCCGACCAGCGCCGCGAGCGGGTCGGCATCGTCGCCGGTAATGACGATGGGCACATCGCCCTCCCCCGCGGCCTTGGTCGCGCGCATCTCGGCGAGCACCATGTCGAGCATGCCGTCGATGCGGGCCACCTCGCCCAGAACCACGCCCGAGCGCATGGCCTCGCGCGTGTTGCGGCCGATGACGTGCGTTGGCGCCGAAGGCTCAACCTGCGGCAGGCGCGCCGCAGCAGCCGAAAGCGAGCGGGCGCCAAGCGCCAGACCCGGCGCGATGACGCCGCCCACAAAGGTACCGCGCGCGTCGATGACCTCGATATTGGTCGTGGTACCCAAGTCGATCACGATACAGGGAGAGCCGTAGACGGCGCGTGCCGCCACGGCATCGGCGATGCGGTCGGGGCCGATCTCGGCCGGATCGTCGTAGTGCACGGGCATGCCGGTCTTGAGGCCCGGCCCCACGGTGAGCACGCGCCCCGTACAAGTGCGGGAAAGCGCCGTCTTCCACGGGCGCTCGAGCGCCGGCACCACGCAACTCAGCACTGCGGCTGCGGGCACAAGCGCACCCGGCATGCCCGCATCGGCCGCCAGTGCGGCCATGACCTGCACGAGACGCATGCGCGCCTCGTCTGCTGTGATGCTCGACGGCGTGGTGATCTCGCACGTCGCAAGCGGACATTCCTGCGCCGCGGCCGAATCCTCTGCAAACAGGCCAAAGCGAATGAACGTGTTGCCCACGTCGACCGTCAATATATATGCGCACCCATTAAGCATCGTCGGCGCTCCTTTCGTCTGCCCAGCAGTATATCGCCTACCCGAACCAGCCATCCCAGGTAGTCATTTTGGGACGGGGCCATTTTAGCTACCCCAATATGTCGGTTGATATTTGCCCCAATCCCAGATAATTCGTCGACTGTCAAAGGGTAGCTAAAATAGCCCCGTCCCAAAATGACTACCTTGCGGCTATACTGATGCGCGGTCGCGCGCGGGCTCACGCGGCGGCCCTTGGTAACCCGACTTCCCGCGCCGTATCCGTAGCGGCGCTCCCGGGGGAAGCGGATATACGCAAAGGAGTTCTATATGAGCAATCCCTCGAACCGCACCTCGATGCGCGGGCAACTCACGCTGCGCGGCGTCGTCATCGGCGTCCTTGGCTGCGTGATCATCACGGCAAGCTCGGCCTACACCGCCCTCAAGATGGGCGCGCTCCCCTGGCCGATCATCTTCGCTGCCGTCATCTCGCTGTTCTTCCTCAAACTCATGGGCAACGCCAGCCTCAACGAGGCCAACGTCACCCACACCATCATGTCCGCGGGCGCCATGGTCGCCGGCGGCCTGGCGTTTACCATCCCGGGCGCTTGGATGCTGGGCTATGCCGACCAGATCAGCTGGCTCGACATGTTTATCGTGGCGCTCGCCGGCACCATCTTGGGCCTTCTGGCAACGGCGCTCATCCATCGCCACTTTATCGTGGACGCCGCGCTGGAGTTTCCCACCGGTAACGCCGCAGCTCAGACACTGCGCGCCACCGAGGCCGGCGGCAAGACCGGCAAGCAGCTCTTTGGCTCCATGGCCATC
Source organism: Collinsella sp. TF09-1AT (assembly GCF_003436895.1). Taxonomy (NCBI): domain Bacteria; kingdom Bacillati; phylum Actinomycetota; class Coriobacteriia; order Coriobacteriales; family Coriobacteriaceae; genus Collinsella; species Collinsella sp. TF09-1AT. The sequence goes on along the minus strand of NZ_QSRC01000001.1, from coordinate 50,102 downwards.
GCAGGCATCTACAGCGTGCTTCGCGACGCTCTGGGCGTGGTGCCCAGTATGCTGTGCACGCTCAATATCCCCGGCGTGACCTTTGCCATCTATAACTCGCCCATGCTGCTCTCCATCGGCTTTTTGGTGGGCTTCGCCCCGGTTGCCTTCTGGTTTGCCGGTGCGCTGCTAGGTAACTTTGGCATCATCGTGGGCGGCACCGCTGCCGGTCTATTCGACGTTGTGACTGCGCAGGGCATCGTCAAGTCGCTCGGCATGGGCCTCATGATGGGCTTTGGCGTCGCCGTCGTCCTTAAGGACATCCTGCCGCAGGTCACCGGCATCGTCCGCGGTCTTGCCGCCGACAGCTCCACCGACACCGACGAGCAATCGCTCATCTCGGGCTCCCTTAAGCTCGACGCCGGCATCATCGGCCTGGGCGCTGCCGCCATCGCCGTGATCATCGCCATCGTGCTTGACCTTGGTCCCGTTCCGGCCGTCATCGTGACGCTGTTCACCTTTGTCACCACCATCATGAGCGCACAGAGCTGCGGCCAGACGGGCATCGACCCCATGGAGATCTTTGGCCTCATCGTTATGCTCATCGTGGCTGCCTTTGCACAGATTACTCAGGTCAAGCTGTTCTTTATCGCCGGCATCGTAGCCGTGGCGTGCGGCCTTGCGGGCGACGTCATGAACGACTTTAAAGCCGGCGCCGTGCTGGGCACCAACCCGCGTGCGCAGTGGATCGGCCAGGCCATCGGCGGCATCGTGGGCGCCCTGGTCGCCGCAGCCGTCATGGTCGCGCTCGTCACCGCCTATGGTCCGGATGCCTTTGGTCCCGACAAGAGCTTTGTGGCCGCGCAGGCAAGCGTGGTTGCCACCATGGTCTCGGGCATTCCGAGCGTGCCGTGGTTTGCAGGCGGCTTTATCGCCGGCATCGTCATGTACTGGCTCGGCATTCCGGCCATGATGATCGGCCTGGGCGTGTATCTGCCGTTCTACATGTCACTCACGGCATTCCTGGGCTCCTGCGTCAAGCTCGCCTACGACAAGTGGTCCGCCCACCGCGACGCCACCGCTGATCTTTCTGACGAGGAGAGGGCTGCCAAGGACGCCGCCTTCCAGGAACAGGGCCTGGTTGTCGCCAGCGGCCTGCTCGGCGGCGAGTCTATCGTCGGCGTTATCCTGGCATTTGTCTCCGTGGGCCTGAGCCTGCTGGGCTAGGCCCAACAACAACGCGCCAACGCAAAGCGCGGGGTCGGAGCCAATCCGATCCCGCGCTTTTTTGTATCTGCCAAAACCCTCGGCCGTATCCGCAGATGATGCGTCCTCATTTGTCTGCTCGCCTAAACTCCATGGCAGGATAACCGACCTGCCCGCCACGGTGTAGAGTTAAGACAACGGGCGCGTTGCGCGGCCCGTGCCAGAACGAGGTGGACATGGAACTCGACAAACAACAGATCAAGCGACTACGCGAACGCCATCACCGGCGCCACGGCATCCGCCCCGCCCATAGCGAGGCCATGGAGAACGCCGCCCGCTTCCTAAAGCGCGCATTCAACATTCGCGAGGGCCGCGCACCCTACCACGTGATCCGCAAGCGTTTTGTAAACGGGGCGCGCCTGACCGGCTCGCACCTGTGCATCCTCATCATCGCCATGCTCATCGCGAGCATCGGCCTCGATATCGACTCGGACATCGCCATCGTGGGCGCCATGCTCATCTGTCCGCTCATGGGATCGGTCCTTGCCATGGCATACGGCGTCGCCACGCTCGACCGCGAGATTACTGTCGAGGCCATTGCCGGCCTCGCACTGCAGATGGCCTTATGCCTGATCACATCCACGCTGTACTTTAAGCTCTCGCCGCTCGGCACCACCACGGCCGCCATCATCGACAATTCGACACCGACTGTATGGGACCTTGCCGTCGCGCTCGCGGGTGGCTTTGCGGGTGGCCTGGGCAACTCGCGCGACCAGGAACCCGCCACGCTCATCGCCGGTGTGGCCGTAGCGACCGCGCTGATGCCGCCCCTGTGCGCAGCGGGCTACGGCATCGCCATCGCAAGCGGATCGCTGTTTCTCTCGGCGCTTTACGAGTTTGGCATCAACGTGGTCTTTATCGCACTGGCTGCCGAAACCGTGCTACTTCTATTGCGCGTGCCGCTCAAGCGCGACCTGAACGGCGACGGCGTCGTGACCGCCGAGGAAAACGCTGAGGTCGACGAGCTGTCACGCAAAGTGCGCCGCCGCATCATTGTGGGCACGATGATCTTTGCCATCCCCTGCATCGTCATGACGGCGGGTTCTATTGGCTCGGCGCAGGCCGGCGTGCAAGACGGCTACGGCGTCACCGAGACCACACGCGAGCTTGCCGCGGTGCTGCCAAGCTTTAAGGATTACACCGTCGCCGTCGAGACCTCGGCTACCGAGGGCGACAAGGACAGCCTTGTCGAGCGTGAGATTGTCGCCCACGTGACGACAAGCGAGGCGCTCGGGGCACACGACCGCCACGTCGCCCGCAAACTCATCGACCTCAATGTGCCCGAACTCGACCGCGTAGAGTTTGACGTGAAGTAATCCGAGCGCAGGATGGATGCGCACGGGTGCAAGTCACGATGAGGCGCAGGCGCGACAAGAACACGCGCAAAAAGCGGGGCGCAGTTCACGACCACGCCCCGCTCGCTGTTTTATTGCCGTGAATCAACTGTCCACATCGACATCGCCAGACTCCACCATAAACGCCGGTTTGGTGCTCACCAGATAAAAACGGGTCACCTTGGTATCTCTAAATAGGTAGAGCCAACCCTGATCGCGGCGGCGCGAAATATACGCCACGTGGACCGTACCGATTTTTCGCCGTATTCCCTCGTTAATACCAAAATATTGGGGTCGTCCGTACGCTTGAACTGTCCATCAAGGCAGCTACCGTCTTTGTCGACCAGTTGCCACCGATGGTTATCCTCTTCATGAAAGGCCAGAGTTTCCAGACTTGTTTTGTCATCCCGATAGTAACCATCAATGGCAAAGCCTTCGGAAACGCATTCCTGCATATAGGATGTTTCTCGATTTATAGCAAACTGCCCTGCAGCGCCCAGGAGCACAGCCAAGCAAACCACTGCGAGGGCTATCGAGATAGTACGGCGGTTCATGTCAACCAGCCCGATACTTGTTTAACGGAGTGCAAAACATACTTGGTACCTCCGATATCAAAGCAAACGTCACCCGCGGCCCGCCGGCAACTATGTGTTTCTAACATCAAACCATATGGCAACCACTCGCGAGAGGAGTATCGGCGAACGGTGCATTTTTGCGTTCTATTGGGCAAACGTCAACGCGCGCTACAGCTCTTGCTCGACCTATTCAGATCTTGTCGCATACTACCGTAGATCCCCAATGCTTCCGCCCCCGAGTTATTCGGGGCGGCCGCGATGTCGCTCAATCCAGTCCACGGCAAAATTGACAAGCTCGCGCTGGCGCATAAAACGGATCGTCCCGTTACCAAGGGCCGCCGTGTGAACCGGGCATTCACGCTCAAAAGCAGCGCCGATCTCGTCGAAGTCCTCGCCGTCGACAAAAAGTGTGCGGTACTCCTTCCACACGCGCTGGCCGTTTTCCATGATCGCGCTGTGTTCCACACAGTCGTGCTTGCCGGGGTACTGCGCACGGGCATCTGCCAAATGCAGTGACGTATTCTTGTCATAGCCAACGCCCACCAGCAGAACATAGCCGTCCAAATCGTACAGACGCGCGATGGGCGATCCATCGCCAAAGATGTTGCTCAGGTCGTGGTTCTCCGTCAGGAATTGCGCATGCTGGCCGTTTGCCGCCACTGAACGCGCTGGGTGATCGCTGCGAAACGTGCCCGGCCACGTCCGGAACATCTCAGCCACGGCACCCATCGTGTTGGTGGGCGTAATGCGCTTGTCATAGACAGGCCAGTTATCGCGAATCAGCTGCCACCATTCTTGCGGCTCTTGCCAATGGACACCACTCTCGGGGTCCAAGTTTTTCCATGATTGCGTCGGTATCATGATGGTACCGGCCTCGCCCACCATCTGGAGCAGCGCCTCGATCACCGGCTGCGCGCCGCCGCACACATATCCAAGCGCGCTGAGCGAGCAATGGACCATAACCGTCTGCCCTGCGCACATACCGACGGCGGAAAGCGCGTCGAGGATATCCTGCTTAAGCACGATTTGCCGATTCATTACCGTTTCCCCTCTATCCCCACACATCAGTTTCTTTTGCGTCATGCGCCGAAATAGCACACGGGCCATGCGGCGCATGACGCTGCAAATGATACGTTTCCCAATGTTGCCGAGGGATCATTTTTTAGTACTTGAAGAAGCCCTCGCCCGAGCTTTCGCCCAGCTTGCCTTCGTCGAGCATCTTCTTGAGGACGGACGCCATAGCCTTAAAGTTGTAGGGCATCATCATCTTCTTGAGCAGCGGGCTCACCAGGCCCGGGACCTTCTGATACTGCATAACGATGTTGTACGCCGTCTGGATGCCCACGGTGTCGAATACGCGGAACGGGCCCTTGGGAGCGCCGGTGCCGCGCGTCCATGCGAGGTCGATGCTCTTGGGATCGCTCACGCCCGAGACATACAGGTCGAGGCCCGAAAGCAGCCATGGCACCAGCATGGAATTGAGCAGATAGCCGTTCTTTTCCTTGTTGACGGGAAGCGCCAGCATGCGGATGTCGTTGGCAAAGTCGACGAGTTCATCGAAATAGCGCTTGTCGGTTTGGCTTTGGGCCATGACCTCGGTCATGTTGTTCTTCCAGATAGAGTTGGCAAAGTGTAGCGATAGGTACTTCTCGGGGCGGCCGGTGTACTTGGCAAAGGTGCTCGGCAGCAGCGTGGAGGAGTTGGTGACGATGACGGTCTTTTGCGGGAGAACCGGGGCGAGCTTCTTGTAGAAGTCGATCTTTGCCTGGGTGTCCTCGGCCATAGACTCGATGACCAGGTCGGCGTCGGCCACTGCCTTGGCAAGATCGAGCTCCAGCTTGAGTGTGGAGTAGGCGCGCTCAACGGCGGCGAGTGCCGCCTCCCTGTCGAAGGTCTGGTCGCTATCGGCGATACCGGCGCACCACTCACCCGTGCCGTCCGCCATGCCCTCGATAGCAGCGATGTACTCCTCGCGCACATGATCGATCTTGGGCTGGGTGCGGCCGATGCTGCCCTCGCTGCGCAGCCAAATCGTTACATCAAAGCCGCAGTAGGCAGCCTGAAAGGCAATCTGGCTTCCCAGCACGCCGCCGCCGGCAACGCAAACGGTCTTGTAGCTCATGAAACGGTCCTCTCTTACGTAATTCCATAGATGTGTTTTTATTCAACCGTATGGAGGCTACGAGCCGGGGGCTGGTTCTACAAACGGACGCTTTTACGCGGTGAACGGCTACACCTGTTCATTAACTCAGGGCTCCGAGGGCGATTTTTTGTGCCACCGAGACGTCGTTTTCGGAAGTGCGGTGAAAAAATGAGTTTCGTCGACCAGACCGACTATTCTAGCAACAAAACCGCAGGTAACGAGAGCCCAAAAGAGGAGTGTGCTCGGGAGGTTCGCGTTTTTCCCCGCACTTCCGAAATCCGAGTCCGCTGAAGGCGTTAACAAGCCCATTTACGCAACATATGTCCAGCAAAAACGGGTGGTGGCCGGTACGGCTACCACCCGTTTGTCTCATATCTAGCCCATAGCAGGCCAGTTACTTCTTAATGCCACGCCCCAGACGCTCGGCGACCGACGCCACGGCCTCCTCGCTGGCCGGTCCGCAGCTCACGCAGCCATCGTGGGCACGCATCTGGCCGGTGACCTCGTCCATCGCGAGCGGCGCCACCTTCTCGAGCTTAAAGCCCTTGCCGGCGCGCATGTTTTCCTTGGCCACGCTGATCATGAGCTTAATGCGGTTGAGCTGGTTGACCTCGGACGCGCCGGGGTCGTAGTCCACCGCGACGATGTTGCTCTCGGGATGCTGGCGGCGCAGCTCCTTAATCACAGACTTGCCCACCACGTGATTGGGCAGGCACGCGAAGGGCTGCGTGCAGATGATATTGGGTGCGCCGTGATCGATCAGGTCGAGCATCTCGGCCGTGAGCAGCCAGCCCTCGCCCATGTTGTTGCACACCGAAAGAACCGTACGGGCCTTGTCCGCCATGGTGCCGATGCGCTCGGGCGCCTCAAAGCGGCGGGACTTTTCGAGCATCTCCTCCACCGGCGTGCGCATCCAGTCCACGAGCTTAATAAGCGCCTGCATACCAGCGCGCGTGGTAGCAGAGCTACCCAGCTCGTCCTTCTGCAGCTCGGCGTTGCTCATGGAGTACAGGAAGAAGTCGAGCAGGCCCGGCACCACGGCCTCGCAACCCTCGCGCTCGATGACATCGACCACGTGGTTGTTGGCCGTGGGGTGGAACTTGACCAGGATCTCGCCGACCACGCCTACGCGCGGCTTGGTGCCCTCGCCCACAAGCGGCATGGTGTCGAACGCGCGGATGGCCTCGCGAGCAAGCTTGGTGTAGTTATGCCTGTTGAACTTGGGCGCGAGCTTGCGGGCGCGCGCCATGTACTCCTCGTAGAGCGCGTTGGCGGCACCGGGCGTGGCCTCGTACGGGCGGCAGCGGTAGAGCATCTGCATCATCACGTCGCCAAAGAGCACCGCGTACACAGCCTGCTTAAGCAGCGCCGGCGTAATCTTGAAGCCGGGGTTGTCCTCGCCGAGCGCCACGGCCGAAAGCGAGATCACGGGGATCTCGGGATGACCACTCTCGCGCAGGGCCTTGCGGATGAGCGCGATGTAGTTGGTGGCACGGCAGCCGCCGCCGGTCTGGCTGATGACTACGGCGGTCTTGGACAGGTCGTATCGGCCGCTCTCGATGGCCTCCATAATCTGACCGGTCACCAAAATGGACGGGTAGCAGATGTCGTTGTTCACGTAGCGCAGGCCGGCCTCGACGGCGTCGTGATCGGTCGAGGGCAGCAGCTCCAGGTTGTAGCCGGCACCACGGAACACCTCTTTGACCAGGTCAAAGTGGATTGGCGCCATCTGCGGGCACAGAATGGTGTAGCCCTCGTCGCGCATCTGCTCGGTAAAGGGCACCTTGGGCCATGCAGTCGAGGCGCTCTCACGCTGCGCTTCGAACGTGTACTTACGGCTCGCGAACGCAGGGGCATCCGTGGAGGGCGCCACCGGCGCGGCATCGCCCTGCTCGTAGGCCTCACCCGCAGCGGTTGCCTCGGCCAGACGCTCGGCCTCCTGGTCCTTGAGCGCCGCCATGAGCGAGCGGATGCGGATGCGCGCGGCGCCCAGGTTGGACACCTCGTCGATCTTGAGCACGGTGTAAATCTTGCCGCTGGCCTCCAGAATCTCCTGCACCTGATCGGTGGTCAGGGCATCGAGGCCGCAGCCAAAGGAATTGAGCTGGATCAGGTCCAGATCGTTGCGCATCGTCACAAAACGGGCCACGGCGTAGAGGCGCGAGTGGTACATCCACTGGTCGACAACGCGGATTGGGCGCTCGGGCTTCACCAGATGCGCGAGCGAATCCTCGGTAAAGACCGCAAAGCCAAAGCTCGAGATAAGCTCGGGCAGGGCGTGGTTGATCTCGGGGTCGTTGTGGTAGGGACGGCCGGCGAGCACAATGCCGTGGCCGCCGTGGTCCTCGACCCACTTAAGAGCCTCCTCGCCCATGGTCTGGATATCCTCGTGGAAACGGGCGTCGGCCTCATAGGCGGCATTGACGGCGGCATCGATCTCGGAGCGGGTGATCTTGGGTCCGCGCACGCGACCGCGACCGGCCTCGGCGTCGGCCACGCGGTCGACGGCGAGCACCTGGTACAAGCGGCGCTTGAGCTCGGTCTTATCGTGATAGGGCACAAACGGGTACAGGAACTCGATGTTCTGCTCGCGGATCTCGTCAATGTTGAGCGCCAGCGCCGTGGGGTAACTCATGACGATGGGGCAGTTGTAGCAGTTGCCAGCCGTCTGATCTTCCTTGCGCTCCCAGCGCACGCACGGCATCCAGATAAAGTCGACATCGCGGTCGATAAGGTTCATCACATGGCCGTGGCTCATCTTGGCCGGATAGCACACGCTCTCGGACGGCATGGACTCGATGCCCGCCTGGTAGGTCTTCTTGCTCGACTGGTCGGACAGCTGCACGCTAAAGCCCAGGCGCGTAAAGAACGCGTGCCAGAAGGGGTAGTTCTCGTACATGTTGAGCGCGCGCGGGATACCGACGGTGCCGCGCGGGGCCTCGTCGGGACTCAGGACCTCGCGGCCAAAGAGCAGCTCGTTTTTCTTTTTGAAGAGGTTGGGAGCCTCGGTCTTCTGCTTTTTGTGGCCGGCGCCCTTTTCGCAGCGGTTGCCGGTGATGAAGCGACGGCCGCCGCCGAAGTCGTTGACGGTGAGCTGGCAGTTGTTGGAGCAGCGTCCGCAGCGCACGTGCTTTTGCCGCACGGTGAGGCTGGCGATCTCCTCAGCCGTAAGGACGGTCGAGATGCCGTCCGCACCGGCGCGGTCGCGCGCGAGCAGGGCCGCACCGTAGGCACCCATGCAGCCGGCGATGTCCGGACGGATCGCATGCACGCCGGTGAGCTGCTCGAACGCACGCAGCGTGGCATCGGACATGAAGGTGCCGCCCTGGACGATCACCTGACTGCCGATCTCCTTGGGGTCGCGCAGCTTGATGACCTTGAACAGAGCGTTCTTGATGACGGAGTACGACAGGCCGGCGGCGATGTCGCCCACCGTGGCGCCTTCCTTCTGCGCCTGCTTCACGCGGGAGTTCATGAACACCGTGCAGCGGCTGCCCAGGTCGACGGGACTTTGGGCCTTGATAGCCTCGGCCGCGAACGCGCGAACGTCCATGTCCATGGACACGGCGAAGCTCTCGATGAAGCTGCCGCAGCCCGACGAACAGGCCTCGTTGAGCATGATGTGCTCGATGACGCCGTCCTTGACGCGCAGGCACTTCATGTCCTGACCGCCGATGTCCAGAATGAACTCGACGCCGGGCAGGAACGCCTTGGCGCCGCGCAGGTGAGCGACGGTCTCGATCTCGCCGGAGTCGGCCTTGAGCGCCTCGATGAGTAGGGCCTCGCCATAACCGGTGGTGGTCACGTGGCCGATAGTGCAGCCGGCTGGGATGTGGTTGTAGAAATCGGCCATGATGACCTTGGCCGTACCCAGGATGTCACCGTTGTTGTTGCCGTACCAGGTGTGCAGCAGCTGGCCGTCCTCGCCCACGAGCGCGGCCTTCATGGTGGTGGAGCCGGCGTCGATACCAATGAACACGCGGCCGGTGTAGCCGTCAAGCTTGCCCTTGGGGACAACCTCGGTGTCATGACGGTTCTTGAACTTGGCAAAGTCCTCGTCGGTGGCAAAGAGCGGATCCAGGCGCTCGACCTCGGCACCCTGCGTGTCGCCGAGGCTATCGATGGCCTCGATGAGCTGCGGGAACGTGCTGAGCTTGCTGGACTCGTGCGCCATGGCGGCGCCGCTCGCCACAAACAGGTGGGCGTTTTGGGGCACGATGCGGTGCTCCTCGTCCAGGTTGAGCGTGAGGTAGAAGCGGTGGCGCAGCTCGGAGAGGTACTGCAGCGGGCCGCCCAGGAAGGCGACGTTACCGCGGATGGGGCGGCCGCACGCCAGGCCCGAGATGGTCTGAGTCACGACAGCCTGGAAGATGGAGGCAGCCACGTCCTCGGGGCGGGCGCCCTCGTTGAGCAGCGGCTGCACGTCGGTCTTGGCAAAGACGCCGCAGCGGCTGGCGATGGGATAGATGGTGGTGGCGTTGGCCGCGAGCTCGTTGAGGCCGCTCGCGTCGGTGTGCAGCAGGGTTGCCATCTGGTCGATGAAGGCGCCCGTACCGCCGGCGCAGGTGCCGTTCATGCGCTGCTCGATGCCGTTGTCAAAGTAGATGATCTTGGCGTCCTCGCCGCCAAGCTCGATGGCGACGTCGGTAGCGGGGATGAGGGTCTCGACGGCACGCTTGCTGGCGATGACCTCTTGGACAAACTCCAGGTCGAGCCATTGGGAGAGCAGCAGACCACCCGAACCGGTAATGGCGCAGGTCATCTGGGCCGTCGGCAGCACGATCGCAGCGCCCTCGAACAGGTCGCGGGCGCAGGCGCGGACGTCGGTGTGATGGCGCTGGTACTTGGCGTACACGATCTGGTTGTCGTCGTTGAGCACGGCGAGCTTGACGGTGGTAGAGCCCACATCGATGCCCAGGTGCAGGTTGCCGCGGGCGGCCTCGGGGTTGAAGATCGCGCCTTCGGGGGCCTGGGCGGCGGTGGCGGCTGCGGGCTCGGCGGCGATGGCGGGCTCACTAGCGATGGACGTCTCCCCTGCCGTGTTCTTGGCATCGGTAACTGCCTCGGCGACCTTCTCGGCAGCGGCGGTCGCGGCCTTCTGCGCAGCGTCCACCACGGCGGGCGCGGCCTCGCGTGCGGCAGCGACCACACGGTCTTTAATGCCCTCGACGAGTTTGCTCATCTGTTTCTCCTCTTAGTTGTTGGACTCGACGGTTGCGGCGGTGTCGGCCGCGTCCTCGAGCTGCAGATTCAATAGCTTCATGCCGTATTCCGGCACGTTGATATCGATGGGTTGGCCATACAGGTCGCCGGGGCGCACAAAGGCGATAACCGTCATGATGCGCGCCATGGTCTCGGGCGATTCGGAAAGGTCACGCTCAAACCAGCGCTGAATCATGCCGACCTCGGCACTCACGACGTAGGTGACGTAGTAGTCAAAGAACGTGCCCAGCGCCAGGCCCAAAATGCCCGTCTGCGCACGCGGCGCCACGGCCTCACGTGCGGTGTCGATAATCCTTTTAATGAAGGCCTGGTCGCCGCCCGGACCCAGCAGCGCACCGATTAAGTCACGGTTGGCCGCAAGATAACGCAGCAGCTCAACCGAACCGGGCGCCGGCTCGAGCTCGTCAATGTTACGGTAAAGATCGGGCAGCTGAGCTGCGGTGATGAGCTCAATGCGCTCACGAATCTCGGCCAGCAAACCGTCCTCGATTTGATTGATAAAGTCGGGAATATCGCGGTAGTGCGAATAGAACGTGCGGCGCGTAAGGCCGGCGCGCTCGGTGAGCGACGCAACGTTAATGCGCGAAAGGTCGCCGCTTTCGGCAAGCTCGCTGGCAAGTGCCTGGCGAAGGGCACGCTGCGAACGAAGGGACCGGCGATCGCATTTCTCGAGCTGGGACAAGCATCCTCCTTGTTACTCAGTCTGCGCGCTATTGCACAGTGCGAGTATTATTGCACACCGTGTGCATCAACACGTAAAGGCAATATTTGGAATGTGGCAGAGGGACTGTCCCTTTGTCACATCCCGGGGCGGCATTATCGTTTGTCCAAAATGGCATTCGTGAGTAGAATAGTGTCGACGGCAGCCCAAGTTGTAGCTAGCTGGGCAGCGCCGTTGTTTGCATTAGGGGGTCAACGCCTTAGCGGCGGCGACCCCTTCCGTTGCGCTTCGAACGCTGCTTGAGTGCCTCGGAAAGGCCGACAAGCGCCGTGAAGAACGAGACCAAAGCGGTCAGAAGTCTCACGAAATCAATCAAATCGGTCATGGGCATCACCTCCCATCAGATGGAGGGCGCTGCCCGGCACATGGAACTGCCGCCAACAGCAACAATTCTATCAAAGCGCAGTTAGATATGCGAATGTTTGTTCGCATATCTAAAGATCGGAGCTCGGGTATGGCGAAGGAACAGTTCCTTTGCCATACCCGAGCTTGTCGCCGAACTGCTACCTACATTTTTCAAGTTATTCGGCCACGCTGCTGGTTCTGTATAAATGCACCGCCGGGATTATCTGAGAGTTTTTGTCCTTATTTGAGCGCATACATGCCCATTTGCTCACTTACGTCACCGAATCAAACACCATTAGAGGTGTGAATGTTCCTGAGAGGGCATCTTTAGCCATTTAACGACCTCCGACAGGCCGAATAACTCGAAATATGTTGGTGGCGAAAGCGTAACAGCCCTATACGCCAAAAGCCGGCATCTCCCATGTAACAGAGGGGCTGTCCCTTTGTCCCTTATTCAATGATAGTGTGGGAGTTTTGTTTGCGCATGGTGGCGAGCATGTGTTTGGGAACGGCGTGGACCATGCAGCTGCCGATGGTCGCGCTCGCGGCGGCTTTAGCTGCATCGCTAGCGTTTTTGGTCGCGTAGCTGTGGCGGAAACGCTTGAGCATGGCGATGTCGTTTCCGCCGTCGCCATAAACCGCAACCTCGCCCTCGGCAATGCCGTAGTAGCCCGCCAGCCAGGCCACACTCTCGCCCTTGTTGCATGCCACGTCCGTGATCTCGAACATCACCGGATCGAACGGCGCGTTGACCACGCGGTCCGAACGCTCGGCAAGATACGCCTTAAGGTCGCGCTCCAACTCGGGCGAGATCACGCGACAATTGATCTTGCATACATCGTGACGCAAGATATCGCCGATCGACTGGTCGAAATACTGTTCCTCGTGGTACCCGCCACGCGCACGCATACCGCGCATCACGATGCGCTTGATAGGACTGTCCTTTTTAAAGCCCGCCTGGTGCATCTCGAACGAGCCGCTCGAGAACATGCCATCGGGCGTGGAGCAATCAAAGCAAATGTCCGGAAACTCCTTGAGCAGCTCCTCGGTAATCTGCGGATCGATAGTCCAGGTCTTGAGCACCTCTCCATGGCTGTCGCGCACGATGGAGCCGTTAGAGCAGCAGGCGTCAAGCGCCAGCCCCGTAAAGCCATGCTCGCCGATTGGCAACGTCGAGCGTCCGGTCGCGGGAACCACGTACAAGCCAGCCTCGGTCAGCTCGCGAATGGCACGGCGGATGGTCCCGTCTGCCTCGTGCAGGGCGTTCAGCAGCGTTCCGTCTAAGTCACTCGCAAACATCTTGATCATGGGCATGCCTCTCCTTCGTCTGCAAGATATTGTAGACGAGAACGGGCGCGCCCCAAGAGAGACGCGCCCGTCAGGCAAAAGACAACTCTACACCGCGGCGGGGCCGTGCTCGCCGGTGCGGATGCGGATAACTTCTTCGACCGGCTCGACCCAAATCTTGCCGTCGCCGACGGCACCGGTGCGAGCGGCGTTGCAGATGATTTCAACGATACCGTCGACATGCTCATCGGCGCAGATGAGGGTGAACTGCACCTTGGGAATCGTGTTGACGAGCAGCTCGTTGCCGCGCACGTATTCCTTCCAGCCATGTTGCGCGCCGCAGCCCTGCACCTGGTTGATAGTCATGCCGCGAACATCGGCAGCAAACAGTGCGTCTTTGAGAACCTCAAGCTTCTCAGCACGAACAATCGCCGTAATCTTCTTCATAGTGAATTCCTCTCTTCAATAAAAGAAATGAATTGCCATTCAATGACGCGGGTTTTCGAGGTGCCCGAGATTGCCCCGAAAGAGGAGCGCCGCGTACTTCGGTACGCAAGCGACGGTTTGATGGGCAAGGTCGGGCGCCTGGGAAAGCCGCGCGACGGTTTGAACGGCAAGGTGCGGTGCTTGGGGAAGCTGCTAATCGAGTCCGGAGAAAGAAGGATATGCGCTCTCGCCGTGCTGGCTCGCGTCCAAGCCCAGCGCCTCGTCGGCCTCGTCCACACGCAGGCTGCCGTGGAACAGCGCCTTGACCACCGCGGCGATCACCAAGTCGAGCACCAGCACAATAACGACCGTCACCACAATGCCCAAAATCTGCGAGATAAGCAGCGACGCGTCGCCCGTATAGAACAGGCCGCCTTTACCGGTCCACGAAAGCTCCGGCACGCAGAACAGGCCCGTGAGCACGCCGCCCAAAATGCCGCCGATGCCGTGGCAACCGAACGCATCAAGCGCGTCGTCGTAGCCGAACCTCGTCTTAAGATGGCTGATAGCCAGATAGCAGACAGGAGACACGATCAAGCCCATGACCAGCGCCGCCCATGGCTCGACAAAGCCCGCACCCGGCGTGACCACCACAAGGCCCGCGACCAGACCGGTGCTGGCACCCACCAGCGTGGGACGACCGGTATGCACGCGCTCCACGACAAGCCACGAGACCATGCCCGCCGCACTAGCCGTCACGGTATTGAGAATGGCGAGTGCAGCCACGGCATCGGCCTTAAACTCGCTGCCGCCGTTAAAGCCAAACCAGCCAAACCAAAGCAGGCCGGCTCCCAGCGCCACAAACGGGACGTTATGCGGACGGTAGCTCACCATGCCAAAACCGCGACGACGGCCGAGCATTAAGCAAAGGATCAGGCCGGTAAGACCAGACGAAATGTGCACCACGTCGCCGCCGGCAAAGTCGAGCGCGCCGATGATGTCGCCGATAAAAGAGCCATCGCCGCCCCAGACCATGTGGGCGAGTGGCGCATAGACCACGAGCAGCCAAATGCCCAGGAAAGCCGTCATGGCGCCAAACTTAACGCGGCCGGCCAGGCTGCCCGTAACGATAGCGGCCGTGATCATGGCAAACGCCATCTGAAAGGCGATGTTGATGATCTGGGGGTAGACGGCGCCGTCCGCGACGTTGCCCTCGGCCGCCTGCAGCACCTGGTTGAGCACCGGCAGGCACAGCAGCTGGTCAAGGCCCCCCATAAACGGACTCGAGCCGTCGCCGCCGTAGGCCAGCGACCAGCCGGCAACAATCCACAGCACACCGACCAGGCCAATGGCGCCAAAGCACATAAGCATGGTGTTAATGACATTTTTGCGCCTGGACAGGCCGCCATAGAAAAACGCCAGACCCGGTGTCATTAAAAACACGAGCATGGTGCAGATGAGCATAAACGTTGTCGATCCTGTATCGTACATTCGCTCCCCCTTGGTCGCATGAACGTTGTCGGCGCCCATAATGCGGCCGAGGAGCAACTGGTGTAGACCAGATACGGCGTTGTTAAACGCGGCGTTGTCGAATGGAAACGGCGCCGCAATCTTGGAAACGGCGCGGCAACGGACGCGAAACGAACGGGAAATACGCAAGCAAGGGAGCCGTGAGCGCATCCGTCCCGGCTAGCGCCGGAACAGCTCGCGGGCTCGGTCGCGAAGGTCGGTGGCTCGGATGACGCCCTCGTAGCGGTTGATGCGCAAGCGCGGGAAGGCATTGAAGAAGCGCAGGTCGCGTCGGCTGAGCGACACGCTTGGCACCGGGCGGCTCATGCGCTTGCCGGCAAGGCGACGACTGAGCGACGGACGCGGCATGCTCGGCGCGGCACCGGCCACGCGGCGGGCGGCAAGCGCCAGGCCGCGAGCACCATCCGCGATAAACGTCGGCATCGAAGCCTTCTCGCGCAGGGCATCGAGCGCGGCGTCACCCAGCTCGGCCAGCCACGCGTTAACGGCACGGCTACGAATGTGCGTCTGTGCCACCGAGTCAATCGTAGAATCGGGAATACGTTCGAGCATTGAATCCGAGGCATCGGCAAGCGACTCATTGATGCGGTCGGCAAGGTCGGCCCGGACGCGCTCCAGCTGATCAGACAGGCGCCGCCAGCTCGCCAACGAGCACACCGCGTCGACCATCATCGCGACCGCGACGATAAAGGCGGACAGCCGCACAATCAGCACCGGCAGATGGCCAAACAGCCCCAGCAATGCTGGCTCCACTAAGCGACAAATACACAACGCACCCAAGCCAAACGCGCAGGCCCAGTACAGACAGATGCGTCCGTGCAAGTTAAACGGCAAGTGCGAGTAATCCCAAAAGCGAGCGCCCGTTGTTTTTTCCAACAGCACGCCCACGCTGTACTCAATCACGCTGCATACGAGCGCTGCAGCGACAAACTGGCTCGACGCGTCAGGAATTCCGCGCAACAGCAGCCAGCAGGCAATGCCGCCCGCGCCATAGATGGGGCAGCACGGCCCCAGCAAAAAGCCACTGTTGGCAAATCGTCCGTGGTTGAGCATGGCGCAGACTGTCGACTCCCACACCCAGCCGCAAAAACCGTAGAAGGCAAACGAGAGCACCAGCGCCGAGAGCGGACAGGCGGCAAGCGTCGCGCCGTCAAATGCCATGTCGATCGCGGTCCCCACCGTCTACTCTCTCCTCTTTTCGCTCGAATCTTTGCTCGAGCCGTCACTCGAGCCCTCGTTCAAATCGTTCGCGCCGCCTTTGCGCGGCAGACGGCCGGCGATCGTCTCGCGCAGAGCGCACCATTTATCGGCCAGGCACACAATCCATGCCTCGCGACACGTCGGTGGAACCGGTACCAGCGGAAACATATGGCGCACGATGATATTCCGCTCGCGCGGCGTCAGCTCAAAATCCTCTTCGGCACGCGCCAGGGCAAAAAATGGATGCCGAAATCCGTGCAGTCGATGGCTCGGGTCGGGGTCGTGCCAATCGTAGAGAAAGTAGTCGTGTAACAGGGCTCCGCGCAGCAGCGAGGCACGGTCGACCGAAATGCCAGCACGGCCAAGGCGTTCGGCAAAAGACAGGCTCGCCCGCGCCACCGAGGTCACATGTGCATAAACCGTCACGTCACCATGCTGAATAAACTCGTGCGTCAGGCCCAAGCGGCCCGCCTGGGCCAGCTGACGGGCGGCATCGTCGACCTCGCGCGCGATGCTCTTGGCACGAACGGTATCGGACATGCGGCCTCCTTCCAGCGGCTCTCGGCGGCAAGCCACAGCCTGCACGCAATGAATAAAATCATCATGGAACTTATCAGTATGGCATCGGGCAAAACGTTTTGCCCCGCCAGTTGGCGAATTACCGCGCCGCCGTCACATATCAAACGCCAAAATGTGCGAGACTGTCTTGTGCAATTGTGCCGGCCGAGGGAGCGCCGGCGCTCGATTCGCATGGAGTAACCCACAACGATGCTGCTTACGCAAACGACAACGCCCGAGGACGTCAAGGCTCTTAATCGCGCCGAGCTCCCGCAGCTCTGCGGCGAGATTCGCCACGCCATCCTCGAAAGCTCCGCCGCCGTCGGCGGGCACGTTGCCCCCAACCTGGGCGTCGTTGAGCTCACGGTTGCGCTTCATCGCGTGTTTAACTCCCCCATCGACAAGATTGTCTTTGATGTTTCGCACCAGACCTACGCCCACAAGGCGCTGACTGGGCGCGCGTACACTTATATCGATCCGGAGCGTTATGGTGAGGCTTCTGGCTTTGCCAATCCCGACGAGTCCGAGCACGACCTGTTCGCCATGGGCCACACCTCGACCTCGGTGAGCCTGGGCTGCGGCCTGGCGCACGCTCGTGACCTGGCGGGCGATGCGTACAACGTCATCACCATCATTGGCGACGGCTCGCTTTCGGGCGGCCTGGCGTTTGAGGGCTTTAACAATGCCGCCGAACTCGATAGCAACCTGATCATCATCGTCAACGATAACGACCAGTCCATTGCCGAAAACCGCGGCGGCCTGTATCGCAATCTGGCCGAGCTGCGCGCCAGCAACGGCACCTGTGAGCGCAACGTTTTCCGCGCGATGGGACTCGACTACCGCTATCTGGATGCCGGTAACGATGTGTTGGCCCTGGTCGACACGCTGCAGGAGCTGCGCGATATCGATCATCCCATCGTGCTGCACGTCTCCACCGCCAAGGGCAAGGGCTTTGAGCCAGCCCAGAACGACCCCGAGCGCTGGCACCACGTGGGTCCGTTTGACATGGCGACTGGGCGCAAGCTCTGCCCGGGCCATCCGAGCGAGCCTGCGCCGCGCACCTATGCCGACATTACGGGCGAGGCGCTCAGCGCCGCCATCGAGCACGATCCGCAGGTCGTGGGCATCACGGCCGCCACGCCCTACATCATGGGCTTTACACCCGAGCTTCGCGCTGCCGCCGGCAAACAGTTCGTCGATGTGGGCATTGCCGAGGAGCATGCCGTAACCTTTGCCACCGCGCTTGCGCGCTCGGGCGCCAAGCCAGTCTTTGGTGTGTACGGCACGTTTTTGCAGCGCGCCTACGACGAGCTGTGGCACGACCTGTGCCTCAACGACGCCCCCGCAACCATCCTGGTGTTCGGTGCGTCAATCTTTGGCACCACGTCCGAGACGCACCTTTCGTTCTTTGATATTTCCATGCTGGGCGGTCTTCCCAACATGCGTTACCTGGCGCCTTCCTGCATGGAGGAATACCTGTCCATGCTGAGTTGGTCGCTCGATCACCGCGAGCATCCCGTGGCGATTCGCGTGCCGGGCATTGGCTTGGTAAGCCGCCCCGATCTGGCGCCCGCCGAAGACGCCGACTACAGCGCCGTTCGCTACAACATGGTGCGCCAGGGCCGCGATGTGGCCGTGCTCGCGCTTGGCGATTTCTTTGAGCTGGGCGAGCGCGTGGCAAACCGCCTGGCTGCCGAGTACGGCATCGAGGCCACACTCGTCAACCCGCGCTTTGCAACCGAGCTCGACCGCGAGTTCCTCGACAGCCTTGCCGCCGAGCATCGCGTTGTCGTCACCCTCGAGGACGGAATCTTGGACGGCGGCTGGGGCGAGCGTGTGGCGTGTTACCTGGCCTGCACGCCCGTGCGCACGCGCACCTTCGGCATCGCCAAGGGCTTCCCCGACCGCTACGACCCCAACGAGCTGCTCGCTCAGAGCGGCATGACGGTCGAGAACATGGCTGCCGAGGCCGTAAGGCTGCTCAACGAGTAAGAAAACCTCCGCAAGGGAAGCACCCCTGCGGAGGTTTTTATTTCCCCCAACTCAATTATTTCGATCTGTAACATCTAGGACCCGAATTCCCGTCTAACTGTTACAGGTCGAGACAAAACAGCGGGGCAGGCCGCCACATCTGCAAGAACCACCACAAAGGTGCCTGTCCCCTTTGTGGTGGTTTTAGGTCATGGTCGATGCGAAGAATGAATAACCGTTCATACGCGATCTCCTTACTTATATAACGACCACCATGAGCGACCGCGCCGCCCACAAGGCGGCGTCTCAGCTGCAATAACCGACGTTTTCCCAGATAAAACCTGCCAAAATAAACCTGTCCCTATTTGGTAGGTAGAATAACCTATAAGGTAAGTATGTTTCTGAGTTATTTCGTGTTGACCCATTTGAGCGCAATAGGGTATAACTCTACTCAACCGCTAGGGATTTTATTGAGAAAGGTGTTCTACCATGAGCAAGAACCTCTCCCAGCAGGTCGTTCTCGACCGCCGCGGCTTTGTTGCCGCCACCTTCGCAACCGTCGCCGGCCTTGGTCTTGCCGGCTGCTCCGACACCAGCGCCGAGGCCGACAAGGGTTCCGCCGCCGGCTCTTCCAAGAGCTCCGAAAATACCGAGGCTTCCACCACGCTCGACGCCAAGGCATTCGACAAGCTCGTCAACGACGGCCCCAAGGCCGATGACGACGCCATCGCCGCCAGCACCTGGGCCACGGCCGTCAAGGATGCCGGTGTCTTTAAGATCGGTGGCGTTCAGACCTCCACGCTCTTCTCCCTCCTCAACGAGAAGGACGGTCAGACCCGCGGCTTCGACGCCGGTATCGCACAGCTTCTGTCCAACTACATTCTGGGCGAGAACAAGGTCGAGATCACCCAGGTGACCTCGGACACGCGTGAGTCCGTCCTGCAGAACGGCCAGGTCGACGCCGTCTTTGCCACCTACACCATCACCGACGAGCGCAAGAAGCTCATCTCCTTTGCCGGTCCCTACTACTACACCCAGCAGGCCATCCTGGTGCTCGCCGACAACGACGACATCAAGAGCGTCGATGACCTGGCCGACAAGAACGTCGCCGTCCAGTCCGGCTCCAACGGCCCTGCCATCCTGGAGGAGTTCGCTCCCAAGGCCAGCCAGCAGGAGTTCAAGACCGACGAGGAGGCCCGCCAGGCACTCCAGCAGGGTCGCGTTGACGCCTATGTCATCGATAACAACATGCAGCAGAGCGCCCTGGTCCGCGAGCCCGGTAAGTACAAGATTGCCGGCAAGCCCTTCGGCAGCAAGGAGCCCTACGGCATCGGCCTGCCGCTCGATTCCGACGGCGTCGCCTTTGTCAACGACTTCCTTAAGAAGATCGAGGACGATGGCACCTGGACCGAGCTGTGGCAGATCTGCATCGGCGACCGCACGGGCGACACCAATGTTCCCGAGCTGCCCGAAATCGGCGCCTAGGCAATACGCCTAGTAACGGCCACTACGAAACCATACGGAAACGCGCGATTCGCTTTATTGCGCTAAACTGTTTCTTCACTGAGTTGTCGGGGCTTCCGTACACACGGGAGCCCCTTTCCTTATCGGCGGGAGGTCCGCATGAGTCTCTCCGAGCTCTGGTCGCTCTATGGCCAGAACTACATTGAAGCGCTGCTCGCAACCTGGGGCATGACGCTTGAGTCGTTTGCCATCGCCATGGTGCTGGCAGTCGCCGTCACTGTGATGCGCGTGTCGCCGCTCAAGCCGCTGCGCGTCTTTGGCGACCTGTATGTTCAGGTCTTCCGTAACATCCCCGGCATCGCACTGCTCATTATCGTCGTCTACGCATTGCCGCCGCTCAAGGTCGTCCTGCCCTACCGCACCTGCGTTATCGTCGCCACGGTGTTGCTGGGCTCGGCCTTTGGCTCCGAGAACTTTATGAGCGGCATCAACACCGTCGGCGTCGGTCAGGTAGAAGCCGCCCGCTCTCTGGGCATGAGCTTCAACCGCATCCTCGCCAAGATCGTGATCCCGCAGGCACTGCGCTCGAGCGTGCTGCCCATGACCAACCTCTTTATCGCCGTCATGCTCACCACGGCGCTCGGCAGTCAGGTGCCGCTTAAACCCCAGGAACTCACCGGCGTGGTGAGCTATATCAACACGCGCTCGCTCGGCGGTGTCGCCGCGTTCTTTATCTCGGCGCTCGGCTACCTGGGCACGGCCTTTGTGGTGAGCCACATTGGCAACTACATCGATAAGAAGGTAAGGATCCTCCGATGAGCAAGCACTCCTCTCCCGCGCTCACCATGCGCGATGCGCTCTACGAGGCTCCCGGCCCCAAGATGCGCGCCAAGATTCGCATCGGCACCGCCATCTCGCTTGTTGCTGTCACCGCGCTCGCCGTCCTGGTACTGCAGCGCTTTTATGTGACCGGTCAGCTTTCGGTCCACTATTGGTATTTCTTTACGCACCTCACCACCTGGAAGTTCTTGCTTGCCGGCTTTGAGGGCACCGTTAAAGTCGCACTCACCGCCGGCGCCATCGCGCTGGTGCTGGGTCTTGCCCTTATGCTCGGCCGTACCAGCGGAATTAAGCCATTGCAACTGGTCTGCCGCGTGCTCACCGATTTCTTCCGCGGTGTGCCGAGCCTGCTGTTCATCTACTTCTTCTTTTTGGTGCTGCCCCAGTACAAGATTGCGCTGCCGTCGTTTTGGATGCTCACGCTTCCCGTCGCGCTCGCTGCGGCCGGCGTGCTTGCCGAGATCTTCCGTGCCGGCGTCAACGCCGTGCCGCGCGGCCAGGTCGAGGCCGCCCAGGCACTCGGTCTCTCCAAAGCTAAAATCACCTTTAAAATCGTGTTGCCGCAGGCGATTCGGTTTATCATTCCGTCCTTGATTTCGCAGCTTGTGGTCGTAGTCAAGGACACCACCGTTGCCTACGTGGTGAGCTACCCCGACCTCATGCAAAACGCCCGCGTGCTCATTACCAACTACGACGCCCTCGTGTCGGTCTACCTGGTTATCGCGGTCATCTACATCCTCATCAACGTCGCGATCAACAAGGCCGCTGTCTATGTTTCGCACAAGACCGGCGCGACCATCATCCGCTAACGCTTTACCATTTCGAGTCATAAGGAGCCAAGCACCATGGCACAGAGCACCTCTTCCACCGGCAATCAGCCGCTGATCGAGCTCAGACACGTCGATAAGCACTATGGCGATCTGCACGTCCTCAACGACATCAATCTCTCGGTCGACCGCGGCGAGGTCGTCGTTGTGATTGGACCCTCGGGCTCGGGCAAGTCGACCATGTGCCGAACCATCAACCGCCTGGAAACCATCGACTCAGGCGAGATCCTCATCGAGGGCGAGCCCCTGCCGCAGGAAGGCAAGGACCTTGCCCGCATGCGCGCCGAGCTGGGCATGGTGTTTCAGCAGTTCAACCTGTTCGCACATATGACGGTGCTGCAAAACGTCATGCTGGGACCGGTCGATGTGCTGGGCATCTCCAAGGATGAGGCTCGCGAGCGCGCCATGGACCTGTTGAGTCGCGTAGGCGTTGCGGAGCAGGCCGATAAGGTGCCCGCACAGCTCTCGGGCGGTCAGCAGCAGCGCGTCGCCATCGCCCGTTCGCTTGCCATGCAGCCCAAGGCCATGCTCTTCGACGAGCCCACGAGCGCCCTTGACCCCGAGATGATCAACGAGGTGCTCGAGGTCATGGTTCGCTTGGCCCAACAGGGCATGACGATGATCGTGATTACGCATGAGATGAACTTTGCCCGCCGCGTTGCCGACCGCGTCGTGTTTATGGCCGACGGTCAGATCGTGGAAACTGGCACGCCCGACGAGTTCTTCGACCACCCCCAGACCAAGCGCGCCCAGGACTTCCTCAACTCCATCAAGGGCCACTAACCCCATTGCCACGCGGGACTAATTCATCACCAGCGTTTGTCCCGCGTCACCCCTGTGCTATGTCCACCCGGATTCGAAAGCCACACCCATGATCGGAACTCGCACCTCATCGTCCTATACCCCGCACGTCGACGTTGCCCCCGCCGACCGTCCTCTCATCCTCGTCGCGCCGCGTTGGGAAGAGGCAAAGCCGTTTTTAAGCGAGATGCTCTCCCCCAACGAGGAAATCGCAAGCGTCTTTGTCGATGCCATCCTTGCCGCCGGCGGCCTGCCGCTGCAGATGTCTATTACCGAAGACATCGATGTTATCCGTCATTACGTGGAAATCGCCGACGGCATCGCCATTCCTGGCGGCCCGGACGTCAACCCCAAACGCTGGGGCGACGAGCGTCCTTACGATCCCACGCTGTGCTGCGAGATTCGCGACCGTTTTGAGTTTAAGCTGGTTAACGAGGTGCTTCGCGCCAAGAAGCCGCTCTTTACCACCTGCCGAGGCACGCAGCTGCTCAATGTCGCCACCGGCGGCACCCTGTGCATGGACGTGCCGAGCCTGGGCGCGCGCGAGGGCCGCACGCAGTGGCGCCATACCCACGTGCTCAACGACCCTGTGCATCCTGTCGAGGTCGTGCCGGGCTCGCTGCTGGAGCGCGCGGTTGGCGGGCACAGGTTGATCCAGACCAACTCCGCACACCACTGCTGCGTCGATCGTCTGGGTAAAAGCACGCGCTTGGTCGCCAAGGCAACCGACGGCGTACCCGAGTGCATCGAGGTCGAGGGCCAGCCGTTCTGCCTAGGCGTGCAATGGCATCCCGAGTACACCTGGCAGACGCTCGAGACCGACTTTAACCTGTGGAAGTCGTTTGTCGAGGCAGCGGCAAAGGTTAAGCAGGCCCGTTAGTTCACGGACAGCACAACAAATAAGGGCGCCCCGCCGGCCACATGGTCCGACGGGGCGCCCTTTTGCCTATATGCATCCGGCGCGCATCAAAGCTCGCAAGCTCTTATTCAGCCGCCTCGCGTAAGGCCGACATCGTAGCTGTATATTGCTGCTGCAGCGCATGCATCCCCTCGCGAGCGCCGTCAACGGCATCGGCGCCGCGCAGCGCTTCGGTCACCACAACCGCCGGCTCGTACAGATTATCGAATCCCAGGTTCTGGCTCACGCCCTTGAGCGTGTGCGCTGCCATAAACGCACCTTCGGCGTCTCCTGCCGCCATGGCGGCCTCCAGCTTGTCCATGCTCTCGTCATCCAAAAACTTGAGGGCAAAGCGGGCAAGCATTTCCTCGCCCATCAGCCGAGCGCACGCGTCATCATAATTAGCGCCGATCTTCTTATACGCCTCACGCATGGAAATCATGGATTGAAACTCCTTTGGTCAAACTAAATCGTGGGAAACGCGACAACGTCGGCGGGGCGTGCCAACGTCTCGGCAATACGGTCTTGCACCTCGAGCAGACAGTCCAGCAGCAGCGGGTTAAAGGTGCCGCACTTACCGTCCAGGATCATCTGGATCGCCTCCTCGTGCGGGATGGCATCCTTGTACACGCGAACGCTCGTCAGCGCATCGTACACGTCGGCCACCGAAACCACCTGTGCGGCGATGGGGATATCGTCGCCCTTAAGGCCGTCGGGATAACCCTTGCCGTCCCAGCGCTCGTGGTGCCAACGCGCAATCTGGTACGCATATTCCATAAGCGCATTGCCGGCGTGATGGCGGCCCAGCTCATGCAGCATGTCGGCGCCGATCGTGGTATGCGTCTTCATAATCTCGAACTCCTCGGGCGTGAGGCGCCCGGGCTTGTTGAGAATCGCATCGTCAATCGACATCTTGCCGATATCGTGCAGCGCCGAAGCCAAGGCAATCGTGGAGCGCTCCTCGTTGTCGAGGGAGATGTTGTCGCTACGGTGGACCAGGCAGCCAAGCAGTAGCTCGGTCAGCTTCTTGATGTTCGTAACGTGCCTGCCGCTCTCGCCATTGCGAAGCTCCATGACGCCGGCCATGATGTCGATGAGCATGCGGCTGTTCTTGACGCGCTCGTTGTACTGTTGGGACAGCAGGCTCGTCAGACGACGCTGTTTGGCGTACAGGCGGATGGTGTTGCTTACACGGCGGCGCACGACACGGGAGTCAAACGGGCGGTTGACATAGTCCGAAGCACCCAGCTCGTACGCGCGCAGCACCACATCGTCGGAATCTTCGCTCGAGATCATGATGACAGGCAGATTGTCAATAATCGACCGGCGCGACAGATCGCCCAACACCTCAAAGCCGTTCATGCCCGGCATGACAATGTCCAGCAGCACGAGCGACAGCTCATCGCCACACCGGCCTGCATGCGGGCGCTGCGAAGCTTTTCCTCATAATATCGGCGATTGCGCACGCTCGTCAGCACGTCGATGTAGACAAGATCCTCCTCTGCGGCCTCCTGTCCATCAATCGGACGCACCATCAGCAGGACGTGAGGCTCGCCCTCGACCTTCAGAGGGCGCAGGCGAGCGCGGTACTCAACGCCATCGTTGAGCAGCCGTTCCGACACCTCATCGGAGCCTGCCAAGACCTCCAGACCCGACTGGCGCAGACAGGGACACCGATCGCCGGCGAGCAGGCAGTTGGGGTCGCCCTTAATCTGGTCGGCCGACAGCAAACGCACCACGGGGTAGGGCTGAAGCCGCAGACGTTGGGTTTTGAGCACCCTTGTTAACACAGCCGAAACGTCTACGAAAGAAGCCCGTTTGATGATTCGGCCGCTAGAGCCCCAGGATGCCACGGACGGCCTGGGCGGCCGCTGTCGGGCGATCGCGCAGCCCGTTGTGCGCGCCGGGAACTACTACGAGCGGACAATTCAAAAGCTCAGCCGCCGTTCTCGTGCCCGCCTCGCGGGGCGTGCCAATCGAGAGCTCGCCCAGAAACACGGCGGCCACCGTTTTCGATACGCGGACGCCATCCCAATTGGGAACGCAGGTCATAGTGATCTCGTATTCGTTTGCCATGAAACTGCGGCCGTTGCGCAGGGCATGCTTGGCTTCTGCCTCGGTTAACTTGGGGGCTTGAGGGTCCGAATCGCCGATGGCGCCCAGGAAGGCCCTTAGCGCCCTCGAGACCTTTCCCGCAGCAATCATCTCGAGTAAAACCGGGGCCGCACCCAGGCCGGCGCCTTCGTTTGTCACGGCGGGTTCATGCAGAATCGCACGCGAGACAATGGTCGGGTTTGTACGTAGAAGCTCCAGGGTCACCAGCGTACCGGCACTATGCGCGAGCACGTTTGCCGGAGCGCCGATATGCTCGATGACGGCCTGCAGGTCGTCGGCCTGGGCGGCGAGGTCGTAGCGCGCGTCCGCGGCGTCGCCGCTCTCGCCGCAGCCGCGGCGGTCGTAGGCAACTACGCGGCACACTTGGCTGAGCTCGCGGGCGATGCCCTCAAAAAATGTGCCATCGACGCAGGCACCGTGCACGCATATCAAGGCAGGCGCATCCGACGGCACGCCCGACTCGGCAAACTCGCGACAGGCAATCGTAGTGCCCGCATTCTCGACCGTAAAATCCATGTTATGCCCCATCGTCTTGTGCCTTGTTAACACATGAACTGTACCCGACCCGAAACCTTTCATATCGCAGGCATCGAGGGCAGAATGAAAAAACGAAACCTAAGAGCACAAGCCCAAACCAGACTTTGGCGCCGATGCTATGCTTAGGCACAACTGTCCCAAGGAGCATATGTCTATGTCTACGTTTTTAAATGCCAGCCCCATCTTTGGACCGGTGCGCAGCCGCCG
This sequence comes from Collinsella sp. TF09-1AT, assembly GCF_003436895.1. Lineage (NCBI taxonomy): Bacteria > Bacillati > Actinomycetota > Coriobacteriia > Coriobacteriales > Coriobacteriaceae > Collinsella > Collinsella sp. TF09-1AT. The sequence continues at coordinate 23,855 of NZ_QSRC01000001.1, read as the reverse complement.
TCTGGGCCTTTCGCTCGGTGTCAACATGATGCCGGCATCGGGCAAGATCTGTACGTTTGACTGCATCTACTGCGAGAACGGCCTCAACGCCGAGCGCCCCTGCCATGAGCCGTACAACACAGCTGCCGTGGTACTCGACGCGCTCGAGGCAAAGCTGCGCGAGATGGCAGCCGAGGGCGAGCTCCCCGATGTGATCACCTTCGCAGGCAACGGCGAGCCCACCGCCGCACCGGAGTTTCCGCAGGCCATCGCCGGCGCCGTCGCGCTGCGCGACGAGCTTGCCCCGAACTCCAAGATCGCCGTGCTCTCCAACGGCACGCGCACCGATCGCCCCGAGGTGCACGATGCGCTCATGATGGTCGACGACAACATCCTCAAGCTCGATACCGTCGACCCGACATTTATCCAGCTGCTCGACCAGCCTGTTGGCCCCTACGACGTCGAGCACCAGATCGAGACGTTCGCGAGCTTTGACGGTCACGTTATTATCCAGACGATCTTTTTGACCGGCGAGTATCAGGGCAAGTCCCTCGATAACACCGGCGAAGCGTATGTCGGCCCTTGGCTCGCGGCGCTCGAGCGCATTCGCCCACAGGAGGCGACCATCTACACGGTAGCGCGCGAAACACCGATCGCCGGCCTTGCCAAAGCAGCGCCCGAGGCGCTCGATGCGATCGCCGCACGTGTGCGCGCCCTCGGCATTCCCTGCCAGGTGAGCTACTAGCGCGGCCGCCCGCCAGCAAATCATCCTCAACTGACAGGGTAGCTAAAAAAGCCCCGTCCCAAATGAGCTGGTCTGCGGGTGAGCTATACTAGCTGCAAATGAAAGGAAGTTAGCCATGTATGACAAAGGACCCGTGCCTGGCCGCAACGACGCTTGCTGGTGCGGCAGCGGCAAGAAATACAAGAAATGCCATAGCGCCTTTGATGAGCGCCTCGAGCGCTTGTGGGAAGAGGGCTGGGAGGTTCTGCCCCGCACGCTCTACAAGACTCCCGCCGATATCGAGGGCATCAAGCGCTCGGCAGCCATCAACGTGGGCGTGCTCGATTACGTGGGCGAGCATATCGCCGCAGGCATGACCACCAACCAGATCGACCAGATGATCTACGACTACACCGTCGAGCACGGTGGCACGCCAGCCGATCTCAACTACGAGGGCTATCCCAAGAGCGTGTGCACCTCGATCAACGACGTCGTCTGCCACGGTATCCCCTGCGATGCGGATGTGCTGCACGAAGGCGACATCATCAACGTGGACTGTTCCACAATCTTGGACGGCTACTTTAGTGATTCGAGCCGCATGTTCTGCATCGGCGAGGTCTCGTCCGAGCGTCAGCGCCTGGTCGACGTCACCCGTGCCAGCGTGGAGGCGGGCCTGGCGGCCGTCAAGCCATGGCTGCCGTTGTCCGTTATGGCCGAGGCCGTGCAAAAGACCGTCGAGGATGCCGGCTTTAGCGTGGTGCGCGAGTACGGCGGACACGGCATCGGTAAGGAGTTCCACGAGGACCCGTTTGTGGGCTTTACCACCGAAGCGCCCGACGTGGACACCATCATGGCCCCGGGCATGGTCTTTACCATCGAGCCCATGGTCAACGCCGGAGCGCCCGACATCAAGATTAGCAAGGGTGACGGTTGGTGTGTGCGCACCAAGGACGGTAGCGATTCGGCCCAGTGCGAGGTACAGCTCGTGGTGACCGAGGACGGCTACGAGTTGCTGAGCTGGTAGCCGTGGATGCGCCGGATGCTGACGGGCACGCTCGTCTTGCATCCGGCGTTTTTTTGAACGTTTTGCCTGATAAAACCTGAAAAAATAAACCTGTCCCTTTTTGGTAGGTCAAGCGGAGAGGACTGCTTGTGAACATCCTAGTTTTGCTGCCCGTCAACGACCGTCATCGCGCAATTCTCGAGTCGAGCGCTCCGGGCGAGGACTTTATCTACACGAGCGCCGACGCCGCCACGCGCGAGCAGGTCGCCGATGCCGACGTGATCTTGGGCAACATCGACCCTGCCTTGCTTACCGCATGCGAGCATCTCCAGCTGTTGCAATTGCAGACCGCCGGCTATGACGACTACCTTGCCGCCGGCACCGTGCCGGCTGACGCCAAGCTGTCTTGCTCGATCGGCGCCTACGGTCAGGCCGTAAGCGAGCACATGTTTGCCATGGTGCTGTCAATGATGAAGCGCCTGCCCGGCTATCACGACTTGCAGCGCGAGCATCGCTGGGAGGATTTGGGGCAGGTTACCTCGCTCAAAAATGCCAACGTGCTGGTGCTGGGCGCGGGCGATATCGGCGGCCACTTTGCCACGCTCTGCCGCAGCATGGGCGCACACGTCCACGGCATCAAGCGCCATCCGCTCGTCTACCCCATTGTGTTTGAGGACATGGACGGCATGGATGCCCTGTCTGAGCGCCTGGCGGAGGCCGACATCGTCGCATCCTTTATGCCCAGCACGCCCGAGACCCGCGGTCTGGCGAACGCCAAGTTCTTTGCCGCAATGAAGCCGGGCGCCTTCTTTGCCAACGGCGGCCGCGGTGACCTTGTGGTCGCCGACGACTTGGTTGCCGCCCTGGAGTCGGGACATCTTGCCGGCGCCGCGGTCGACGTCACCGACCCCGAGCCCCTGCCCGCGACAAGCCCGCTGTGGGACGCTCCCAACATGCTCATCACGCCGCATATCTCGGGCTGGTTCCACCTAGAGGCCACGCTCAACAACGTGGTCGACATCGCCGCCGAGAATCTACGCCATCTTCTGGCTGGCGAGACGCTACGCTGCTGGATTGAGCACTAGGTATTACGCCGTTCTAACGAACGGCGTAATGAGCCGACGCTACGAGCCCGTCTGGACGGCAATCTGCCTTTCAATCGTCGGGCATGGCCAGAAGGCCAATGCCCTCCTCTTTCAAGGCACCTTGCTCGCCCAGGCGGGCTCTCGCTGACTTTTTCTCTACCCGCAAAGCTTTAGGGACTCAGCGGCTTGTAATGCCGCTGGCATTCGCCCAGATAAAACCTGCCAAAATAAACATCCCTTTTTGGCAGGTTTTAGAGCTCCACGCTTTCGGCGCCGTTGATATGGAGGTCACGCTCGTAGAAGGCGGTGAGGGCGCGGATGGCGCACATCACATCGCGCACGCCGCCGGTCTCGTAGCTCGAGTGCATGGCCAGCTGCGGCAGGCCCACGTCCACAGCGTGCATACTCGCCTGCATGTTCGACAGGTTGCCCAGGGTGGAGCCGCCGGCCATATCGCTCTTGTTGGCGAAGGCCTGCGTGGGTACGTCGGCGTCGTCGCAAATAGCCTGGAACACCGCGCGGCTAAAGGCATCGGTGCAGTAGTGCTGGTTGGCGGCCTCCTTGATGACGATGCCGCCGTTGAGCACAACCTGGTTGCGGGCGTCGCACTTCTCGGCGTGGTTGGGGTGCACGGCGTGCGCGTTGTCGCAGCTCACGAGCATCGAAGCGGCAAGCGCACGGTGGTACGACTCGTCGTCGAAGCCCAGCGATCCGTTAATGCGGCGCAGCGCGTCGGCCAAGAACGTCGACATGGCGCCTTGCTTGGTCTCGGAGCCAACCTCCTCGTTATCAAAGCAGCAGAAGACCGAAACGTCGTGCACGTTCTCAGCACCCAAAAATGCCTGCAGCGAGGTGTAGGCGCAGGCCAGGTCGTCGAGCTTGGGCGTCGAGATAAACTCGTCGGCCCAGCCCCAAATGCGCGCATCCTGGCGGTTGACCAGGAACAAATCGCGGCACAAAATCTGCTCGGGCTCAACATCCAGCTCATCGGCGATCAGGGCGTCAAAGTCGCCCTGCTTAAGGTCACCAGCGCTAATGAGAGGGCACAGGTCAACGGCTCGGTTGGGCGCAAAGCCCTCGTTAACGCCGCGGTTCATATGGATGGCAAGGCTCGGGATGATGGCGACTTCGCGCTCGGTAGCGAGCAAACGACTCTCGATACGGTCGCCCTCGCGTACCAACACGCGGCCCGCGAGTGCCAGCGGACGGTCGAACCAGGTGTAGTCGATCATGCCGCCGTAGGCCTCGGTGTTCAGGCGCAGCGTCTCGCCCGCGCCGTCGAGCTCGGGCACGGCCTTGACCTTAAACGTCGGCGAGTCGCTGTGCGACGCCGTCAGCTGAAAATGATAGTCACCGGCAACGCCGTCCTCGCCCCACGTAGCGGCCAGGTCCTCGCCCACTTTAAAGGCAACAACGCTCGAGGTATTGCGCTGCGTGTAATAACGCCCGCCCGGCTCGATGTCCCACGCCGCATTCTCGGGCAGGTAGGTAAAGCCCGCCTCGTCGAGCTCGGCCATAATGGTCGCCGCCGTATGGAACATGCTGGGGCATGCCTCGATAAAGTCGATAAGGTCGTTGGCGGCCTCGATATCGTCGGCCGTCACATGCGCGCGCTCGGGCGTTTCCTGATCCGTCATGCTCTCCCCTTTCACTGGGCTGATGGTCCCCTCCAGCATACCCCGCCGCGCCAGTGCCGTGCCTTTCATTCCATGTTTAATCCCGCGCCGCTCGCCAAGTTGAGCCATCATGCCCGCACTCCTTTTGCGACAATTACGCTAACAGGACGAAAGGAGCCGTCATGAAGCCACGTAACATTGCCATCGCCTGCGGTGTCGCAGGAGTCGCCGTCGGCCTTGCCGCTGCCACCGGCATCGTTTATCACAAACAAATCAAGTCTGCCGCGTCACTCAAACGCTTGACCGGCTACGCGGATGGCTATGACCTGTACGCAATCGACATTGCCTACGACTACGATCTTGATCGCATCATCGCCACTGGCGTGCGCGACGACCAGGCCTACATCGATGCCGTGGTGGCACAGGTGCTGCCCGGTGTGCCGGCACATGTCCAGGCGCCCCAGTTTGCCTGCAGCGCTTTTGTCGCCGTAGATGCCGAAGGCCGCGTGCGCACCGGTCGCAATTACGACTTTAAGGACGACACCTCGGCGCTGCTGGTGCGTAATCACCCGTGCGACGGCTATGCCTCCATCGGGTTTGCCGCCCTTAACAACCTGGGCGATAACACTCCGCTTGACTCCGTCGGCGGACGCGCTGCGGCGTTGATGGGCCCGTTTGCCCAGCTCGACGGCGTCAACGAATGTGGCGTGTCCATTGCCGTGCTCACCCTGGATTCCAAACCCTGTGACCAGGACACGCAACGCCCCGTCATCAATACCTCGCTCGCCATCCGTCTGGTGCTCGACCGTGCCGCCACCACGCAAGAGGCCGTCAACCTGCTTTCTGCCTACGACATGCACGCCATGGCCGGACGCGACTACCACTTCTTTATCAACGACGCCGCCGGTGACGCGCGGGTGGTGGAGTGGGATCCGCGCGATCCCGACCGTGCATGCAAGGCGACGCCCGTACGCCAGGTCACGAACTTCTACGCCTGCTATGGTGACGAGGTGCTCCCCAACCAAAAGAACGGCGAGCTGGGCCATGGTAAAGAGCGCGCCGTCGCAATCGCCGATGTCCTCGACGCCCGTGCCGGCGCCCAAGACGAGGCAGTCGCTTGGAAGGCCCTACGCGCTGCGGCGCAAGAGCCCAATCCGGAAGACATCACCAGCAACACGCAGTGGTCGGTCGTCTTTGACAACACCGAGCCCGCTGCCGCCATCACGCTGCGCCGCCACTGGGGCGACGTCGACGCCTTCGCGCTGTAAGGAGCCAGGCCCGTCGACCTTACGCTCGCCTGACGTTGCTTACATTTCTATACGCTTGAGCTAACACGTTTTACCCCTGTATCAACAGTGTGCGGGGGTAAACTTATGCGCATGTTATAACTTGCCCGGAAGGATTCATCATGCTTAGGATCGGTCTTCTTACCAGTGGCGGCGACTGCCAGGCGCTCAACGCCACCATGCGCGGCATCGTCAAAACACTCATGACCAATAGCGAAGAGCCTATCGAGATCTATGGTTTTGAGGACGGCTACCAGGGCCTTATCTACAGCAGGTTCCGCGTTATGACTCCCGCCGATTTTAGCGGCATCCTCACCCGCGGCGGCACCATTCTAGGCACGAGCCGCACGCCGTTCAAGCGCCTGGACATTCCCGAGGCTGACGGCGTCGAAAAGGTGCCCGCGATGGTCCACACCTATCACAAGCTGCAGCTCGACTGCCTGTTTATGCTGGGCGGCAACGGCTCCACCAAGACCGCCAACCGCCTGCGCCAAGAAGGCCTCAACGTTATCGCCCTGCCCAAGACCATCGATAACGACACCTGGGGCACCGAGTTGACGTTTGGCTTTACGAGCGCCATCGACGTCGCCACCAAGTGCATCGACGACATCCACACCACCGCCTCGAGCCACGGCCGCGTGTTCGTCATCGAGATCATGGGCCACAAGGTTGGCTGGATCCCGCTGTACGCTGGCGTCGCGGGCGGCGCGGATGTCATCTTGATTCCCGAGATCCCCTACGACATGGATAACGTCATCAAGACCATTGAGCATCGCATGGAGACTGGCAGCCGCTTTACCATCGTGGCCGTCGCCGAGGGCGCTATCTCCAAGGAGGACGCGGCGCTGTCCAAGAAGGAGTACAAGAAGAAGCTCGCCGAGCGTACGAGCCCGTCGATTGTCTACGACATCGCCAAGGAGATCGAGGCCAAGACCGGTCGCGAGACCCGCGTCGCCATCCCCGGTCACACGCAGCGCGGCGGTCAGCCCGACGCCCAGGACCGCATCTTTGCGACCCAGTGCGGCGTCGAGGCGGCACTGGGCTGCCTACGCGGCGAGTTTGGCTACATGATTGCCCTGCGTGACGGCAAGATGTGCCACATGCCGCTCGAGGAGGTCGCCGGCAAGCTCAAGTTTGTCGACCCCCAGAGCGACCTGGTGCGCGAGGCCAAGGCATTAGGCATCAGCTTCGGCGACGAATAGCCTCGGCCGAAATCCATCCCATCGGGCCCTCCGACCCCGCCCGACGTATTTCGATTTGGCTCCTCCCTTGACTCCGTCAAAGGTCGCCAATCGAAATCGTCGGGCGGGGTCGGAGGGCCCTGCGTTTACATACTCGCCGAGGCTATTCGTCTTCTTGCTGCAAGTGCGTGGGCTGAGATTTTGGGATGTTGCAGGCTCTTAGCTGAGAGTAGCACTGACATTTGTCCTGAAATGGCTGGTCGTTAGGGGTTGCTACCGGTAGTTGCGGTAGGGTTGGAGCAGATTCTAACTAGAAATGGTGGTCGCTACTGGTTGTTCTCGGCATACTCGGCTCATTCGATTACGGTCACCACATGAAAGGAACTGTTATGGATCTTGCGATGGCGCAGCAGCTCGTTGATCGCCGCAAGGCTGCCGGGCTTTCTCAGGAGGCGCTTGCCGCCCAGCTGGGTGTGAGTCGTCAGGCTGTCAGTAAATGGGAGCGCAGCGAATCCTCACCCGATACCGATAACCTTATTGCGCTCGCCGCGCTGTATGGCGTGTCGCTGGATGAACTGCTGTATGGAGAGGCGGTGGATAGCACTGATGACTCGCAGACTGATGATGAGGCACAGAACAGCAACGCCGGCACCAAAGCTCCAGATGGGGCTGAAGAGGCTGAGGCTTCTACTGAGCACGCTGATTGCAGCGATAAGCCACTTGTCGATATTTCCCTCGCGCGCGGCATCCACGTTATTGATCCCAACAAAGGCGAAGAGGTCCATGTTGGCTGGAGTGGCATCCATGTGGCTAACGAGCGCAAGGGTGAAGAGGTCCATGTGGGGCCAGGCGGATTGCATATCGATACGCTAGAGGACGATGGACATAACGTGCATACCAATGACGATGGCACCGTCACCATCGACGGCGAGACGTTTTCCAGCTGGAAGGAAGCACACGACAAGCTCGACCATCATGGCAAGCATTTCCACACCAAGGTCGGTCGTGCGTGGAACAAGTTTCCCTTCCCCGCACTTGTCGCTCTCGCCTATCTGGTGCTCGGCATTGTCTACGGCACATGGGGCATGGGGCTTTTCCTCGTCTTTCTGGTTCCCGTCTACTACGCGATTGGTGACTTCATCGATCGGCGCCACCTGTCTAAGCTGATCGAGGCCATCTACCCGGCAGCCGCCATCGCTTGGTTCCTCTACATGTGGCTCTGTTTGGGACAGCCCCATCCTGCATGGATCATCCTCATCACGATTCCCGTCATAAAGGCGCTCATGCGCTGGTGCCGCAAACAATGGAAGCACCGCAAACAGGCCTAACACGCTCCGACCCACCAGCGCCCAACCACCCCCGCCCTTCTCCTAAGTTGCGGTGAGATAGGGACTGTTTCGAAGTTCCAAAGCGCCAAACAGTCCGTATATCACCACAACTTACAAACAACTGGGTCAGTTCCGGCACGGAGATTAGCATTGAGCTGACCGCGCGCCAAGAAAAGGGCCTATTTACTACGTTTAACTCGAGAGGGCCGACCATACCCGCCTTTTCCGAAAAATGGCAAGCCCTCTACCTGCGGTTTTAATTTCATAATCTTTGTCATGGTCGAGGGTGTGGTAGCAAACGTAGTAGATAGGCCCGTTTTGTGGCATACGACCCATTCAAGCCCAATCTCGAAGGCTAAAGAGAGCCTCTCATCCACGCCTGGGAGCGAAAACCAAATAGAATGAAAGGCAAATGGAAAGCCCGTTTGACGAGCGGAGGACATATGCGCGACGTAGCCGAAAGCGACTGGAAGCTGTTTAAGAAAATGCTTCCTCAATGGCAAGAACGTTATATGGAAAAGCTCATCGCCCAGTACGTTGAGATGCTGAACGGCGACAGCGAAGCGTCCAGTAGATTTTGGGCATTAGAAGAGCGCCTCAATAGAGACAAGCTGTCCTCAGGCGTAATCGCAAACAACATTCGCCGCAGCACAATGCACCGCGAGATAGCCAATTTGCTTATCGACAGCGTGATCACCCTTGACGACCTTGACGGTTTTACCGAGGACATTAAGAGCTATGCGCAACGCTGGATTGGGCAGTAAGAGCACTGAACGACAGACCTCCCCAGCAAAACGGGGCAAACGCTGGGCCACCTAATGGTTGTCCGGCGTTCGCCCAGATAAAACCTGCCAAAATAACCCTGTCCCTTTTTGGCAGGTTACTCGGCGCTCTTGAGGGCGCCGACCATGTCGATCTTGTTGAGCGTTCGGTTGGTGGCGAGGTTGACGATGATCGTAAAGCCGAAGGAAAGCACCACGGCAAGCACGTAGCTCAGCGGCTCGACTTCGACGTCAAAGTACAGCGACGGCATCTGCAGGATGTACGTAAAGCTCTCGGCAAGCAGGCCACCCAGCGGCACGCCCAGCGCGGCACCAATCGCCGTCAAAATCAGCGTCTCCTTGTTAACGTAGTGGTGCACCTCGCCACGACGGAAGCCCAGCACCTTGATAGTCGCCAGCTCGCGTTCGCGCTCCGAGATGTTGGTATTAGACAACGTAAATACCACCACAAACGACAGGCACGCCGCCATAAAGGTCACAAGCACCACGACCGAATTGATAATCGTAAAGTTTGCCTCATAGTTTTCCCAATGCTCGGCGGTACTCGACAGCGTAATCCAACCATCGCTCTTAAGACGGTTGGTAAACGCAATCTGATCGGCCGACGAACCCTTAAGCAGCGCAAGGATGCTGTTGAGGCGCGCGCTTCGACCGAACGCGCGCTCGTAGGTGCTCTGCGTCATATAGAGCGTGTTGCCCAGATAGTTAAGCGAAATGTCGCTGACCTTGACCTTGGCGACGTTGAGTGACGAATCCTGGACATGTGCTGTGTCACCCGGCTTGATCCCCAGCACCAGTTGAGAGCTCTTGCTCAAATACACATCCCCGTCACGCAGGGCGAGCGGTTCTTTGGACTCGTCCTCGAGACACACGTAGTCGTCCAGGTCGTCCGTGCGGTCATCGGGCACCACGATCAGCTGCACGGTCTCGCTCTTGCCGCCAAATGTAAAGGTGACGTTGTCGGTCATAATCGGCAGCGTCGAAGTCACGGTCACGTTGGAATCCTTGGCTGCACTGCGCTCATCCAACGCCGCGCACGTCTGCGAAAAATCGTCGGGATTGGCGACCGCCAGCAGGTCATAGCGTGTGATGTGGCCGTACTGCTTGGGCGACAGCGCGACCGACGTATCACGGATGCCCATACCGCAAATCACAAGCGCCGTGCAGCCCGCAATGCCAAAGATGGTCATAAAGGCACGCTTTTTGTAGCGGAATAGGTTACGTGCAGCGACCTTATTTAAGAAGCCCATGCGGCGCCAGATAAAGCCGATGCGCTCGAGCAAGATGCGCGAGCCGGCGCGCGGGGCCTTGGGGCGCATGAGCGAGGCCGGGGTCTCGGCCATCTCGTGGCGGCAGGCGATAATCGTGGCGCCCACCACGCCCACGGCAAACAGCGCCACCGAAACGATCGAGGACACGATGTCGTACGAAAGCAGCATCTGGGGCAGCGAGTACATGTCGTCGAATACCGTAAACAGGAACAGCGGCAGGCCCACAAATCCAATGATGTTGCCCAGCACGCCGCCAATCAGGCAAGCCCACAGCGCATAGTCCACGTATTTGGACAGGATACGCCCGCGTGAATAGCCGAGTGCCTTGTACAGACCGATGAGCGTGCGCTCCTCCTCGACCATACGCGTGGCGGTGGTGAGGCTGATGAGCACAGCGACGATAAAGAAGATGAACGGGAAAACCGTGGCGATGGCCTCGATCGAGGAGCTATCGCTCTCGACGCTCGAGTAGCTCGCGATGTTGCCGCGGTCCTGGATGTACCAGCTGCATTCGCCAAGGTCGGAAATCTCGGCGCGGACATCGGCAAACTGCTGGTCGGCGGCGGCACGGCGCTGGTCCAGGTCGGCTTGCGCCTGCGCACGCTCCTCGCTGCCCTCGGCCATACGATCGATGTTGTCCTGTTCAATCCCAAAGAGCATATTCGCTTGGCGCTCGGCCGCATCCAAACTTGCCGGCGTATCGACCGTCAACTCTTGAGCACGTGCCTTTTCGCGTCCGTCGCGGATCTTATCGATATTGCCCTTGACCTCGTTAATCTTTGTCGTGTAGGCATCCGAATAGGAATTGAGGCTCTTAGCTCCCTCGACGTTCACGTGAACCGCGGAGTAGGAAGAAGATGTCGCGGCATCCTCGCTCACATAGAACTTATAGTCCGCAGCCGAAGCAGCGCGAAAGGCATTGACGGTCGAGTCGGAGCTCACATCGGTGGGGTCGAGGACCTCAGCCGTAATGGTGTAATCGCCTGCGGCGAACTGGTCCTTGGCACTTTGATTGGACGAGCTCGCGTCATTGGCGGCAAAACTCACGGTATCGCCGAGCTTTTTGCCCGAAGCCTTCAAAAAACGCGAGGTCACCGCGACCTCGCCGGCACGCTCGGGCAAATTGCCGCTCACCAGCACCGGCTGATCGATATTCTCCCTGGAAAGGCTCTGGACGACCACGCGCTCGCGCGTTGTACCCACGGCGGTGTAGGCGGTCTCGGTGTAGATGCCCTCGGCTGTCTCGACGCCGTCGACCTCTTGAATGGCCGCAAGATCGTCGCGCGTAAGGCCATAGGTCGACTGCACGTTAATGTCATAGACATTCTGCTGGTCAAAGTAGGCGTCAACCGAATCGCACAGGTCCTCGCAGCCCGCCTTAAGGCCACACATCACGCTCACGCCAAGCGCCGTGATGACCACGATGGACAAGAAGCGCTTAAGACTGCCTCGGATTGTGCGGTAGATGCCACGGCGAAACACCGTCGGCACCATGTCGTTTGAACTTTGGGCAGTGCGGTAGGTCGCGAACTCTCGGTCGCGACCGACGTGCTCCGTATCACGGTTTTGGCTGTTTTGGCGATCCTGGTCCATGGGCGCTACCACTCGATCGTCTCGATAGGTACAGGATTTTGCTGGACCGTCTCGCTCTCCACGCGGCCGCTCTTAAAGCGGATCAGGCGATCGGCCATGGGCGCCAGCGCGGAGTTGTGGGTGATGATAATGACCGTAATGCCTTGCTTGCGACAGGTGTCCTGCAACAGCTGCAGAATCTGCTTGCCGGTTTTGTAGTCGAGCGCGCCCGTGGGCTCGTCGCAAAGGAGCAGCTTAGGGTTCTTGGCCAGCGCGCGGGCAATGGACACGCGCTGCTGCTCTCCTCCCGAAAGCTGCGCGGGAAAGTTGGCGAGGCGCTCGCCCAGGCCGACCTGGCAAAGCGTTTGCTCGGCATCGAGCGAATCGGGGCAGATTTGCGCCGCGAGCTCGACGTTTTCGAGTGCCGTCAGGTTGGGGACCAGATTGTAGAACTGGAAAACAAAGCCGACGTCGGCGCGGCGGTATTCCACGAGCTGCGCCTCGTTGGCGGAGCTCACGTCGCGCCCGTCCACCGTCACGTTGCCGGAGGTCGCCGTGTCCATGCCGCCCAGAATGTTGAGCGCCGTGGTCTTGCCGGCACCCGAAGCACCCAGAATGATGGCGAGCTCGCCGCGCTCGACCGTAAAGCTCGCGCCGTCGAGCGCGTGGATGCGGGCGTCGCCCTCGCCGTATGCCTTGATGACGTCTTTGAATTCAATATAGGCCATCGATTAATTCCCATCTGGTCGGATAACTCTTTAGTATTACCCATTTCCCACCCACCAAAAAGGGACAGGCTCATTTTGGCAGGTTTTATATGGGGGAATGGCGGGTGTGGGCGAGGCATTGAGGCTACCCAAGTCAACCATTTGACCCAAGCCTCGCCCACCGCTATGATGCCGCTTCGGAATGAATGTCTCCGCTGGGTGCGCTAGCTAAGCTGTCGCGTCACCCTAAACCGCCTTGTTGCTGATGACTTCTGCTGTTACGTGGTGCCTCCTAGGTATCACGCCGCGGCAGGAGTCTTTTTTGTTTTGGAGGAGAAGTGTCAGAAAGCAGCACATCGAGCAGGATTAAACGCCTGGTCAACACCTATAGCGGCATCGTGCTTATGGGCGCTGCCGGAATCCCCGTCGGCATTATCGTTGGCGCCATCTGCGCGCTCTTTGGTCGCGTGCTTCTGGCGATTGGCACCTTCCGTGACGAGCACATCACTCTGCTCCTTCCCCTCCTCGCCCTCGCGGGCATTGCCATCGTGTTTGCCTACCGCACTTGGGGCAAAGGCACCGAACGCGGCATGAGCTTAGTATTCGACGTAGGCCACGGGCGCGAAGACGCTATCTCCCCGCGCTTGGTGCCGCTCATTATGCTGAGCACGTGGGGAACGCACCTCTTTGGCGGCAGCGCGGGACGCGAGGGCGTGGCCGTGCAGATCGGTGCAACCGTCTCACATTGGATCGGCCGACGCTTGCCTTTCCGCGACCCCGGCAACACGTTTTTGCTTATCGGCATGGCCGCCGGCTTTGCCGGACTCTTTCGAACGCCACTTGCAGCCACGGTCTTTGCTATCGAAGTGCTGGTCGCAGGACGCATGGAATACCGCGCGCTGTTTCCCGCGCTTACGGCCTCACTCGCAGCAAGTATGACCTCCGGCGCCCTAGGACTCGAGAAGTTCGAGGTCGCCGTTACCGCCTCGTATGCGCTCGACCTCCCCGGTCTTGGACGGCTAGCGCTGTTGGGTATCGCGTTTGGTATGGTAGGCGGCGCTTTTGCCTGGTGCCTTGCCCATGCCAAGACCCTTGCAGCGCGGCTGTTCCCCAACCCTTACATACGCGTTGCCGTTATGGGCCTTGCACTGTCGGCGATTCTGTTCGTACTGTGGCAGGGGCGATACTGCGGCCTTGGCACAAACCTGATATCGGCAGCGCTGGACGACAACGGCAAGATTGCCATCATGCCTTGGGACTGGGCGCTTAAATTCGCGCTCACCATCGCCACGCTTGCCGCAGGATATCAAGGTGGTGAGGTAACGCCGCTGTTCTCCATCGGAGCAAGCCTGGGTGTCGTGCTCGCCGGAATTCTCGGCATGCCCGTCGAGTTCTGCGCCGCGCTGGGCTACGCCGCCGTCTTTGGCGGCGCCACCAACACGCTGCTCGCGCCAATCCTTATCGGTTGCGAGGTCTTCGGTTTCGGTAATCTGCCGGCGTTCTTCATCGTCTGCGTTGTGGCTTACCTATTCAACATGGATAAGTCCATCTACGCCCTGCAGGAGCGGGCGTAGATCGATGTCCAGGCAGGTGGTCTCAACCGGAAACGGCGTCCCACTCTGAGGCTGTATTCCGGGGCACGGTTTCCGCTCGGGACGCCATTCGGAAAGCGCATCCCGCTTTATAACAGAATTCCGGAACGTGGTTTCCGTCTGAGCCTCCATTCGGAAAGCGTGTCCCGTTCTTTCACGGCATCTTGGCTATGCAAAGTGCTCGAGCGTTACTCCTCGTACGCGCCCTCAAGCCGCAGCAGCCACTCCTTGCGGTCAAGGCCGCCAGCATATCCGTTGAGCGAACCATCGGCGGCAACCACGCGATGGCACGGCACAATAATCGAAATGGGATTACGCGCGACCGCGGCCCCCACGGCACGGGGAGACACAACGGGTGCCTCATTTCCCGGCACACGATGTCGAGCCGCAACACGCTGGGCGATCTCGCCATACGTAGCGACCTCGCCACGCGGAATTGAAAGCAGCTCGTACCAAACTTCACGCTGAAACGCCGTGCCAATCATATGCAACGGCGGCGTAAACCGAGGCTCCTGCCCCGCAAAATAAGCATTCAGCCAAGCCCAGGAACGCTCAAGCACCGAAGAAGCCGCACCATTTGCCGGACTCACCGAAGACATCCCACCGGCACCAGAAACCGCATCGGCACCTTCAACACGCTCCGCATCCTCTTTGAGCAGCGTGGAGCCAAAGTGCTCCTGTCCCTCAAACCAAAGCCCCGTCAGACCGCGGCCATCAGCGGCAAGCAAGATTTCGCCCAAAGGCGAAGCAAACGTCGTCGTGACCACCAGCGGCTCCTTTCAAAACTCCGCAACATAATACCGCGAATTGTGCAGACAACCCCAATCGACCCCAAAGTCACCCAAGGCAGCAGGTGCGCGGCGCCGCAGCTGCCGGCAGCGCTCCGCAGTCCCCAAAGGCGGCAGGCGCGAAGCGCCGAGGCCGCCGCCCGGACCAGGGCCCGCAACAACCACGTGCCCCCACATCAGCCCAGCGGCCCCAACCAACAACGGCCCCATCGCGGAACACGCGCAGCAGCGTCACCGCAGGCGGGGGCCGGGCTTGGTTTTCAGAACACTCCGCAGACCAGTGTGGCGCCTTGTCCGCGGCTCCGAAGGAGCAGGACAAGGCGCCACACATGGTCGAGGACGTTCTGAAAACCAAGCCCGGCCCCCGCCGGACAGGTCAACCTACTCGCAGAGCAGCTTAGCGATCTGGACGGCGTTGGTTGCCGCGCCCTTACGGATTTGGTCGCCGCAGCACCAGAAGGTGATGCCACGTGCGGCCTCGGGGTTCGAGATATCACGGCGCACGCGACCGACCCAGATCAGGTCCTGGTCGGAGGTGTCCATCGGCATGGGGAAGCGATCGCGTGCATCCTCGGCACCCAGATCGTCAACCAGCTTGACGCCCGGAGCGGCGGCAAGCGCAGCACGGGCCTCCTCAACCGTAATGTCGCGCTCGAACTCGAGCGTAATGCTCTCGGAGTGCGAGCGCAGCACGGGCACGCGCACGCAGGTGCAGTTCACGCGCAGCTCGGGCAGGTGCATGATCTTGCGGCCCTCGTTTTGCAGCTTCATCTCCTCGGAGGTAAAGCCCTCTTCCTTGACGCCGCCAATCTGCGGAATCAGGTTGCTCGCCAGCTGGGCGGCAAATGCACGCGGCTCGGGAATCTCCTCGCCACGGCCCAGAGCGGCCAGCTGAGCCTCGAGCTCGGCCATACCGGGAGCGCCAGCACCCGAAGCTGCCTGATACGTGGACACGATCATGCGCTTCACGCCGGCGAGCTGATGTAGCGGCCACGTAGGAACCAGACCGATGATGGTCGCGCAGTTGGGGTTGGCGATCAGGCCGTGGTGCCACTTAATGTCATCGGCGTTAATCTCGGGCACGACCAGCGGCACCTCGGGATCCAGACGGAAGGCGTGGCTGTTGTCGACCACAACGGCACCGCGCTTGACGGCCTCGGGCAGCAGCTCCTTGGCGATATCGTCGCCGGCAGCGCCGAGTACGATGTCGCAGCCCTCAAAGGCCTCGGGGCAAGCCTCTTCGATCACAACCTGCTCGCCGCGGAACTCAACGGTCTTGCCCGCAGAGCGCGCGCTCGCCAGCAGCTTGAGCTTACCGACCGGAAACTCCTGCTCGTTGAGGCACTCGAGCATCTGGGTGCCCACAGCTCCCGTCGCGCCCAAAATAGCAACCGTGTACTGTTTCATGCTTCCCCCTTTAAAGGTTGTGGCTATCGCCCGCACGCCAAGCAGGCCGGATATTCTTGCCCAGTTTATACAAGAACGGGGCGGATACAAAACCCGCCCCGTCGAAACGAAACCGAAACGAAACGCCCCGCCGTAGATTTTGAGACATAACCCAAAAAATCTACCGAACAGTCGCTACTTTTTGAGCGCGGCCAGAGCGGGATCGACCGGCGCAGGAGCCTCCAGGTCGGAGACCTTCACAATGCCGTTCTCGTCGGAGAAGGCTCGGTAGATGGTCTGAATCGCCAGGTCAAAGTCCTTCTCCTCGACGCCGATAATGATGTTGATCTCATCGCAGCTCTGCGAAATCATACGCACGCTCACGCCCGCCTGGCCAAGCATGCCAAACAGATGGCCCGAGATACCTGCACGACCGCGCAGGTTACGACCGACGGTAGCAATAAGTGCCAGACCCTCAACGACCTCGATCTCGAGCGGCTCGACTTCCTGTTGAATGTCGCCCACAAGCGAGTACAGCGAATCGTGCACATCCTGCTCCTGCACCACGGCGCCAAAGCGATCGACGCCGGTGGGCATGTGCTCAACGGAAACGTCATAGCGCTCGAACACCGAAAGCGCGCGGCGCATAAAGCCGACGCGGGGCTTGGTGCGGTCGCGGGCCACATTGATGGCGACAAAGCCGCGCTTGCCGGTCACGCCGGTAATGATGGGCTCAGCCGCGCCCTCGTCAGCCGTCTCGCTAATGATGGTGCCGGGGTCCTGCGGCGCATTGGTGTTCTTGATGACCAGCGGAATACCCGCCTCACGCACAGGAAACACAGCCTCCTCGTGCAGGACGCTTGCGCCCATGTACGAAAGCTCACGCAGCTCCTCGTAGGTAACGCGGGCGATGGGCTGCGCCTCGGGCACAATACGCGGATCGGCAGAATAGAAGCCCGAAACGTCGGTCCAGTTCTCGTACAGATCGGCGCCCAGGCACTTGGCCAGAATCGAGCCGGAAATATCGCCGCCGCCACGATCGAGCAGCTTGATCTGACCCTCACGCGTCGCGCCATAGAAACCGGGCATAACAAAGCCGCCCTGCTGACCGTACTCCTGCACCAGCTCGGAGGTGCGGTTCATGCTGAGCGTACCATCGTGATGGAATGCAACGACCGTCGCGGCGTCCAGGAACGGCAGGCCCAGGTACTCGGCCATCAGGCGAGCGGTGAAGTACTCGCCGCGGCTCACAAGCTCCTCAGTGGAGTAGCCACCGGAGCGAGCACGCTCGGCAAAGGCCGCAAACTCTTCGCGGATGGGATAGGTGAGCTCCAACTCGTCAGCGATATCAAAGTAGCGCTGGCCAATGTCCTCGAGCAGTTCCTCGCACGACACGTGGTACTTAACGTGCGCGTTAACCAGGTAAAGCAGGTCGGTCACCTTGGTGTCGCCCTTAAAACGGCGACCGCAGGCAGAAACCACCACAAAACGGCGGGCAGGGTCGGCATCGACGATGGCCTTGATCTTCTTAAAGTGTTCGGCGTCGGCGACCGACGAGCCGCCAAACTTGGCAATCTTAATCATGGGCTGGAGGTTACCTTTCTAAAAAGCCTCTGCGAACCTATTTTGCGCGCTCTGATACCATGGTTTCACCGATTGGGACCAAGGCATCCGAGGAGCAGTGTTATATGGGAACTTATCATAGTACACGAGGACGCACTTTATCGTGCTCAAGTAAGGTGGCAATCCGTACTGGCATCGCTCCCGACGGGGGTTTGTTTGTCTCGGACGAGCTCGGCACCCAGCAGGTCGATATCAGCTCGCTTGCAGATAAATCGTACTTTGAAATCGCTCAAGATGTGTTGGGAATGTTACTGAATGATTACACGGCCGAAGAAATTTCGGCGTGTGTCGACGAAGCATACCGCGGCACGTTCGCGAGCGAAGAGGTTACGCCGCTCGTCAAACTCGATGCCGCACCGGGCGCCGACGCCCCTCAGACCTATGTGATGGAGCTCTTTGGCGGCCCCACGAGCGCCTTTAAGGACGTCGCCCTGCAGATGCTCCCCCGCCTGATGGCCCGCACCTCCGCCAAAGAAGGCGGCGCCGAGCGCATCATGATCGTCACCGCCACGTCAGGCGACACGGGCAAGGCCGCACTCGCTGGTTTTGCCGATGCTCCGGGCACGGGCATTACCGTCTTTTATCCCGAGGGCAAGGTCAGCCGCGTCCAGAATCTGCAGATGTCCACACAGGAGGGCGACAACGTCGCCGTCTGCGGTATCCGCGGCAACTTTGACGACGCCCAGAGCGCCGTCAAACGCATCTTTGCCGATAAGGAGCTGGCCGAGCGCCTGGAGGCCGCCGGCACGGTGCTTTCGAGCGCCAACTCCATCAACGTCGGCCGCCTGGTGCCGCAGGTCGTCTACTACTTTGCCGCCTATGCGCAGCTGCTGCGCGCCGCCGCTATCGAGGCTGGCGACGCCGTAGAGTTCTGTGTGCCGACCGGCAACTTTGGCGATATCTTGGCCGGCTACTACGCCAAGCGCATGGGTCTGCCCGTCGCCAAGCTCGTCGTGGCGAGCGACAAGAACAACGTGCTGGCCGACTTCCTGGCCACCGGCGTCTACGACCGCAACCGTCCGTTCTTCACGACCATCTCGCCGTCGATGGACATCCTTATCAGCTCCAACCTGGAGCGTATGCTCTACTTCCTGTCCGATGGCGACTGCGAGCTCGTTGCCGGCCTTATGGAGCAGCTTGCCCAGACCGGCCGCTACGAGGTGCCCGCCGAGCTGCTGGCCAAGATCCAAAGTGTGTTTGGCTGCGGTTGGGCCAGCGAGGACGAGGTCCGCACTGCCATCAAGAGCTGCTGGGACGCCAACGGCTACGTGATCGACCCGCACACCGCTTGCGGCTATCACGTCTTTGAGCAGGTCGCCCCCGCCGAGGGCGCCAAGGTCCGCGTGCTGCTTTCGACCGCCAGCCCCTACAAGTTCCCGCGCGCCTGCTGCGACGCCCTGGGCCTCGACGTTCCCGAGGACGACTTTGAGGCCATGCGTGTGCTCGAGCAGGCCACCAACACGGTCGCCCCGACCCAGCTCGCCGAACTCGAATCCAAACCCGTCCGCTTCGAAGACGTCTGTGACGTCGATGAGATGGCCAACTACGTAGAGTCTGCAGCAAAAAAGATGACTACCAACTAAAACCCCTTATAAGGCGCCGGCGAAAGCCGGCGCGCCTTCTTCCATCAGATAGCCCCCGGGATGATGACGAACGCGCACAGCGTGCCTGGTTGTTTAGTTCGTCGCGAGTTCCGCACGCAAAGGAAAGCACTTAATGTGCTTTCCGTCTTGCGCAGGACTGCCCGAGCAGCGAACTAAACAGCCAGGCACGCCAGGAGGACTCACATGATCAAAATCACCGTCCCAGCAACAAGCGCCAACTTGGGTATTGGCTACGATACCCTCGGCATGGCCGTCAGCCTCTACTCGCACTTCACCTTCGAGCGCGCCGACAAACTCACCATCACGGGCTGCCCCGAGGAGTTCCAAAACGAGAATAACCTGGTCTATGTGAGCTTTGTCGATGCTCTGGCCGTCTGGGGCGAGCCGGCATTCCCCGTCGCTATCGACATTCAGACCGACGTGCCCGTCGCCCGCGGCCTGGGTTCCAGCTCCACCTGCGTCGTCGCTGGCATCATGGCTGCCGCCGCGCTGACAGGCCACACCGTCGACCGCGCCGAGCTCGTCCGCATCGCCACCGAGGTCGAAGGCCATCCCGATAACGTCGCCCCCGCTATCCTGGGCGGCGCCGTCTGCTCCTTTACGCCAACCGATTCGCTTCCCCAGTGCCTGCGCTATGAGGTGAGCGATCGCTTGCGTTTTATTACCGTGATTCCGCCCTACGAGGTGCACACGAGCGAGGCGCGCAAAGTCGTGCCGCAGGAGATTCCGCTCTCCACCGCCGTGTGGCAAATGGGCCGCATCGCCGGCATGACGCGCGGCCTGGAGACCGGCGACCTGGACCTTATTGCCGCCGCCAATGACGACCGCATCCAGGAGCCCTATCGTCGCCGCTTGATCCCCGATTACAACGCCGTGCGCGACACCTGCCTGAACGGCGGTGCCAAGACCATCTGGATCAGCGGTTCGGGCTCAACCCTCATGGCCGTAACCGATGACACCATCGTAGCCAAGTTCCTGCAGGTCAAGCTGCGCGAGCAGTTCCCCAAGTGTGATACGCATATTCTGACGTGCGACACGGAAGGCGCCCAGATCGAATACCTGTAGTCGCCGTCCCGTATACTCGCCGGGGAGGCCAGGGGCTTTGCCCCCAAATCGTCCTCGGACATGGCAGGACCCCCGCTGCGCACTTCGTGCGGCGGGGGTCCTGCCGTCCTGCGGAAAGATTTGGGGGCAAAGCCCCTGGCCTCCCCTACGTTCACTTCGCTGGCGGCGGCTACAGGGACCTACACTCTGTAAAAGCGCCGGGCTGATAGTTGCTTTTTATTGGTAGGGGCTCTTGCTAGGTAGGGACACTTACTAGTGACAGGCTTCGCCTGTGCGCTTGGTTTACGCTGCGCTGGTTTCTTTGTATTCGAAGACTGGTTCTAGGAGGTCTTCGATGTTGCAGTGGAGGGCTTTTGCTATGGCTCTTACGCTTGTTACCGAAGCTTCATTGATGTTTCTCTGGCGCTGCTCGTACATTTGGATTGAGCGGAGTGACACACCCGATTCGTATGCCAGATCTTGTTGGGTTTTCTTGAGCCTCTTTCTTGCTAACGCAAGTTTGGTTTGCCTGGACGCTTTTTTCGCCATATCGCAGACGAGGCGAGTCACGCGTTCCTCCGAGGCTTCGTGCCAGGGGTAGTACAGACTGCGTAGCACATCGAATGGAACGACATGCAGCAAATCTTCGAAAGACTCCCCTAGGCGCCACTGAAGGTATGCCAATATCCAGCCTGTCCAATATTCCGGTGTCTTTTCGAATCGGTAGGTTCGATTTGGCATCGGCCTTGATTGATAGCCGGACCTTTCGGCAATGAGCGCGAACAGCTCAACGCCCGATTTTCCCGACACTACCCATGCGTTGCCGCGTTCGAACTCGCGGGCTACGCCGCTCAGGCAAAAGAGTTCAGCAACTTCCGATCCTTCTGCCCCATAATCGTTAACGGCATAGTCAAAGCAGTCGCCGAGGTTGTTCATTGCATCCTCGAGGTAGTAGACGGGGTATGTCCTACTCGGCCCACAATCCGTTAACTCTTGGATCATTCAAATCAACCCTCCCTGCCATCAAATCCCTAATGTCGACACCCTCGGTGTCAAATCCGTTTACCGTATCCAGGTACTTACGTCGAGCGTTCTGTTCTCGCTCAAATCGTTTGGGATAAAACTCAGCTCCCGAGGCCTGCTTCCAATCGCGAAACCTGATCGCCGAGAACGCGCGCTCACTCATAAGCGCATATTGAATGCCCAAATCCCCCAAAAACATAATGCGCTGCAATTGCCTGAGCGAAATCATGCCGTTAACGAACTGTCTTGCAAACGAAAAGTAGGAATCGTCAGCGCGATAGCCTCGAATAACGTCATAGGGAGAAATATCAATCAGGCAGTTGTCCAGCAAATACCGAAGTCCTTCGCGTGCCAGCGGCGTCGAGACATTAAACTCCCGGTTGTCGGCCAAAATCGCAAGCCAATTGAGGATTGAGAACTCCCCAGACTCTAAATCCAAGACCGAAAGGCCATCTAAATCAAGCTCATATCGATTGGCAATGCCATCAGACTCGGTCCGGCATGCCCATTCCATTGCCATTTCCTCATGTGGTGTGCAATAAAACCCGCGCCCATAGTCATTGAATTGCCTGCATTTATCCAACGATGGATGCTCGACAACAACCTCCGACCCGTGCCAAAGCTCCATATCGACCTCCTAAAAATATCACCCCAGTGATAGTTTACCAATAACTATCACTGGGGTGATATAGATGAGAGCTTTTGAGGGGCTGCAGCCTTACTAGAGGCAAGCCTCGGCGATGCGCTTTTTTAGTTCGTCGATGCCGGTGCCGGTCTGGGAGCTCGTGATGATTACGTTCTCGGCCGGGACGTTGAGCTGCTTCTTGATGGCCGCTGCCTGACGGGCCTGCTGGGTACGGCTGAGCTTGTCGGCCTTGGTGAGGCAGACGATAAAGTTGAACTCGTTGCCCTGCAGGTAGTCGATCATATCGTGATCGAGCTTGCTGGGGTCGTGGCGAATGTCCACCAGCGACACAACCAGGTTAAAGCTGCGCTCGGAGTCAAAGAAGTCGCCGATAAGCTCGGCCCAGCGGTCGCGCTCGGCCTTGGAGCGACGGGCGAAACCGTAACCCGGCAGGTCCACAAAGTGTACGTCGTCGGCCTCGAAGAAGTTGATGTTGCTCGTCTTGCCCGGCGTGCTGGAAACCTTGACCAGGTTCTTGCGGCCAAAGAGCTTGTTCATAATCGACGACTTGCCCACGTTGGAGCGGCCGACAAAGCTCACCTCGGGGCAGGTGGACTCGGGAATCTGCGAAACCTTGCCGTAGCTGGCGACGAACTTGGCAAGCTGGTAGTTAATGGAATCGGCCATGGACACTCCTTGGTCGTAGGTTTTTACAAAACGGGCGTGCTATTGCGCGGCGGCGATACGACGAACGATGTCAAGCGTGATGCCGCTCGCGGTGCGAGCGTACTCATCCAGATCGAACTCGCGCTCGCAAAACGCGTCATATGCCTCGTCGCAATTATCGCTGATAGCGCGCAGCACCAGGCAATCGACACCATTCTTGGCTGCGATGTGCGCAATTGCCGCGCCCTCCATCTCGACGCAATCGGCATGCGTTGCCTCAATCGCAGCGTTACGCATGGCGTCACCCGTAACAAAGCGGTCACCCGTGGCGATAGTGCCACACAGGAACTGCTTGGGGTCCTTCTCCGCAGCCGCCACATCCAGCGATACGTCCACAAACCCATGCTCGGCAAGCACGGCGGCGGCAACATCAGCCAACGCCGGCGTCGAGACAAACTCCTCGAGCCCCGGCGCCGACTCGGCGATGAGCGCCGTGTCGGTATCGAGATAGCGCAGGCACTTGCCTATAACCACGTCGTTAATATGTAGTTTAGGGTTTAGGCCTCCCGCGATACCCGAAAACACAACGGCCTGCGGGGCGTATTTGCTGATGAGATGCTGCGTTGCGGCAGCGGCGTTCACGGTACCCATGCCAGCGGTCGTGGCGACCACCGTCAGACCGTCAAGCTCGCCGCTCACAACGGTCAAGCCCGCCTCCTGCGCCTCATGTGCGCCACTCAGCTCTTCTTTAATCTGCGCAACCTCTTTTTCGAGCGCACCGATGATTGCGATGGTAGGCATACCATCCCCCAAACCTGTGAAAACTGCTTATCCACGGTATGGTACCAGCATTTTGGCTCTTTCACTTTTTACGAAGTCGCTAGGCCAACGAGGACCGCACATCATAGAGCGCCTTTGCAATCGCGGCCACGGTTGATTTCCGATCTCAGCCGAACACATTGAGCAAATA